>WHSP01000264.1 GCA_009380025.1 Gemmatimonas sp. | reverse complement strand
ACGAGCCGCGAGTGAGGCGTACTTTTGTACGCCGCAGGGAGCGGCGAGGAAGCGCGCGCCCGAAGGAAGCATCAGTTCCCACGTAGAGATGCGCGATTTATCAACGGCCTTCTAGAGCGACCGGACTCCACGCCACCGTCCTTCACCATGAGAGCACCCGAGGCAAATTCAATGAAGGAGCAGTACAATGACACCCAGGGGTAGGACGAACCGCCATCATCCTGTTGGCTTGACCTGGATTCTTGCTGGCTTGATCGGCAGTATTGCGTTCGGCGTTCCGCAGGTCGTCGTGGCGCAGACCGGCTCGGCCGACATCTGTGAGGTGGCGCAAAGCTTCGCCGAAGCCGACCGGGCAACCGACAGAGTCGCGACAGCGAGTCATGAGCAGCAGCATGCCGCGCAACAGGCATGGCGCGAGGCGCTCGGGGCACTCGCCGAGCAGCTCCCGGCCGGCGCCGCCCGATCCGCAGCCGAAACCCTGCGCGGCGCTCAAACCGTCGTCAGTGACGAACCCTGGACCGAAGAACAGGAGACCGCGCACAGCGTTCTGGCTCAGGATCTGAAACAACGCTGCGACATCGAGCTGTAACGCTGACGGCGTCACGATCGCTCCGCTAGACAATCCCTGCGCCCCTCGGCGTGCTCGTTGAGGGGCTCTTTCGTGCGCTAAGGCCAAAGAATCTTACCTCACCGCCGGCGGACTGCGGACCGTCGTCGATCTCCGGAGCGGCCTTCAGCGAATCCCGTAGACTGGGGCAAGGGGCGAGGATCTCCGACCGTCGCTCGGGGTCGAAGTCGAGGCAACCTTCCGCGACCGCGGCCTCTAGCTCATCTTTCCGGGCGTTCCAGTGCCCGACGAGGATGGCTTTCGCGCGTGCGCTGAGCGGCTCGGCGATCCTCGCTGCGCCGCACGGCAGCCGCGGGTTCCGCGGCGATTTCGATGATTACTCGGTGCCACAAATGGTGCCACAAATCGCAGCCGCACCCCGGCGTGAGGGCACGAGGCCCCAGCCAGAATGCGGCGTCTGAAGACCTGAGGACAATGGACTACATCTACGTGATGAAGGGGCTGACGAAGGTCGTCCCACCCAACCGAGTCATCCTGAACGATATCTGGCTGTCGTTCTACCCGGGCGCGAAGATTGGCGTCGTCGGGCCGAACGGCTCGGGAAAGAGCTCAGTGCTGAAGGTGATGGCAGGGCTCGACAAGGACTTCAACGGGGAGGCGTGGGCGGCGCAGGGCACACGGGTCGGGTACCTGCCGCAGGAGCCCGAGCTCGATCCGGTGCTGGATGTTCGCGGCAACGTCGAAGAGGCGATCAAGCACCAGCGCGATCTCTTGCGGCGCTTCGAGGAGGTGAACATGAAGTTTGCCGAGGTCACGTCCGACGACGAGATGAACGCGCTGATCGAGGAGCAGGCGACCCTCCAGGACCAGATCGATGCGGGGAACCTGTGGGACCTGGATCGCAAAATCGAGATCGCGATGGATGCCCTCCGCCTCCCGCCTCCCGACGGTGCGGTCGATCGGCTTTCGGGCGGAGAGAAGCGGCGGGTCGCCCTGTGCAAGGTTCTCCTCGAGGAGCCCGACCTCCTTCTGCTCGATGAGCCGACGAACCACCTGGACGCCGAGTCCGTTGCCTGGCTCGAGCAGCATCTCGTCGAGTTCAAGGGGACGATCGTGGCGATCACCCACGATCGGTACTTCCTGGACAACGTCGCGGAGTGGATCCTCGAGCTTGATCGGGGCGAGGGATATCCGTTCAAGGGCAACTACACGTCATGGCTGGAGCAGAAATCGGAGCGCCTGCGGCACGAAGAGAAGCAAGCTTCGGCGCGGCAGAAGACGCTCGAGCGGGAGCTCGAATGGGTCCGCATGGCACCTCGCGCGAGGCAGGCGAAGAGCCAGGCCCGGCTCGGCGCGTACGAGCAGTTGCTCAACGAGGATCCGCGCGAGAAGCTGAGCAGGGCCGAGATCGTCATCCCCAATGGGCCTCGCCTCGGGGACGTCGTCGTGGTGGCGGAGAACGTCACGAAGGGATATGACGATCACGTCCTGATCGACGGGCTCAGCTTCAGCCTACCCCGCGGAGGTATCGTCGGGGTCGTCGGTCCGAACGGCGCGGGAAAGACCACCCTCTTCCGCATGATCACCGGGCAGGAGCAGCCCGACGGCGGCGCCCTCAAGGTGGGCTCGACGGTCGAGCCGGCGTATGTCGACCAGAGCCGCGACTCCCTGGATGGCGAGAAGACGGTCTACCAGGAGATTTCCGGCGGGCTCGACGCGATCAGGCTGGGCCGCGGCGAGGTCAACGCACGGGCCTATTGCTCGTGGTTCGGCTTCAAAGGCAGCGAGCAGCAGAAGCCGGTCAAGGTGCTGTCGGGTGGCGAACGCAATCGCGTCCACATGGCCAAGACGCTCCAGAAGGGCGGTAACCTCATCCTGCTCGACGAGCCGTCGAACGATCTGGATGTGGACACGCTACGCGCGCTCGAGGACGCCCTGCTGGAGTTCGCCGGCTGCGCCGTCGTCATCTCGCACGACCGCTGGTTCCTGGACCGGATTGCGACGCACATCCTCGCGTTCGAGGGAGAGAGCCAGGTCGTTTTCTTCGAGGGCAACTACAACGAGTACGAAGCGGATCGACGACGACGCCTCGGTTCCGCTGCCGATCAACCCCACCGGATCAAGTATCGAAAGCTGATTCGCAACTGAAGGCGTTCGATAACTCGCTCTGCGTGGGAACGGCGAAACGGCGGGCGAGGACGCCCGCGCTCCCAGGGGTGCCCAAGGCGGCTGCGGTTGCCGTTGCATTTCCTGGGACCGCGGGCCTCTGGCCCGCAAGCGACCTTTCCTTCGGCGCACGATTTCTCTTCGCCCTTCCCCGGCACCCGTTATCAACAGCCCTCTAGCCTATGGGTCGCTTCTTGCTTGACCCTTCCCTCGGACACGACGATATTCTCAGACATACCTACTCCTTCCGCCGTGGGTGATCGCATGCGATCTGCTGCTCCCCTCAGCGCCTGTGTCTCCGCAATCTGCACTCTCCTCCTGTCTGCCGACCTCGGCGCGCAGCAAACCTCTGCTACGCTCGAAATCAGGGTCCTCTCCGACCTGGAAGACGCCCCGATGCGTGGAGCCCAGGTTCTCGTCCAGGGCGTCAGCATCCGGG
>WHSP01000263.1 GCA_009380025.1 Gemmatimonas sp. | reverse complement strand
GTGGACTCCAAAGACTCTCGTGCCGGCGGGCAACTCTCTGAGACGTCGATCGTCGCGTTTGGCGAGATCCGTCGGGTCCAGCGTAACGACATCGACGCCCCATCCTCGATCCGCGACCAGACCCGTCAGCTTCTGCCAGCGAAGGGAGCCGGCAGCGCTCCCCGGTGGAAAGTGATAGCTGAGGAGTAGTATCCGGGGTCCGGTCGCCGGCTTTCCTGGCGCAACGAAGAAGGCAGGCGTTTCCAATGGGTTTGTTCCTTTCGTCATACTGCGTGGGTGAAGCGATTTCGAAATCGGCGCTAGTTGGATCGCACGGCATGTGCCCGCAAACAGATGACGATTGTTCCCCTGGAACGGAGCCAAGTTGGCGGTGGCCAACGCTTTGCTACAGGCTAAGCCAGCCGATGGTCCGGTTGCCATTCTTACCTGGAAAAGGCTCTGATGGCTTCCCGGGGCGCTCTCGCGCCGGCGGTTGCCTGCTGTCGGTTCGATGGCCACAGACTCGCCCGAGTCGCTCTGGGCTCGCTGGCGCCACCGACTCCACCGTCATCCTCCCCGTTGCGGGCTGACTACAACTGTGGGAATCCCTCGGTATCGAGTGAGCGCTCGCGTGCCTTTCAACCGTACCTCGTCCCCTCGTGCCTGTTTTGAGCGAATCGCCTCCTGAATCAGCGCCCGAGCCGTTTGTTCACCGACCTCGGCGGCTCCTCCTCATATCATTCCACTTTCCGCCAGACGGTGCCGTTGGCGGGCTCCGCTGGTCTGGTTTGACCAAGTACTTCGCCCGACTAGGGTGGGAAGTCCACGTCGTGACGGCCGCGGCTGGAGCTGCGGAGATCGCCGCCACCGGCGTCGTCGTGCATGAGGTTCCTCGGGGCCGGACCCTCAACGACCGGTACCGGGCGTGGGCTGCGCATCGACGGCCTCTCGATTCGTGGCGGAGTGCGCCCAGACCTTCCGGACCTCCCAGGACTGACCGGTTCAGGGCATTCATCGACCGAATCAGGCAAGAAGGCGCTGCCGCGCTCGCTCTTCCGGATCATTCACGGGGGTGGATCCTTCGGGCTGGGTATCTTGCCCGGCGGCTACATCACAGGCATGCCTTCGATGTCGTCGTGACGTCGGGCCCGCCACACGCGGTGCACCTCGCTGGTGTCCTTGCAGTTGCGCAGCGCCCCACCGACCTCGTCCTGGACTTTCGTGATCCTTGGGCGGGTCAGGCGGACCAGCTCTGGCCCCAGTCGATTGTCGGCCGTCGGCTGCTCCGGGTCCTCGAAGTGTTCGCTGGTTCGCGCGCTCGGGCGATGGTGGCCGTGACGAAAGAGCTCGAGGCCGACCTGCGACGTCGACATGCCGCCGTGCCGATATATTGGCTGCGGAATGGAATCGACCCGGAGCGTCTGCCCGAACGAGACCGCGTCCCTTCGACCGAGTTACGACTGGCCTACGTCGGGACGCTCTATGCGCGTCGCGACATGTCACCCGTTCTGCGCGCGCTTCGCTGCTGGTTGAAGCGGGACGACCGGGGTGTCGGGAGGCAGGCTCGACTGAAGGTCGCCGGTCACCTGGCGGAACCACACGAGGGAATCCTCCATAGGCAAATTCGGGAGCTCGAGCTCGAGACGAGCGTAGAGTTGCTCGGGGACGTTTCGGCTGTCGCCGCCCTCGAGCTCCTGAGTCAATCCGATCTGGCCATCGTGCTGGCACAGAATCAGGGACTTCAGGTGCCCGCCAAGCTGTACGAGGCAGTCGGAATGGGCATCCATACGCTCGTGATCGCGGAGCGCGAGAGCGCTTCGTTCCGTGAAGCTGTTCGGGTAGGTGCCCACGTTCGAGAGGCGACGGACATCGAGGGCATTGCTCAGGTTTTCACCTTGGTGAGGGCGTCTGCCGGGGAGGAACAGCTCAGTCCCCCCGAAGAGATCACTCATCCCTGGCTTGCCAACCGGTTGGACTCCGTTCTCCGGGGCCTCGAAGAGAAGGCTGTCGGGCAGAGTCGGCCTTCGCTCCGACCGGTTCTTCAACAGCCCCGGCCAAGGCCGAAGTGAAATCGTGCGGATCCAGGGGCGAGAGTAGCCCGCGAGTGAGGCGTACTTTTGTGCGGGGATAGGGAGTGGCGAGAAAGCGTACGTCGCTGCGCGATCCATCAATGCTTTTCTATTGGGTGTCAACGGCCAGCCGAACTCGGTGCGATACGCGCTGCACGATTGACTCTCGCTCGCCCGGATTCAGTCCGACTACCCAAATTCCCAGGAACGCGAGGGGGAGGACGAGGGCGACTTCGGCGAAGAAGACGACAAGGTTCGGCGGAGTCCAGAGCTGCTCGATGGCGTAAGTTCCGAGCGCGAAGGGGATCAAAGCCGCAAACGGTCTGAGCCAGATTTCCCAGAGGACGACGGCGTATCGTAAGCCCTGCGCCCGACAGTAGATCAGCGGAATCACGACGGTCGACGCGATGAGTGCCGGGATGGTCGTTCCCCATGCGACCCCGACAATGCCGAACTGACGAACGAGCAGAATGCTCAGCAGAAGGTTCACGCCGGCTTCCGCCAGGTACGCTGGGACGAGCATCTTATGTTGATTCAGACCCATGACGGTCGCGGAGATCACCTGTCGACCACTGGCGACAACGAGAGTGAGGGACAGAATCGTCAGGACGCGTCCAGACAGGTCGGCGTAGGCCTCACCCATCCACAGCCCGATAAAGGAACTGCCGCGGGACATGAACGTGATGACAATCGGCAACAAAACGAGCGTAGCCAGTCTGCCGCCGATGACGGGAAGGTAGCGGACGTCCGACGCGGACCCGCTTCCATCCATCGCGCTGACTTGGGGTGTGATGGTTTGCGAGATTCCGCTGACGAGCGACCGCGCATAGTTGGTCAAGTTGGCCGCGATCCCGAAGTAAGCGATCATCGCAACGGGAAGAAAGGAACCGATCACCACGATATCCAACTGCAGGATGATCATGGAGGAGACGTTCAGCAGCGTCGAATAGACGCTGAAGCCGAGAAGCGGACGCAGGTAGTCCCAGCTCCATCCCGAGCGGCCGATTTTCAATTCCGGATAGAGACGTCGGCTGAGCGCGAAGGAGGCAAGCCCTCGCGAGCCCGAGGCAGCCAGTTGGATCACCGCCAGGGCCACGAGACCTAAGCCGAAGTACAGTGCAAGGAAGACGGAGAGTGCGCGGAAGACTTCGATGACGACCTCCACCGCGTTTGTCAGATCGAAACGCTGCATCGCGGTCATCACCCCACCGAACACCCCCGTCACGAGCGCGATCGCGATGTTGACCCCGCCAAGGAGCAGGACAATGCGTGCGACGCGGATCATCTCGTCGGGAATCGTGAAGATGGAACCCGCAACGACCGACAGCCCCATGGCGGCACCGATGGCGACGATTCCGGCT
>WHSP01000262.1 GCA_009380025.1 Gemmatimonas sp. | reverse complement strand
CCGCGGGGGCGAGAAACAGGGTCGCGAGAACGGGGAGCAGGTTGGCGTCCATTTAGCATCCCCATGCCTGGTAAGGCTTTAGTGATTCTTGTGAAGTCACGATGGTGCAGGTTCCGAGCCGGGCGAATCCTGCTTCTGTGCCGGCTACCCATGAGGGTGCCACGGCGGTGAAGGTAAAGGGTAGGCCCTGACGGCCGCTACCTGATCCTGATCCACATGAGTGAGGGTCAGCTGTATCGGATGGACACGGAGACGGAAGAGGTCGAGCAGGTTACCCTCTCCGGAGGCGACCTCTGCAGCGCCGACGGCCTCCTGCTCGACGGCAATACGCTCTACGGCGTGCAGAACTTCTCCAACCAGATCGCTGTGGTCGAGATGGGATCGGACTTTCCTTACCGGAGCGGTCACCCGGCGGATCACCGAGCCATTTGCCTCGAACCCCGCGACCAAAGTTCCGACGACCATCGCGAATGCCGGTGAGGCCCTCTACGCCGTCACGGCCGGCTTCGCCGACCCTTCGCCCGACTACGTGGTGCGGGTCGAGAAGTAGAGCGATAGCCTACTCACGCCTCGCGGTCGAACGATAGGGATCTGCACTGCCTGAACTCTTCGAGTGCAGATCCCCTGGATGAGTCAAAGCTGGATCACGTCTGCAGAAAGCCTGCTACCTTATTCGGCGACAGATGATGTTCCCGCCCCTCCAGTACAACGAGGGAAACCGGGCCTTACCAACGTCCATGACCTTTCTGTAGCCCCCGCGAGATCGTTTTGGAGGACCGGGCCGACATCGTCCCCGGGGACGATGTCGGCCTCCTCATTCTGAAGGTTCTCTCAGCCGACCGCTCATCCGAGCCCGCCCGCAAAGGGCATCCCGCGCCACGCCTCGATCGATGGCTGGAGCCCTTCTGCCAGCAGCGGTAACTGGGGTACGAGTGCGAGGCTCGCCACCATCTGCAGCATCCTCGCGGCGCTCATCACGCGAAGCACATCCGCATCGATCCCGCGGTAGCCGCGTCGTGACGCCTCCCGGGTGTAGCTCTCGATATCCTCGGGAGTGCCCATCGCGAGGTCCCACTCGATCGGCGCGAGGTTCACGTCCTCGAAATCGGCGAATCGGGGGCCGGATCTCGTGAGGATGACGTTATATGAGGGCGCATCGCCGTGGACGGCCTGGATCGACGCATCGGGAAACCGCTCCTCGAAGGCGACGCGGGAAGCGAGCACCGGCTCGAGGATCTCCCATTCGCGCCGGGCCCGGTCGAGGTCCGCCGCGGCGATGAGGTCCGGAGTGCCGGCAAGGGAGCCGAGGAGAGTGGGCACCGTGTGATTGACCGGCGACAGAAAAGGAAGCTCGCCCGCGGGGTATTCGCGGAGGGCGGCATGCAACTCTACGACGAGCGAGCTGTCGACGGACCCGTACGGGACGTGGTCCTCGGCGACGTCGGCCAGCTCCCAGAACGTCATCGAGAAGCCGTCGCGCTCGACCGGCACCAGCGGCATGAGCGGGCTCGGGGCGACTATAGCGACGTTTCGCGCGGCGAGCCACGCCACTACGTCGAGCTCGCGCTGCTGGCGCACCTGGAGCCGGGCGCCTCTTAGATCCGGGGGCATCACGAGCGGCACCCGAGCCACCACGGGGACTGGCGCAAGGTGCACCACGACGGAGAATACGTCGTGAAGAACGACAGGGTCGCGAACTTCCAGGCCGAGGTTCCGCCCGGCGTCCGTCGCCGCCTTCACCGCCTGGGCGCTTCGTTCCTGGATCTCTTCCGCGGTCATTTTGGTTTACTTTACAAAGAGTCCGACGGGGATTCGGCGGACAGCGCCATAATCATGACCAAGGAGATTCCGTGGCAGCACACCAACGAGGCCCGTCGTCTCGCCGCACGCGCATGCGCTCGGCATTCGCAGCGTCGCTCGCCCTCAGTCTGCTCCTGACCGCGTGCGCCACCGGACCCACCCCCGCACCGCCATCAGGAGGGGCGACCGCCTCCGCCTGGACTGCGGCCATCGTGCCGGAGGATCAGGACCGGCTGCGCCGGCTGCCGGAGGCCTGGAGCACCGCCCTCGCCCAGGCGCGCGACGCTGGCTACGGCCCTGAGCTCGCGGCGCTCGGCGCGCTCGGAGACCCGGGCGCCACCCTGCCCGACCCCGAGCCCCCGCCCGGCCGCTATCGTTGCCGAACAGTCAAGGTAGGCAGCCAGAGCGCCCTGCTCCCGTTCGTCGCCTACGCCTGGTTCGATTGTGAAATCACCCGTTCAGCCGGCGGATTGCGCCTCGACAAGGTCACCGGCAGCCAGCGTCAGCAGGGCACCCTCTACCCGGACACTGATCATCGTCTCGTCTTTCTGGGCGGGCTCGCTCTCGGATCCGACGAAGCGCAGGCGCCTTCCTACGGCGCAGACCGCGATCGGAATGTAGTCGGCGTGATGGAGCGATTCGCGCCAGAGCGCTGGCGGCTGGTTCAGCCCTGGCCGCGGTTCGAGAGCAACCTCGACCTGCTTGAGATCGAGCCACTGCAAGGACAACGGTCATAAAGGTCACTGCCTCGTGGTCGCACCCCTAGCGGGCAGCAAGGCTGATGAACTATGCCTTGGAGTCATCCGGACGGATCGCCCCGCCTTCATCCTCCCACCGCTGCACCGCGCGCAACAACGCCAGGTTGGTCGCAACCCGCTCGCCGTTCTCGTCGTGTACCCGGAACCGCACGCGGTCGCCGGACGCCAGCGAGTCGATATGGCACTCGCGGAGCGTTTTGGACCGGACCTCGCAGACCGGAGTTCCGTCGTCGGGGCGGATGGCGCCAACTCCGCTCTCGTCGTCGAACCACTCAACCGTCCCGATCGTTGAACTATCCTGCTCGTTCGTCGAATTCACGGCTCTCTCCGGTTGTGGTGGCGATCACGGGGATGCCTCCGTTGCCAGTTCAAGAGTTGTGCTTTCACCGCCACGATCGGCAGGATCTGTCCTTAAATCCCCTCAATGCGTAACCGGCGTGATCACGCTATGGCGAGAGCGAAGAAGCACTTACCCAATATCAGTACCTTTGCCTGCCAGGCGTCTCGGGCGCTCTGAACAAAGGACCGATTGCCAGGCTTCACCGCATGCAGACGCTAGACGCTCATCAACGGGCGCAGTTCGGTCCACGGGTGGGGCATTGCCTCGCTACGTCTGTTTCGCGATCCGCTGGCCGTACCTTTCTCGCGCGGACTCGAAGCCCGCCGGCCCATGACTCCATAGGTAAGTCGCCTTCCCGGTTGACGCTAGTTCGGTCATGGGGAGCGACGCAGGCTCGAAGAGCTGGTTTCTCGACCAAGTCACGGACCCCCGCCCCGAACCCGTGCAGCGCGCTCCGTAACGTCGACCGCCTGCAGGATCTTCTGACGCAGCCGCGGGGGGTAGTCGGGTCGCGCGGCGAGGAAGTTCTC
>WHSP01000261.1 GCA_009380025.1 Gemmatimonas sp. | reverse complement strand
CCCGCTACGGCACCAAGGAGCTGATGAAGGCAGCGGGCGGAGAGCGCATGACAGCGGTCAGCGTGGGTACGGAGCGACGACGCGTCATCCTGATCGACCCGAAGGATGAGCACGAGCCACCCGAGGAGCAGGCCATCTGGACCTACGAGAAAGTCCTCGACCACCTGGACGCCGTCCGGAACGATCCGATCGGCACCGTTGTAGCCGCGAATGCCCCCAGCGCTGCGACCGGTCGGATCCCGTCAGCCGTGGGTCCCGACGACGATCCGCTCGTTCTCGAGCTGGATATGCCGGGTGGGTTGGGCATGGTGGCAGGGCCGCCTCCCGACGGGGTAGTCGTTCAGTTCGACAGGATCCCGTCACTGCGTCACGACAGGAACTGGCGCGCCTCGGTCAAGCCCGGGCCCTTTCACAACGGCATCCTCGACAGGCTCGATGCGTTCTACCAATGAAATCCAATGATGCCGTAGCGGCTCTTGATCGGCGAATCAAAGAGACGCCCGAAGAGCTGGGCGTTCGCGCGGGGGTCTTGAGCATCGAGCAACGGCGGGTCGTCGCCGCGACCTTTATCGCGCTGATCGAAGGTCTCTATGCTCACCTTCCCGGCAAGCGTGCACGTTACGGTCATGATCCGGTCCAGCGTTTGCGCTCGCTCCAGCAACGGCTCGATGCGATCGACGACGAGGAGTTTCATCGCACACTCGCCGAGATCGTCACCGATCTGCGGGATGCCCATACGCGGTACATCGGCCCCAGACAGATGCATAGGCAGGTCGCGTTTCTGCCGATCCTCCTGGAGCGCTTCACCGAGGACGGTCGTGATCACTATGTGGTCTCGAAAATCTTCACCCAGGATCCGGGTGACGAGGAGGCTTTCGAGAGCGAGGGCTTCAAGGAGGGCGTCGAGGTCACACATTGGAACGGCGTGCCCATTGCACGAGCGGTCGAACGATACGCGGACCTGGAAACAGGAGGGCGACCGGATGCCCGCAGGGTCCGTGCTCTCGAGTCTTTGACGTTTCGCCCGCTTCGCTACGCTCTGCTTCCGGACGAGGAGTGGATCGTCGTCTCCTTCGAGAGGATAGACGATCAGCGCGGAGACATCCGATTGAGCTGGCGCTTCGTCGAGCTGGACGACACGCCACGGGCTACGCGGGAAGGGGACTCGGCTCGGCTGGCTTATGCGGGTGACCCACTGGCCGAGACGGTCCGGCGGGTCAAGAAGATGCTGTTCGCCACGGAAAAGTGGTACGAGGTCGACGAAGGAGACCTGCCCAGCCTGCAGAAGAGCGTCGCCGACAACAAGGATCGAGGCGGGTGGTTTACCGGTAAATTCCAGGACGCCGTCGCAGCGCGTGTCGTGAATGTCTCCGGGGTGGGTCGGTTCGGTCTGCTCCGCCTCTGGAGCTTTGATCTTCGCGATGACGACGCTTACGTCCGCGAAGTAATCGACTTGCTCGGAGAGCTGCCCAGAACGGGTCTGATCATCGATCTGCGTGGGAATCCCGGAGGCTTGATCTGGGCTGCAGAGAGACTCTTGCAGCTCTTCACCCCGAACACGATCGAGCCCAGTCGTTTCTGCATACTGGCCACCGATCTGACGCGGTCGATGGCGGAGGCCAAGCAGAATCGCAATCTCCTGGCCCCCTGGCGTGGTAGCCTGAGCTCGGCCGTGCTCAGTGGAGAGCTCTACTCGCGGGCGGTTCCACTGACGCCACCCGAGCGCTGCAATGACATCGGGCAGGTATATCCGGGTCCCGTCGTCGGCGTCGTTGACGCGCTCACCTACTCGGCTGGAGACCTGTGTGCGGCCGCGCTGGTCGACAACCGAATCGGCACACTGGTGTCCGTTGATAAGGCGACCGGTGCCGGTGGCGCCAACGTCTGGTATTCGAGCGACGTGAGACGAGCTCTCGAGGGTACACTAGGCGAGCCGCGGGCGTTGCCGGAGGGCATCGACTACACCGTCGCCTTCAGACGAGCGGTGCGGATCGGTGATGTCGCCGGCACGGGGATCGAGGATGTCGGCATCGCGGGACATCTGCGTCGGTCTCTGACCAGACGGGATCTGATTGAAGGCAACATCGATCTGCTGACGTTCTGTGGCCGACTGCTGGCTAGTGAGGCGCTGACCGATCTGAAGACGAGAGTCGAACGGGAAACGCTGACAATCGAGACCCGGAATCTCGACCGCGTGGATATCTACGTCGATGGGCATCCCCGCGGATCCCTCGAGACCGGGTCTCGATCCGGGGCGGCAACGGTCGAGTACCTGATCAAAGGTCCCTGGTACCGGACCGAGCTCATCGGCTATCAGGGCGACGTCCGGAGGCAGCGGCGTCGCCTGCAGCCTGCGGGGGTCTGAGTGCTCCGGCGATGACCCATCAGCGGTAGAGTTACGCTGCTCTCAGCGGTGGTGAAAAGAGCGACTCGGCCGCTCGCGTGCCGCGCTACATCGGCCATAGTCGCCGGGCGGCGGTCATCCGCGGACGCGGCTGGACAATTCGATCTGATTCGCGGGGGTCATGCGCTGGATGGCGCTGGGCGATTCGCGGTGACACTCGGTGCAGCCGATGCGCTCTGCAGGGCGGGGAAGGGTTCGACTGCCAGGTGGTGTACACAGACGCCCCCGGATGCTACAACTCCTTCATGGGCCGTGACCTTCCCCCCGGCGCAAGATTCTTCTCCCTCGAGGAGGCCAGGCGCATGCTGCCGCTGGTGCGCCGGATCGCCGAGGATATCGCGGCGCACTGGCAGGAACTCGAGCCGCACATCGTACGGCTCCGCTCGATGCCCCCTGAGGCGCGGCGGACCGCGGACGGGAAGGCGCTCGAGGAGGAGCTGGAAGCCCGGTCCGCCGAGATGGATGCCCTTATTTCCGAGCTCCAGGACCTCGGCTGCTACTTCAAGGGGGTCCAGGAAGGGCTGGTCGATTGGTACAGCCTCTATAAGGCGCGGCCCGTTTTCCTGTGCTGGAGGCTGGGCGAGCCAGAGATCGCGTGGTGGCACCAGGTCGACGCGGGCTTCGCAGGCCGACAGCGCATCCTTGATTCCCAGCGCAGTGCGTTCCGTGGCGACGAATAGGCATCGCCGGTGAGACTCGCCCGCGCCGCCATGACTCCCTCCGCGCTGAAGCCCGGCTCGATCGTGAGTTGTGCGCGAAGGCTTCGGACCATCAGGCCGGCACCGATCATGAGTGCGAGTGCCAGCACGACCTCGCCGACAACCACGATCTGCTGGATCCCCGTCCGCCGCCCGCATGGCACGCCTGCCGTTCAGCGCGCTCAAGGGGGTCGCCGCGGCGCCGCACGGTGTGGAGGCGGCCGCACAGCACCTTCTCCAGGAGCTGCGCAGGGTAGGGGACCACGCCGCCCGGGAGCGACTCCAGAAGGGCGAGAAGTCTGCGCGGCCCATGTCCTTCCAGATCAACATTCGCCGGC
>WHSP01000260.1 GCA_009380025.1 Gemmatimonas sp. | reverse complement strand
GCAACGCAGAGCTGTGCGATTTATCAACGGCCTTCTAGTGCGGTACGGAGACCGGCGCCGCTCCCACCCTCGTCCCCTGAAACGACACGCGCGCCTCCCCCACAACCATGGCCTGGGCGAAGGGATCTGAAAACGCACGGATCGTCCGACGGTCGAGAAACGGGGAAAATTGATTCCAGTGGCAGGAATATGGCGGGGCGTTCTGCGTCGGGCCACTGCTGGCGGCGAATCGGTGCTTTCCCACGTTGGAGCGCGGCCTTAATTTAAGGATCTGTGCGTACCAGCGCCACGACCAGTCGCTCCGAAAGGGAGATGTAAAAGAATGGATAGCTTCGGTGCCTGCTCTACCCTTCGCGTTGGCGACCGAAAGTTCGAGATCTTCCGGCTGCATGCGCTCGAGAAGGAAGGTGTCGACGTCGCGCGTCTGCCGTACTCGCTGCGGATCCTCCTCGAGAACCTGCTTCGCTACGAGGACGGCGTTTCGGTGACGCACGAGGACGTACGCGCCCTCTACGGATGGAACCCGAGGGCAGCCGTGTATAAGGAGATCGCGTTCACGCCGGCGCGGGTGATTCTCCAGGACTTCACGGGGGTCCCCGCGATCGTGGATCTGGCTGCGATGCGTGATGCGATGTCCGCTCTCGGCGGGGATCCGAAGATGATCAACCCTCTCCAGCCGGTCGAGCTCGTCATCGACCACTCGGTGCAAGTGGATGCGTTCGCCACCGACGAGGCATTCCGGATCAACGAGGAGCTGGACTACCAACGGAACGGCGAGCGGTACTCCTTTTTGAAGTGGGGTCAGCGCGCTTTCGACAACTTCAAGGTGGTGCCGCCGAACACTGGTATCGTCCACCAGGTCAATCTGGAGTATCTGGCCCGGGTCGTCTTCAGCACCGACGAGATGGCGTCGGAAAACGGCCTGCCGCAGGCGTATCCCGATACCGTCGTGGGTACCGACTCGCACACGCCGATGGTGAACGGCCTGGGAGTGCTCGGCTGGGGTGTCGGCGGGATCGAGGCAGAGGCTGCGATGCTGGGCCAGCCGGTGTCGATGTTGATCCCGGAAGTGATCGGCTTCCGGCTCAGCGGGGAGCTCCCGGAGGGTGCGACGGCGACCGACCTGGTGCTCACCGTGACGGAGATGCTTCGCAAGAAGGGAGTGGTCGGGAAGTTCGTCGAGTTCTGTGGCCCAGGGATTTCCAACCTCGCGCTCGCCGACCGGGCGACCATCGGGAACATGTCTCCCGAGTACGGCGCCACGTGCGCAATCTTCCCGGTGGACGAGGTGACGCTCGACTACCTGCGGTTCACCGGCCGGTCTGGGGAACGGGTCGCGCTCGTCGAGGCCTACATGAAGGAGCAGGGCCTCTTCCACACGGCCGATTCACCCGAGCCGGAATTCAGCGACACCGTCGAGCTGGATCTGAACACGATCGAGCCGAGCATCGCCGGGCCGAGGAGGCCGCAGGATCGGATCCGGCTCTCGCAAGCGAAGACGTCGTTCCGGAAGGTGCTTCCATCGCTGATGCCCGCGAGCGCTCCCGATGAGGCGAAGGGTGAGGCGGAGAGGCGGGCGAATGGGCATCCCGTCGGGGTGTGGGGCGAGGGTGGGCCGGATTCACCCTCCGCGAAAGCGGTGATGATCGGGGGGGACACGCATCGGATCGATCACGGCTTCGTGGTGATCGCCGCGATCACGAGCTGCACGAACACATCCAACCCGTCCGTGATGCTCGCGGCGGGCCTGCTGGCGAAGCGTGCTGTGGAGAAGGGGCTCACGCGCCAGCCGTGGGTGAAGACATCGCTCGCCCCCGGTTCGAAGGTGGTCACGGAGTACTACGAGAAGTCTGGACTCCTGCCGTACCTGGAACAGCTCGGGTTCAACGTGGTTGGCTACGGTTGTACAACGTGCATCGGGAACTCCGGGCCGTTGCCCGCGGAGGTTTCGGATGCGATTGGCAAAGGTCACCTCGTCGTGGCATCGGCGCTCTCCGGAAACCGTAACTTCGAGGGTCGTATCAACTCGGAGGTTCGCGCCAACTACCTGATGTCGCCGCCCCTCGTGGTGGCGTACGCGATTGCGGGGCGAATGAACTGGGATCCGTACAACGAGCCGATCGGCACCGATGAAGAGGGCCGTTCGGTTTTCCTCAAGGATATCTGGCCGACGCCGGCGGAGATCGATGAGACGGTTCGGACGGCGATCAAGTCGGAGATGTACCAGCGGAGCTACGCGGGCGTCTTTAATGGTGACGAGAGATGGGCCGCGCTGTCGGCTCCGAGTGGTGACCGATTCGATTGGACTGACTCCACGTACGTGCGACATCCGCCCTACTTCGTCGACATGTCTCGCGAGGCACCGGACCGAGCGGAAGAGATCGAGGGGGCCCGGGTGATCGCAGTTCTCGAGGATAGCGTAACGACGGACCACATCTCGCCCGCGGGAAGCATCAAGAAGGATAGCCCAGCGGGCAAGTACCTCATCGAGAATGACGTCGAGTCGAAAGACTTCAACTCGTACGGCTCGCGCCGAGGGAATCACGACGTGATGATCCGCGGAACCTTCGCGAATGTTCGGATCCGCAACCAGCTCGTACCCGGCATCGAGGGTGGATTCACGAAGCACCTGCCGAGCGACGAGATCATGACGATCTACGACGCGGCGATGCGGTACCAGGAGGACGACACCCCCCTGGTCGTGTTGGCCGGGAGGGAATACGGGTCCGGCTCGAGTCGGGACTGGGCGGCGAAGGGGCCAAGCCTCCAGGGTATCAAGGCGGTGATCGCCGAGAGCTACGAGCGGATCCACCGATCGAACCTGATCGGGATGGGAATCCTGCCGCTGCAGTTCGCGGAGGGTGAATCGGTGGGCTCCCTCGGTCTGACGGGCGAGGAAACCATCGACACGTCGGGAGTAGGGGACTGCTTCGCGAGGGCGTTTGCCGAGGGGCGAGAAGTGACCGTGCGCGCGAGGCGGGAGGATGGCGATACCGTCGAGTTCCAGGTCACAGTCCGGATCGATACGCCGCAGGAGGCGCTTTACTATCGGGACGGCGGGATCCTCCAGTTCGTATTGCGGCAGCTTCTCGGAGTGGATCGGAAGCAGCCGCTTTCGGGCGGGATGGCCGCAGGATCGGAAAGGGTCAAGCAGGGCGCCAAGGAGGGGAACAGGGTGACAGAGGGGTCGAAGGAGTCATTCCCGGCCAGCGATCCGCCGGCCTACTGAGGCGGATGTCGGATTCCCCGAAGGAGATCGGAGCCACCGGCGGCGGGGTGACCCCTGCCGCCGGTATGCGTGTGGGACACCATGCGCCAGGCGTCCCGGCGCTAGGATCGGGGCCGGAATTCGACCTGATCCGGAGCTTCTTCCCAGTTCCTCCGGTCGCATCGCGCCGCGACGTTCGAGTGGGTCCGGGTGACGATTCTGCCGTGGTCGCTGGCGACGGGATCGTTCTGACGGTCGATCTCACGATCGAGAA
>WHSP01000025.1 GCA_009380025.1 Gemmatimonas sp. | reverse complement strand
ATCGCCACCGAGCCGTACTTCCACCGGATCCCGAGGGAGGAAACCCGGTATCGATGGCCGTCGGAAGCTGGGCAGGTCGGCGTACCGTTCCAACTAGCAGACATCCGATCTACAGTGGCTCTCGAGGTCCGAGGGATAGCCGTCCAGGAGGAGGTCGAGGCGACCTATCGCGATGTGGATCAGTGGCGCGGGGAGTTTCGACGTCCTGTCCGGGTCGTTCCGGCCGTCGCGGTGAACGTCGAGCCGCAACTGACCGTGCTCCCCGCGTCTCGCGCCAGTGAGCCCCTTTCTTTCTCGGTGCGGCTCATTGCCGAGGAGCCCGGGGGGATCGCGGGGAGCCTCCGGTTTGATGTGCCAGAGGGATGGCGGGTCGAGCCAGACTCCGTTCCGATCCGATTCGCAAGTGCGGGCGAGGAACTGGTTCGGGAGTTCACGATCCATCCCCCGGCTGAGGTCGATCAGGAGCGCTTCGTCGTTCAGGCGGTTTTCATCGACGAGAGCGGTCGCCGGTTCGATCGCGGCTACTCACTGGTCGACTACGAGCACATCCACCCACGCCCGCTCTTCCGGAGCGCGACGATCGACGTCCAGGCACTCGACGCCGAGCTGCCCGAGAACCTCCGCGTCGGCTACATCGCGTCCACCGGCGATCCGGTCCCAGCGACGCTAGCGGAGCTTGGGGTGGACGTCGTCCTGCTCACCCCTGACGATCTCGCTTCGGCTCCCCTCGATGACTTCGATGCGATCGTTGTGGGGATCCGGGCGTACGAGGGGCGCCCCGATCTCGTCGCGCACAATCAGAGGCTGCTGGACTACGTTGCAGAGGGTGGGACCGCGATCGTTCAGTACAACCAGTACCAGTACACTACGCCCGGGCTCGCCCCGTACCCGATCGAGATGGCGCGTCCCCACGATCGCATCACCGACCACACGGCCGAGGTCACCCTGCTCGATCCGCAGCACCGTGTCTTCACGACTCCGAACCGGATTACGGATGCGGATTTCGAGGGCTGGATCCAGGAGCGCGGTCTCTATTTCCTGAACAGCTGGGACGATCGCTATTCGCCCTTGATGGAGATGGCCGATCCGGGCGAGGACCCGAAGCGCGGTGGCCTGGTCATCGCCGAGTACGGCGAGGGCACGTACGTCTACACTGGGCTGGCGCTCTTCCGACAGCTACCAGCTGGCGTGCCGGGGGCCTATCGACTGTTCGCCAACCTCCTCGCCCTGGGGGCGGAATGAGCGGTGGAGCGATGACCCGATCGCGGCTTACGATCGCAGCCCTGATTGCGGCGCTGGTGGCTGGATGCTCGCCATCGGACGGTCGGCAGGTGCTCGTCGTCTACTCGCCTCATGGGCCCGATCTGCTCCGTACCTTCGAGGAGCGGTTCGAGACTCAGAACCCCGATGTCGATGTCCAGTGGCTCGACATGGGCTCACAGGAGGTTCTGGACCGCGTTCGTTCCGAACGCGCAAATCCACAGGCCGATGTTTGGTTCGGCGGCCCGAGCCAGCTCTTCCACGCAGCCGCCGAAGAAGGCCTGCTTCAGGCGTTCTCGCCCACCTGGTCTTCACAGGTCGCCGACTACAGCGACGAACAGGACAGGTACCAGGGAGTGTACCTGACGCCCCTGATCATCGCCTACAACAGTGAAGTGGTCGACTCGGCCGCCGCACCGCAGGACTGGGACGATTTTCTGGACGAGCGCTGGACCGACGAGATCCTGATTCGTGATCCGGTCGCCAGCGGCACGATGCGAACGCTGTTCGGGATGGTGATCCAGCGTTCGGTGCGAGAGACCGGGGCAACGGACGGCGGTTTCGATTGGCTCAGACAGCTCGACGCTCGCACCCGAGAGTACGTGCTCAATCCCACCCTTCTCTACCAGAAGCTCTCACGACGGGAAGGCCTCGTTACCTTGTGGGACATGCCCGATATCGAGGCCCTTCGAGCGACCACGGACTACCCGATCGACTACCTCTATGCCTCGAGTGGCACGCCGCTCGTGGAGGATGCGATCGCCGTGGTGAACGGAAGCGCGAATCCGGAGCTCGCCGGACGCTTCGTCGAGTTCATTGGCGAAGAGGGGGAAGTGCTCCTCGCGGCCCGTGAGTTTTACCGGCTTCCGGCCCGAACCGACATCCCGGTCGACTCGCTCCCTCCTGAGCTCCGGCGTGCTCGCGATCTCATCGTCCCTGAGCCCATCGACTGGCAACTGCTCCACGAGCGCGGGCCGGAGTGGATGCGCTACTGGGACGAGAACGTCCGCGCGGGATGAAGCTGAGTCTGGAGGCGCTCTCCAAGCGCTTCGGTACGACGGTCGCTGTGAGGGAGCTATCGCTGGAAGTCCATCCTGGTGAGTTCTTGAGCCTGCTGGGCCCCAGCGGTTGCGGGAAAACGACCACCCTCCGGATGATCGCAGGATTCGAACGCCCGACGTCGGGGCGGATCGTTCTCGGCGAACGCGACGTCACGGACCTCCCAGCCCAACGCCGCGGAATGGGGATGGTCTTTCAGAGCTATGCCCTCTTTCCACATCTCGACGTTTTCGAAAACGTCGCGTTCGGTTTGAAGGCTAAGGGCGTCCGGGCCTCTGAGATCCGCACGAAGGTGCCGGAGGCGCTCGCGCGCGTGGATCTCACGGGCTACGAGAAGCGCGCAGTTCAGGCGCTCTCCGGAGGTCAGCAACAGCGCGTCGCACTCGCGCGTGCGCTCGCTCCCGAACCGCCCGTCCTCCTGCTGGACGAACCGCTCTCCAATCTGGACGCCGCTCTCCGTGAGCGGACTCGCGAGGAGCTCCGTGCTCTCCTCAAGCGCATCGGGATCACCGCCATCTTTGTGACGCACGACCAGGAAGAGGCCTTCGCCCTCTCCGATCGAATCGCGGTGCTGCGAAACGGCGAGCTCCAGCAGCTCGGTACCCCCGAGGAGCTGTACCGAACCCCCTCGACTCCGTTCGTGGCGACGTTCGTCGGCCGTGCCAATTTCATCGAGGGTCGCGTCGTCACACGCGACGGCGAGGAGGGGATGGTCGAAGTGGGTGGCGCGGAATGGCGGGTGCGCTTGCACTCTCACCAGGAGGGTCGGGTCCGCGTGATGGTGCGGCCGGAGGCTCTTCGGATCGTCCCGTCCCAATCGGGCAACGGTGCAGTAGGACTTGCCGGGCAGGTCGTCGATCGGCGCTTCGCTGGCGCGAACACCGCCTATCGAGTTCGTATGGCCGGCGGCAACGAGCTGCTCGTGACCGTGCCGGGCCACGGTCGGCGCCTCGAGGAACAGGAGGTCCTCGTCACGGCCGAACAAGACCCGCCGTTGCATGCGTTCCCCCTGGAGAGTAGTTGAGCGAGGTCGCAGAGGCGGTCGCATCGAGGGTTCCCCCACCCGTGCCTCGTCCCCCGCCGCCCAGTTCTCGCCGAAGGCTCGGTGCTCCGATCATGCGTCCGGGTGCCCTCGGCGCCGTCGTGATCCTGCTGCTCATCTGGCTCGTTCTGTACCCGAACCTGTTCGTACTCGGCGACTCTCTCCGCGAGGGCGCCGAGTGGACCGTCGAGAACTACAGACGGTTCGCCGAGAGCTCGTCGGAACGCGAAGCGCTGTGGAACAGCGTCTGGATCTCTGCTGCGAGTGTGCTGTTCTCCGGCCTGATCGGAGTGCCCCTCGCGTTCCTGTTCACCCGCTACTCGTTCCCGGGTCGCTCGATCCTCGGGGGGTTGGTTGCGCTGCCGGTGCTCCTCCCGCCCCTCGTAGGCGTCATCGCCTTCCTGTTCCTCTATGGCGAGAGCGGCTTCGTCGCGCGCACTGTCCAGGGTCTGCTGGGTCTCGACCGTCCACCGTGGCGGCTTACCGGTCCGTGGGCGATCCTGCTCGTCCACTCGTACACGATGTACGTGTACTTCTACCTCTTCACGAGTGCTGCCCTGGCTCGGCTCGACGGTGGGTACGCAGAGGCTGCTGCCGCTCTCGGTGCGTCCCGTTTCACCACCCTGCGGCGCGTGACGTTGCCCATGCTAGCGCCCGCACTCGCCGGTGCCGGGCTCCTCGTCTTCATGACGTCCATGGGCTCGTTCAGCGCGCCATACATATTCGGCGGTGGATTCCGGGTCCTCAGCACGCAGATCTACGTCAGCAAGCTCAACGGTGACCTGGCGATCGCAGCGGTCGAGACGGTGATCTTGGCGGGGGTGTCGATCGCTTTCCTCGCAATGCTCCAGTATTACGAGGCGCGCCGCATCTACACCGGTGCGGGCAAAGGTGCCGTCGGGGCTGGAGCGGCGGCGAAGCAGGGCCGTGGGACCACGACACTGCTCGGCGTCCTCGCCTGGTCGCTGACGATCTTGCTCCTTCTCCCGCACGCGACGGTCCTTCTGGTCTCCTTCGTTCCGGAAGGAACCTGGACGACGCAGCTCTTCCCACCGACCTATTCCGCCGAGAACTACGTAAATCTCTTCTCTCGGCCAGAGATGTTGACACCCATCGTCAACTCGTTCCAGATGGCGACGATAGCGACCGCGGCGAACGTCGTGCTCGCCTTCCTCGCCGCCTACCTTCTCGTTCGCAGACAGTTCCGTGGCAAGGCGATCCTGGGCGCTCTCGTCATCCTGCCGTGGGCACTGCCAGGCACGGTGCTCGCCATGGCCCTTGCAACGACCTTCAATGCCGATCAGCCTCTGGCCGGACGATTCCTGCTCGTCGGCACGTTCGCGATCCTGCCCCTTGCCTATTTCATCCGGAACATTCCCCTGGTGACGCGCGCCGCGCTCACGAGCTTCCGGCAGTTCGATCCCGCCCTCGAGGAGGCGTCGGCGTCGCTCGGTGCGTCGTGGACGACGACGATGCGCCGCGTCGCACTACCCCTGGTCCTTCCTGGTCTTGCCGCCGGCGCCCTCCTCGCATTCGTCACGGCGCTGGGGGAGTTCGTCGCCTCGATCCTCTTGTATACGCAGCGTACCCGGCCCATCTCGATCGCCATCCTGTCGCAACTCCGAGAGTTCGACTTCGGCGGCGCCGCGGCTTACGGTGTATTCCTGATCGCACTGATGGCGCTCGTCTTTATGTTGGGATACGGAAAGGTGAGCGGTACTCCCGGTACGTAGGCACGAGCATCGTTTTTGTCAGCTCCCGTGCCGACCTCTCTCTGGACTTGTCACGATTACCACTCATGATTCGCCTCGGCACTTTCCCAAGCGTGGTAGCGTACATTACTCCAGTACGCTGACTCTTGCCGACCGCCTCGAGATCTGACGAAGGGCTCATATGACTAAGATCATCCACTATCTGACCGTTGCCGCCGGGATCACCGCAGCGGTAGCTCCGCTGAGGCTTGCCACCGCGCAAGACGTGCTCTCGGGTACCGTGGACGTGTCAGGCGACTGGGTGTTCCTCGACTTCGGCGCGTCCTCCTTTCAGATCGATGTTGCCGATCCCGTCGCGTCCTCGGAATGGGACCTCGGTATCCTCGGCACGACCGTCTCGGTGAACGGCGGAGAGTCCGGCCCTGGCGACGTGGTCGCCTATTGTATCTGCCGGAACCAGGGGCTCGGCGATGAGGAAATCCAGGCGCTGGCCGTCGAGGCCGCGCTTGCCGATTTCGAGTCCGTTGGTACGGCGGATCTCCCGACGGATCCTGGGGCCTGGGATGGTGGCGTCTTCGACACGAATCCCTGGTATCGCTACAACCTCGCTGGACAGCACTTGATCTGGCCGACGTACGACGTCTTCCTCATCAAGCGTGGAGACGAGGTGTACAAGATTCAGTTCGTCGACTTCTACACGCCGGACGGGGAGCCTCGAAACCTGACGATTCGATACGCCAAATTGGCGGATTGACAGGAAGGATCCCGGGTCCAAAACGTGCACGGCTGGGTACCTGTCTGCTGACGACTGGCCAGCGCCGCCCTCATGGGCCCGTCGATCGTCCTCCACCGAACCGTACGCCGCCGCTGAACCATGACGGAGCAACTGGTCCCCGCCGCCCTGATGGCGCTTTTGCTCGCCGCGCCGCTGCTGATGGAACGATACCTTCGCCACCTTCCCGTTGCCCCGGAGTGCCCAAGCTGTCGAGCGGTGGCGCGCGAAGTTGATCTGACATTCTCCATCCTCGCGAAGATCCCTGCGTTTGCTCGAACCTTCATGGCGGAGTGCGCCCGGTGCGGATGGCGCGGCCGCATGCGCTGGCGCTGGGCGCCGGACGCCGCCGGCAGCCAGGATCCCCGTTGAGTCCACGATGACACGACCAGACCGACGTTCTCCTTGATCACCTGGCCTCGCTGGCCTGTTCCGATCCCACCTCCACCCCACCACTCCTCCCCCTCGACCCCTCACTCCTCTGACCGCATGACCGAGCTGGACACCATTCCTGGGGACGCTCCAGCCGACCTTCGACGGCTGCGATTTGATTTTGGTGACCTGCTGGACACGATCGGGACCTGTGTCCTCATCGTCGATAGCGATGGAAGGCTCGCCTACCTCAACCCAGCCGCTTCGGACCTGCTCGACCTCCGGTCGGCGGACTGGCTCGATCGTCCGATCCTCCGAGAGCTGAATCGAGCCACGCCGGGCCTGGGCTGCGTGATCGAACGCACAGCAAGGACAGGTCTGCCGATTCGGCGGTTCGAGACCGCTCCCGCTGAAGAGTCCGGCTTCGTGCTCGGCGTGAGCACTGCTCTACTGAAGCCGAGGGAGGGGGCCTTGACGCCATCGGTAGCCGCGATCTTCCAGGACATTACCGAGAAGGTGAGAGCAGAGGGCCTACGTCGCCGTGCGGAGCGCCTCGAGGCCGTTGCAGAGCTGGGAGCGTCGCTCGCGCATGAGATCAAGAATCCCCTTACATCGATCCGAAGCGCCGTCGAACAGATAGTCGGGGTGCGAGCCGAACCCGAGGATACCCGGCTGCTCGGCGCGCTGATCGTCCGGGAATCAGATCGGCTGAGCCGACTTCTCGGCGAGTTTATCGACTTCGGGCGCGTCAGGGTCATCGACCCACGCCCGGTCGATTTCCGTGCCGTAGTCAGCGAAGTCGTGAACCTGGTCCGCGCTCACCCAGACACTCGCCGTGACGGGGTTGAACTCGCCTTCGACGTGCCGCCCAGGGACGTCTATGTCCGCGGCGCCGAGGAAGTCCTTCATCGCGGGGTTTTCAACCTCGTCCTGAACGCCGCCCAATGGGCCGGTCGCAACGGCAGTGTCAACGTGAGTCTGGAGGACCTGAAGTCGGACCTGCTCTCGCCTGCCTTTGGCGCATTCCAGCTGATCCGGCTATCCGTTCGTGACACCGGGCCCGGTGTCCAGGATGATATCCGGGATCGGATCTTCGATCCCTTCTTCACGCGGCGAAGTGGGGGTACAGGGCTGGGTCTGGCACTCGTTCAGCGGGCCGTGGAGGCCCACGGCGGGGCGATCTTCGTCGACAACGTCCGCCCCAGTGAGTGCACGGGCGCCGTGTTCTCGGTCTATCTTCCGACGCTCCCGCACGCTGTATCCGTCCGGCAGCCGATTTCCACCGCCGTTCGGGACGGCGGCCCTTGAGTCGTCCGAGAATCTTGATCGTCGACGACGAGGTCGCCACGCTCGACACCCTTCGCATCCTGTTGAAGGGCGAGGGATTCGAGGTGTCCACAGCGTCCAGCGGCCAGCAGGGACTGGAGGCGATCACGGACGCGCCCCCGGATGTCGTGCTGAGCGACATCCGGATGCAGGGGATCAGCGGCATCGAGGTCCTCTCGGCGATCCGGAAGCAGGGCGCGATGATCCCCGTCGTCCTCATGACCGCGCAGGCATCTCTTCAGAGCGCCATCCAGGCGGTCAACCAAGGTGCCTTTCACTACATCCAGAAGCCGTTTTCGAACGACGAGCTCGTCACAGTCTGTCACCGGGCCGTCGAGTCACGCCTCGGCAAACGGCCGCTTCAGGGATCGAGGACCGTAGGACGCCGGTGGGATGCAGGGCAGTTCAAACGACCCGTCGGAAGAAGCCGTGCCTTCAAGGAGATCCTCGGGCTCGCGGAGACGGTCGCTCCGACGGACTCGACGGTGCTCATCTCCGGGGAGTCGGGAACGGGAAAGGAGGTGCTCGCTCGCTATCTGCACAACCTGTCGAAACGGGCAGGGGGACCGTTCGTATCGATCAACTGCGGAGCCCTTCCGGAGAATCTGCTCGAGTCGGAGCTTTTCGGGCATCTCAAAGGAGCGTTCACGGGTGCCATCAGGGACAAGGAAGGGCTCTTCGTTGCCGCGGGGTCAGGAACGTTCTTCCTGGATGAAGTGGGTGAGATGACGCCGGCAACGCAGGTGAAGCTGCTTCGGGTCCTGCAGGAGCGGGAAGTCGTTCCGGTGGGCGCCACCGAACCGATCCGGGTCGACGCGAGGATCGTCGCGGCCACCAACCGGGATCTGGAGGAGGAGATTCGTCGGGGTGCTTTCCGAAGCGACCTCTACTACCGGCTCAATGTCATCACCCTTCATCTGCCACCGCTCCGCGACCGGGTCGATGACGTTCCGGTGCTCGCCGAGTACCTCCTCTCCAGCTTTGCGGCAGTCCGTGGGGACGACGTGCCCCGTCTCACCCCGGAGGCCAGCGAATTGCTCAAGTCGTACGACTGGCCCGGGAATGTGCGGGAGCTGGAGAACGCCCTCGAGCGAGCCGCCGTCCTTTCGAAGGACTCCGTGATCGCGCCGGATGCGCTCCCCCTCCGACTGAGGAGTCGGCCGGTCCGATCGTTCATCTCCGAGAAGCGACCGCCAAACCCGACCCTCGAGACCGTCGAGCGCGCTTACATCCTCTGGGTTCTCGATGCGGTCGGCGGCAACAAGACGCGGGCGGCCCAGGTCCTCGGGATCGATCCGTCCACCCTCTACCGCAAGCTCGTTCGATACGGGATTCAGCAGTGATCTGGCCGCTGCCGATCGAGATCGTCTCCGTTCGAGGCGCCGCTCCCGACCCCGATGTCGTCCGCCTCCTGACCGCAGCGATCGCGGAGAGCCTGCAGACCCGCGTCTCGATCGGTCCGGACCTTCGTCTCCCTCCCGATATCCCGTTGTCCGGTTCCCAGCTTCCTTCCAATGCGATCGTCGATCGGCTGATCGAACGCGCTGGACCCAATCGGGACACCTTCGATCACCTGACGCTCGCTGTTACCAGCCACGATCTCTACGCTCCCGTGCGCTCCTTTGTCTTCGGCGAAGCCGCCTTCGGTGGCGCTTGGGCCGTTGTCAGCTCCGCCCGACTTGCGTCTCCCATCCACGACTCCAACATCCTCCACGATCGCCTCCTCAAAGAAGCCGTTCACGAGCTCGGACATCTCGTCGGCCTGGAACACTGTCCCCATCCACACTGCGTGATGCACCCCTCAACCTCCGTCTTGGAAATCGATGAGAAAGTATCCGAATTCTGCCCCTCATGCCGGCTCGGCCTCTCGACCTCGAATGGTCCTTGATCCATATCTCACTGAAAGTTAGCTTCATGGCCAATGTCGCAGGACAGTTTCCGACTCCAGTCATTCCGACTATTCGCGCCGCTCCCCAACCACGGTCGTCATGACGCGACAGTCCTCTCCTTCCCTGCGACGTGCCTACCGGGCATGGGTGGAGGATCAGATAGAGGACTATAAGGACAGTGTCTCCCGCGCCGACCTCCTGCGTATCGCTGACGAAGCCGCCGATGAGCTGCGCCGGGAACAGGGCGATCAGTACCAGCTCACCGAACTCCTCCTCTCCAACGCCGTCGACCGCAAGATCTTCAAGCTCCTGAAGCTGCCTGGCTATCGCACCTGGAGTAGCGGCCGCCAGAAGTCGCACCGGCCCAACCTCACGGACTGAGCGCCCCTCGTCAGGTGTTCAACGGACTGGACCGCGTCGACGAACGGTAAGGTCACGCGACGACGCGAAATCCTGATCGCGGGGAATTCCCCTTCGCGGACTTCGCTGCTTCGTGAGATCCCAATCCACCGATGTCGTGTCCTTCCGACACGTCGCGTGTCCCCGAAAGGGTACGGCGCGCTCTGCGACGGAGTGGATTACGGAGCGCTAAAATAATACTACAGCGCGGGTTGAGAGTTGTGGCGAAAGGGGCATGCGCCATGCCTTCCTCGACGCCGCGGCGCACGTCGTTGTGACTAAAGCTTTGCATGATTGGATGGTTTTATGAGCGAGATCAAAACAAAGAAAGAGGCGTCCGTATCGGAAGATGCGGTCGGCATTGTGGTACAGGGCGGAAGGCCCGAGCAGGCGAAGCCGAGAGCGGTGGCCTTCGTTTGGGGGGGCAAGGTTCGTCCCCAGCCGTCGCTCCCATATGGGCGCTGGAAGCGCGCGGTTTTGCCGGCTGCCTGAAGTCCGGGCGTAGAGATTTTCGCAGTAGCTGGTTGAGCGCGGGCGACCACCCTGGCGAGGGTGGTCGCCCGCGTTTCTCTTTGGGCGGTGGCGAGGATGTCTGCTACTGATTCGCAGCGCCGGTGGCCGGGCTCTTCCAGGCCAATCCGCGACCCCGACGCGACCTCGCGCGGAGCTGAAAGATCAACCGAACGCTGACGTTTGACCTCGATTGCGATCGTAGGATCCGGCCTTTCCGGGTTGACTGTTGCCCACGCGCTCCAGGCCCGTGGACACAGCGTTGTGGTCTATGAGAGTGAGGAACGGGTGGGGGGTCGCATGCTCACCGACCGACTGGGCGACACGCATGTCGACGCAGGGGCGCAGCTCTTCGGTTCGATGTACACCCGATTTCTGGCGCTCGTCGAGGAGATTGGCCTCCAGGATCGTCTCGTCCAGGTACCGGGGCGGGATGCCCTGTGGAGGGGTGGGCGTACGCACGAGGTAGTCTACGGATCGATTGCGAGCATGATCTCGTCGGGTGGCCTGCCGCTTGGCACCAAGCTCAGGCTCGGCTCGACCTACCTTCCGTTCCTTTCGCGACACTCGCGAGCTCTCGATCTGCATTCCCCGGAGGACGCGGCGGCCGGGGGTCTCGATGCCGAGTCGATCGCGGATTGGGGAGTCCGGGAAATCGACACTGCGTTCGTCGCGGCGCTCGTCTACCCACAGCTGGGGGCGTACTACGGCGCGTCACCAGGGGAGACGAGTGCCGGCTTCTATCACATCCTGGCGCGGGACGGGATGGACGTGAAGTTGTACGGAATCCGAGGCGGTGTGGGCGAAGTGCCGGCAAGGCTCGCGGAACGGATCGAGGCGGCGGGCGGGGAGGTTCGGACGGGGCTCCCGGTCACCTCCGTGCGGCTGACGGCCGAGGGCGCCGTAGTGGCCAGTGAGGCAGGAGAGAAGGCGTTCGATGCCGTTGTCGCCGCGGTGCCCGCCCCTGTTGTGCTGGACATCGTCGAAGGTCTCCCGATCCTCCTCCGCGACTGGTTGGGCGCGGTACGCTACCGGCCAACTCTTTCGCTCGCCCTCCTGTTGGACCGACCTGTCGGTCCGCGCTTCTTCGGCCTCTCCTTCCCCGAGGGACAGACGAACGTTGTTGCAGCCGTGGCCGTACAGGAGAACAAAGGGGTCGATCTTGTACCATCCGGTAGAGGCCTGCTGCTCGTTCTCCCGACGCCCGAGGCGGTCCCTTCGCTGATCGACCTGGATTCTCGTCAGGTGCACGATCGCATGCTGCCCGAGGTCATTCGTGCATTGCCCAGGGTCCAGCAGCACGTGGTGCGGGCACGCGTGTACCGCTGGCCCATCGGCACACCGATCATGTATCCGGGCTACCTCGGCCACCTGGGTGCCTTCCGCGCGTCCAATCTCGAGGGATCGCTCCCCCTCGTCCTTGCGGGCGACTATCTCTATGGCCCGTCCGCCGAAGGCGCGGTCAGCGCTGCCCTCGACGCCGTACGTCGTCTCGAGACCCGCCTCGGCCAGTAGTACTCGACGGCGCCTTCCACGTCAGATGTGACAAACCTCCACCGGGTTTGACCTGCTCACGGGAGGACCGACATCTTGTTCGCGTCGCTCCCCATTCACTCGTGAAGCAAGAACCTTGGAAGAAGGACACATCGACATAGACCGGTGGTGCGAGCTCGATCTGGCGGGCCGGCGGGCCTGGTTCGTTGGGGAGCTCGAGCGACTTCTGGACGGACGGGAGGAAGTCGAGACGGTGTGGGTCGAGATTGGTCCCATCGGTCATGAGTACGACCTCACTGGTGTCGTGGAGACGGATGTCGGGCGGCTCAGGACGCCACTCTGGTCACACGCTCGTGCCTCGGTGTTCTGCGATGAGTCAGTCCATGAAGCGAATCGAAGGCAGCTGAGCCCAGCGGAGGCAGCCGGCGTGGCCGCGGACCGTCTCCGGCGTCGACTCGCCGTGCCGTACGAACTCGAGAGCCGCGGCTTGACGTTCACTCTGGAAGAGGAAGCGGGTGTCGAACGGACGTGGACCGCGGAGCATTCGATCTTCCGTAAGCGGACGGCCGTGGTTCGGGAAGACAAGGTCCAGACCGCAGGCGACCTCGACGTGCGTGACCTTCTGGTCCATTTCTATACCGGTCCGTCCGTTCGCCTGGTCGGGCCCGACGGCGAGGCTTTCCTCCTGCCCGCCGCCCCCGAGGCCGAAGGAAGTCTCACTATTCTTTGCCATGCCTGTCGTCGATGGAGCCCGGGTTCGCACGAGCGGTGTCCCGACTGCGAGAGCGATGCTGTCGAAACGGTCGTGGCTGTACCCTTGCACCGCCGCTGACTCATGTCCGATGTCGAAGCCCTCCGCTCCGAACCCGCTCTGACGGGTGCCGCGACGCATCTCGAGTGTACCCTTTGCGGATCGAGGTATCCGTCGGAAGAACTGAGCACTGTCTCGCCTTGTTGTAGCCGTCCTCTGTACGCCCGCTATGATCTGGAGCGAATCCGATCGGTCCTATCTCCGGCGGATCTCGTGCACCGATCGGCCGATCTCTGGCGGTACGCCGAGCTCCTTCCGGTTCGTGATCCAGCACACGCGATCCGCCTTGGTGAGGGCTGGACACCGCTGTTGGATACGCCGCGTCTCGCGGACGCTCTCGGCGTTTCCCGTGTCTGGGTCAAGGATGAGGGTCAGAACCCCACCGCTTCCTTCAAGGCGCGGGGTCTCTGTATGGCGGTCTCTCGCGCGCACGAGCTCGACGCTTCGGCCGTCGCTCTACCGTCCGCCGGGAATGCCGGAGGTGCCGCTGCGGCCTACGCGGCCGCCGCCGGGATCGAAGCACACGTCGTCGTCCCCCGGGACACACCGCCACCGATCCTCGAGGAGATACGTGGGCTGGGAGCTGATCTCGAGCTGCTCGATGGTCTCATCACCGACTGTGGCGCGCGCGTCGCCGAAGGCGTACGAGCCGAGGGGTGGTTCGACCTTTCGACGCTGAAGGAGCCGTATCGCGTCGAGGGAAAGAAGACGATGGGGTACGAAGTGGCGGAACAGCTCGGCTGGCGACTGCCCGACGCCATCGTCTACCCGACCGGCGGCGGGACCGGCCTGGTTGGGATGTGGAAGGCATTCGATGAGATGGAACGGCTCGGCTGGATCGGCTCTCGGCGCCCGAAGATGTTCGCCGTGCAGGCTGTCGGCTGCGCACCGATCGTCCGAGCCTGGGAGAAGGGGCAGGAGTTCGCGGAGCCGTGGGAGGGTGCGAACACGTACGCCGCCGGAATCCGGGTTCCGCGCGCGATCGGGGATTTCCTGATCCTCCGTGCGATCCGCGAGTCCGGCGGCGCCGCCGCAACGGTGACCGACGACGAAATGGTGGACTGGACCAAGCGCGTCGGTGCCCTTACCGGTCTGTTCTGCGCTCCGGAAGGCGCGGCCACCGCCGCCGTCGTTCCGCATCTCCTCCGCTCGGGGGCGCTCTCGCCTGGCGACGAGGTCGTGCTCTTCAACACGGGCAGCGGGCTGAAGTACGTGCGCTGACCCGCGGACCCGTCAGTCCACCCTCATCACGACGACCTGGACGCGCGCCGGTAGGGGAAGGTAGGGTGGGGTGGAACCCAGAACGTACCGAATGGCGGCAACCTGATCGGCTGGCACGACGGCCCGAGTGTACAGCGCGCCCCCACCGCTCAGTTCCTCGGTGTAGACCTGAGTTGGCTCGATTGGCCTGACGATGAGCGGATAGTTCTGGTTCGGGGTCCCGAGACCAAGAGTTCCAGCAACTGGCCAGATTGCCCGGAAGTTCCAGCTCGGAAGCTGGAACCTTGCCTCCGACCCCGGCAACAGATCGTCTGCGTACAGTGCGGCCGCCCAGTCCCGGATGAGATCGGCGGGCTCCATGCCGAGCGCCGCTTCGAGGTTCGCGAGCCCTGCATGCCGGGTGTCCCGGACGAGTGCTTGCCAGAGAGCAGTGTCCTCTCCGGGTTGCTGGTCGGCCGAGTACCGCAGGAAGGACCGGGAGGCCCCTCGGGTTTCCAGGAGATTCGCTCCGCCGATGACGCTGTGGCCAGCCGGCTCCTGCAGGAACCTCTTCAGGCGCTCCAGATTGTCGAGCTGATAGATTCGGAACGCGTCGCTTGCGCGCTGGTTCTCTGCCAACGCCACGGGCCCGATGTTCTCCGCGGGCCCGAGCCCGTCCGACTTACGGAAGAACATGAGCTCCTCGGCGATGTGGCTGAGCCCTTCGCCCAGCCATCCTTCTTCCCACTCCAGCACGTGGTTCACGTGCAGGCGCCTCGAGTCGTTCACGAGGTGCTGGAACTCGTGAACCAGCACGTTCAGATTGCTGCGGTAGACGAACTCGGGTGAGAAGGCCCGGCCTCCCGTCTCGCCGGTCGGATCCGGTACGAGAAGATAGAACATCTCCGCGACGTTGCTTCCCTCGCAGGAGCTCGTCGGGAAGAGGTCACGATTGAAGAAGAAACCGCCCACGTAGCTCGACCCCCTCGGCTGGTTCTCCCCGAGCTCGTTGACCGCACGCGTGAAGAAGATGTAGACCTTCTGCGTTCCATCGATGTCCGACGGCTCTCCGAAGTTCTCCGTCACGAGCGGCCAGACGTCATCGTCGAAGAAGTCGACGAGGGCCTTGTAGTCCGCGTCGGTGAAGCCACCGGCCGGGTTCATCGTATCGGCGACGGCCACGGCATGCTCGCCGACGTACCGGACCCGGCCCCCTCGCAGGTCCGGCGCGGCACACCCGTCGCCCGGGGCGGCGTTGACGTTGAACGATAGTACTTCGTCGACGCCGATCTGATAGCTCGGTCCGCCGAGCGCCTCCGCTTCGGGGAAAGTGTTCAGTCGGTGCTCGAGGCTGGCCGGAATCTCGCCACGGATTCGGTTATGAAAGCGCTCGTTCGTCGTCGGACGATCCGAGAGCAGCATCGTGCTGACCCGGTTCGTCGACGCGGCCGATTGCACGACACCCACCCCGTCGATGCGGACCTGCAGTATCGACGCGGCCGTCGACCCGAGGTTGACGGCGGCCATGGCGTACTCCGCGTCGCCGTCCGCGCCCCCTCCCAGACAGATCGGCAGCGCGTCGGGACCTGCGACCACCAGCGCCTCGCCGACGCCCAACGTCAAGGCGTCCGCGGCCCCACAATCGGGCAGATCCGTCGCCAGGAAGCTTTGTGCGACGTTGACGATTGCGATTTCCTCTCCCGCGGCGTGACGCGCCGTGATCTGCGCCGTCCCGAGCCCTACCGCGTTCACGCGGCCCGTCCCACTGACGGTCGCCACGTCCGTTCGGTCGCTCGACCACTCGACGTTCTGCCCGTCGATCGGATCGCCCGTTTCGTTCAGAACTTCAGCACTGAGCTGCAAGCTCTCACCGATCGCGATCGTTTGCTCGTCGAACTCCGCCAGCCCAAGCCGAATGCGGACCGAAACTCCGGTCGCGGCGGGACTGGTTCCGTCGCTACACGCGAGGAGCACCGTCGAAGCCAGGGCACCACAAATCGGGGCAACCAATCCCCTTCGCCACGCTCTCATTGTCGAATCATTCCATATGCCTGCACCGCGACGCTTCGCGGACCCTGGATCCAGACTTTCTGCCCCACGCGAAACGCCTCAGGTACACCACTGAGATTGACCTCCTCGCCATCCGCCGTGCGGAGGCGCGCGTTACCGTCCGAAACCGATATGATCTCTCCCATCACGACCGGGCTCCCGTCCACCTCGACGATCTCGTACCTGGTCGCCTCGAGCTGACGGTCGGCGATGGGGTCCGGCGATTCGGTGATGTCCCCTTCGACGGCTACCCTCACCCCGGCCAGATTCTCCAGCTCGGGGACCAGGGGCCCCAGCAGCCGGACGGTCCGCTCTCCCTCCGGCTGAACGACGACCTGCAGATTGACCGGCGCCGAACCCACGATCCGAACGACGCCGACGAGTATGTTTTCCCTGCCTTCGCGCCCAGCGGCCCGTGTTCCCGGACTCAACGAGTCGGAGGGCTCACCGCGCGGGGCGCAGCCAAGCAGGACGACCGTGAGGAAGGTGAAGAGGCGGAGCATGAGCGCACCCTTGCCAAATATATCAGCCGGCGAGATCTGGGCGGCTTCCCCATTATGATCTTCCCAGCAACCGCCCGCCCGTGTCCCCAGCTCGCGGACCCGAAGGAGCTCGCGGCTGTGATCTCCTGGGATGCCCCCGGGAGTCGGGTGGTCGCCGAATCTCGGCCGTGCTATCTTAGCCCGCGACACGAAAGAACTTGTACCAGTTCACATCTTCCGAGTTCCGATGCCCGGACAGCGCCAAAAGCGCGATTTCCTCGCCCTTCCGGACTTCTCTCGAGACGAGCTCGAGGCAGTCCTCGACCTCGCCCGGCGGATGAAGCGCGGTGAATACCGCGAGATGCCGTTCGCGGGCCGGACTCTCGGGATGATCTTCACCAAGAGCTCGACCCGGACGCGGGTGTCGTTCGAAGTGGGCGCCGTTCAACTCGGTGGGCATCCGATCTTCCTGTCTGCGCGGGATATTCAGCTCGGTCGCGGCGAGCCGATCCGAGATACCGCTCGCGTCCTTTCCCGCTACGTTGACGCCCTGATGATCCGGACGTTCGCCCACAGCGACGTCGCGGAGCTCGCCCACTTTTCGACGATTCCGGTCATCAACGGCCTCACTGATCTCCTTCATCCCTGCCAGGTGATGGCGGACCTGATGACCGTCCGCGAGAATTTCGACGACGACCTATCGTCGCTCGCCGTCGCGTGGATCGGGGACGGAAACAACGTCGCCAACTCCTGGCTCAACGCCTCCTTCCGCTTTGGGTTCGAGCTGCGGCTGGCGTGCCCCGAGGGATACGGCCCGGATGCTGAGATCCTGGAACGGGCCCGGGGGTCTGCGTCTGTCCGTGTCACCGATGACCCGTACGAAGCGGTGCGAGGTGCCAGCGTCGTGAACACTGACGTCTGGGCGTCGATGGGACAGGAGGAGGAGCATGGGCAGCGAGCTCGCGCCTTCGGCCGCTTCCAGGTCGACGACGCACTGATGAAGGCCGCTGCCGGCGGGGCGATCTTTCTGCATTGCCTACCGGCACATCGCGGGGAAGAAGTCACCGAAGCGGTCCTCGAAGGTCCTCGGTCGCGGATCTTCGATCAGGCCGAGAACCGACTCCACGTACAGAAGGCTATCCTCGCCACCGTCGTCGCGAACGGCGAGGGCGAATGAGCGAAGCGCTGCGTAGGACACCGCTTTACAGTGAGCATGTGGCGGCGGGCGGCAAGCTCGTCCCGTTCGCAGGCTACGAGATGCCCGTCCAGTATCCAGCGGGGATCACGGCCGAGCACAACGCCGTCCGCACGACTGCCGGCCTCTTCGACGTTTCCCACATGGGGGAGTTCGAGATCACCGGCCCCCAGGCGCTGGATCTCGTCCAGTTCGTTTCCTCGAACGAAGCTTCGGCTCTGGACGTGGGGCAGGCACAGTACTCCACCCTACCGGGTGAGGACGGCAACCTGCTCGACGACCTGCTCGTCTACCGTTTCGCCGATCGGTACATGCTCGTCGTCAACGCGGCCAACAGGGAGAAGGATTTCGCCTGGATCTCGAGATTTCTGGACCGCTTCGACGCCAAGCTCATCGATCGATCGGACGAAATCGCCTTGCTGGCGCTGCAGGGGCCGCATGCAGCGGAGGTCCTCCAGAAGCTCGCCAGCATCGATCTGGCTCAGATCGCCTATTACCGCTTCGCCAACGGGGAAATCGATGGCAGCTCCTCGATTATCAGCCGTACCGGCTACACCGGCGAGGACGGGTTCGAACTCTATTTGGTGGCGGAGGACGCAGCTCATCTCTGGCGCGCCATCCTGCGCGCGGGGGAAAGCCTCGGCGTGATGCCGGCCGGCCTCGGGGCGCGTGATTCCCTGCGCCTCGAGATGGGCTATGCCCTATACGGGAACGATCTGGATGAGACCCGGAACCCCCTCGAGGCTGGGCTCGGCTGGGTGACGAAGCTGAATAAGGGAAGGTTCGTCGCCGGTGACACCCTGCGAAGAGTGAAGGAGGAGGGTCCCGCGGAGCGACTCGTTGGGTTCCGGCTCCTCCAGCGTGGATTCCCTCGCCCGGGATACGACGTTCGCCACAGCGGTCGTCGAGTGGGCAAGGTAACGAGCGGCACGCTCAGCCCTTCCCTCGGGGTAGGCATCGGCCTGACCTACCTTCCCACGGATCTTGCAAAGCCCGGTACCGCTATCGAAATCCAGATCCGCGGCCAGCCTATCGACGCTGAGGTCGTTCGCCCTCCCTTCTATACGGACGGCTCCATTCCGCGATGATCGAGCGGCCGTGAAGACGGGCTGCGTATGAGCGGCGAGATCGTGGTGATCACGGCGGACGATCTCGAGCCGGCGGTGCGCCTCCGTGGTGGATTCGTCGCGGCCGGGCTGACCGTCGAGCTGCTGACGGCGAGCGAGGGCCTGAGCGACGTCCCGGGGGATCCGGTCCTTCTCATCCTGACCGGTGGAGTCCACGAACGCCGCGCGAGGCAGCTCGTTTCCGCCGCCCGAGAGCAGACCCGGCTTCCCATCGTTGCCCTCCTGGAGCCGACCGAGGAAGTCAGCCGTGAGGCGTGCCGGGCATTAGGCGCAAGTGAATGCTTCGTCAAACCGATCGATGCTGAGGAGGTCGTCCTCGTTGGCAGGAGGCTAATCGAGAGGGAGCGGCTCCGGGGTGTCACCGGGATCGTCGGCGAGACCGAAGTAATGGAGGAGGTCCTCGAGCGTGTCGTCCGGATCGCCGAGGTCAACTCCACTGTCCTCATCGAGGGCGAGAGCGGAACGGGCAAGGAGCTCGTCGCCCGCGGCCTTCACGCCCTTTCTCCCCGACGCCACAAGCCGTTCATCGCAGTCAACGTCGCCGCGCTCCCGGAGACGCTGCTCGAGAGCGAGCTCTTCGGGCACGAGAAGGGCGCATTCACCGGCGCTGCCTCCTTACGCAAGGGTCTCTTCGAGCTGGCTCAGGGTGGTACGATCATTCTCGATGAGATCGGTGAGATGCCGCTCGCGACGCAAACGAAGCTCTTGCGGGTGCTCGAAGAGCGGGAGTTCCGTCGCGTCGGCGGCGAGAGCGTTCTCCGGGTCGACGTCCGGGTGATCGCCGCGACCAACCGCGACCTCAGAGAAGGCGTCGAGGTCGGCGAGTTTCGGCGTGACCTCTACCACCGCCTGAACGTTCTGCGCATCGCCCTCCCGCCGCTCCGGAATCGTCGCAAGGACATCCCGCGGCTGATCGAACAGTTCGTCCGCGAATTCAGTCGCCAGCACGATAGGCCATTCCCGGGGATCGACCCCGAAGCGCTCCAACTTCTCGTCGATTACTCGTGGCCGGGGAACGTTCGCGAGCTCCGTAACCTGATCGAGTCCATGGTCGTCCTGGCACACCGGGATCCGATCCGGCCTGGGGACATCCCGAACGAAGTACGCGCCGGGGGACACAGGGCGAGCCTGCTCCCCGTTCCCGCTCCGCGGCCTCTCGCTTCACCACAGGCGAGTGGCACCCCGGCCGAGTTGGAATTCATTCTGCGAACCATCTTCGACCTCAAGCTGGATGTCGAGGACCTGCGCAGGGAGATGGAGAACTTTCGGCTTCGGCAGGATCGGCGGGGCGAGCTGCCGTATACCCCGTCGTTCGCGGTCATCCCGTCCACGCCGACAGTAGAGGCCGAGATCCCCGCGGAAGAGGAACCGGCCGAACCGGAAGGGGTCGTGGTCTACCGGCCAGGAATGACGATGCTCGACCTGGAACGCGAGGCCATAGGCGCGGCTCTCCGAGAGGTCGGTGGGAACCGGCGCCGGGCCGCCGAGATACTCGGCATCGGCGAGCGTACCCTCTACCGGAAGATCAAGGAGTTCGACCTGGACTGACCTCTGCGTCGTCGGGCGCCGGAACTCCCGTCCGTCATTCCCGCGCAGGTGGGAATCCTGGGGCTGGACAGGCGATGGTGACTGGATCCCCGCGTGCGCGGGGATGACAGCATGGGGCGGGGATGACAACAGGGGGCGGGGGTGACAACAAGTGGAGATGAGCGCCGGCGTTGATCATGACTCCGCCGCGGATGACAGCACCTGGATCCGCTACTCCCCGCTGTCTTCCAATAGCTCGCCCAACGCCGCTAGTAGCTCGGTGATCCCGTGACCCGAGAGCACGGATACCGGGATGACCTGGTCCGACTCCACGCCCAGGCCCGCCGTGATCTCCGCAATGGCCGCCTTGCGCTTTTGCGGCTTCAGCTTATCGGCTTTCGTGAGAACGAAGAGCACCGGCATTCCGACGTCCGCCAGGTATTCGATCGCCTTCCGATCGTCGTCGGTCGGGCCGTGCCGGATGTCGATCAACTGCACGACGCCCCGCAGGTCTTCCGTTGACGACAGGAAGCCTTCGATCAGTCGGCCCCAGTGGACCCGCGCCTCGTCGGGCGCCCTGGCGAAGCCATAGCCCGGCAGGTCGACGAGAGCGACGTCGCCGATGTCCGATCTCACCCGGAAGAAGTTGATCTCTTGGGTTTTTCCCGGGGTCGAGGAGACCCGCGCGATCGGGGTCCGGGTCCTCCCAAGCATCCGATTGATGAGGCTGGACTTTCCCACATTCGAGCGTCCGGAGAACGCCACCTGGGGAAGGCCCTCTGCGGACTGAGGCGCTGACTGCCCGATCTGACCAATGGCACCGGCAAAGTCTACGGATTTGATTCGCACGTCTGAGTTCCTCTTCACGCGAGCCGGCCCCCCACGCGCAGGGCGCAGGGGGCCGGGAGTGTGTCGACGTAACCGCGTCCGGCGCGCTACGCCTCCTTCTTCTGCTTCGGCTCGGCCGCCAGGATCAATAGCGGGGGGATTCTGTCGGTGATGCTCTCGGGTGTGATGACAACCTCGCGCACGTCCGGGCGCGAAGGAATGTCGAACATCACTTCGCACATCACTTCCTCGATCACGGCTCTCAGGCCGCGGGCACCTGTACCGCGGTCCAGCGCCTTTCCCGCAATGGCTCGGACGGCGGCCGGATCGAATGTAAGCCCGACGTCTTCCATCCCCAGGATCTTCCGGTACTGCTTGATGATGGCGTTCTTTGGCTCCGAAAGGATCCGCACCAGGGCGTCTTCGTTCAGGTTGTCCAGCGTTACCACCACTGGCAGCCGCCCGACGAGCTCGGGGATCAGACCGAAGCGCAGCAGATCCTCGGGCTCGACATTCTGGAAGGGGTTCGTCTCGTCACTGATCGATCCGCCCCCGGCCTCGGTCGCAAAGCCGATCTGCTGTCTGCCCGTACGGGCTTCGATGATCTTTTCGAGCCCATCGAAAGCCCCGCCGCAGATGAAGAGGATGTCTCGCGTGTTGATCTGGATGTATTCCTGCTGGGGGTGCTTCCGTCCTCCCTGGGGCGGCACGGAGGCAGTGGTCCCCTCCAGAATCTTCAGGAGCGCCTGCTGCACGCCCTCACCCGACACGTCCCGCGTGATCGACGGGTTCTCGCTTTTCCGCGCGATCTTGTCGATCTCGTCAATGTAGATGATCCCCCTCTCGCACTCCGCCACGTTGAAATCCGCGGCCTGGAGAAGGCGGACCAGAATGTTTTCCACATCTTCGCCGACGTACCCGGCCTCCGTCAGCGTCGTCGCATCGACGATGGTGAAGGGAACCTGCAGGGTGCGGGCGAGCGTCTGGGCAAGCAACGTCTTCCCGACACCTGTGGAGCCGATCAGCAGAATGTTCGACTTGTCCAGTTCGACGTCGTCAGCCACCGGCGCGTGAGGGTGACGTTGCACCCCCTCGCTCGGGAATGTCCCTGTGACCCGTTTGTAGTGGTTGTAGACCGCGACCGATAGCCACCGCTTGGCGTCGTCCTGCCCGATGACGTACTGATCCAGCGCTTCCTTGATCTCCCTCGGCGTCGGCAGCGGCGTAGGAGTGTTCGCTGCTTCCTTCTCCTCCTCTTCTGCCAGGATCTCGTTACAGAGCGAGATGCACTCGTTGCAGATGTAGACGGAAGGTCCCGAAATGAAACGCTTTACCGCGTCCTTGGACTTTCCGCAAAAGGAGCAGCGAAGGTGTTTGTCGTTCGCCATGGACTTCTTTCGCCGATAAGGGAAATGCCACGCCGGCCTTCAGCTCGGCAGCGCGCGCTTCAAATCGGAGTCGCCAGCTCTAGGTCGTCGATCACCTCGAAGGCTGGCGCGCAGTACGCCGTGCCGATCAGCCCCCGGTCTCGGGCTCCTCGTGCCGAACTTCCACCACTTCACCCCGTTGAGAGATCACGTGATCGACGAGGCCGTACTCCTGCGCCTCTTCGGGCGACATGAACCGGTCTCGATCGAGATCCTCGTTGATCCGGTCAAGGGACTGGCCCGTGTTTTCAGCATAGATGCTATTGAGACGCTCGCGCTGGTAAAGGATCTCCTTTGCCTGGATCTCGATGTCTGCCGCCGTGCCCTTCATCCCGCCGGACGGCTGATGCAGCATGATCCGGGAATTCGGAAGCGCGTATCGCTTGCCCTTCGTACCGGCCGCCAGAAGGAAGGATCCCATGCTCGCGGCGAGACCCATACAGTAAGTGTTAACCGGTGACCGAAGGAAGCTCATCGTGTCATAGATGGCCAGCCCGGCATAGACCGAGCCCCCCGGCGAGTTGATATAGAGGAAGATGTCCTTCTCGGGATTGTCCGCGTCCAGGAAGAGCAATTGGGCGATGATGACGTTCGCCACGTCATCGTTGATGGGTGTGCCCAGGAAGATGATACGATCCATCAGGAGCCGCGAGAAGATGTCGTAGGAACGCTCTCCCCGGCTCGACCTTTCAATCACGTACGGCGCATACAATGGCATTCCGGAAGTCCCCTTCTCAGTGGGTTGGAAGTTCGGGAGGGCCGCCTGTCAGGCGACGGTATTCTGGGATTTCAGGAACTCGAAGACCTTTTCCTCCGTTATCTCTCGTTCCAGGACCTCCAGTTGCCCACTCTTCTCGAGCTGTATCCAGACCTCGCTCGCCGACCGGTCGTTGCGCGTCGCGATTTCTTCCACTCGCTCGTCGATCTCGTCCTGCGAAGCACGAAGCCCCTCCCGTTCCGCGATCTTTTCCAGCACCAGCATCCGCTTCAGGCCGCTCTCCGCCTGCGGCCGGAGCCCCTCGCGGAGCTGCGCTAGCCTCTGCTCTTCCTGCGGCGTCCGCTCCGGCGCATCTTCACCTCGGGCCTGACCATCGCCCGTCATGTAGTCCAGATACGTTTCGATCATCGAGGGCGCGGGATCGAACGAATTCGCCGCGAGGATCTGCTCGACCAGCTGGTTACGAACGTTCGCCTCCGCCCGATCCTGAGCTTCGTCCTCCAGGTCCTTCAGGATTCGCTCGCGTAGCTTCTCGACCGATTCGAAGTCACCAATGCCCTGCGCAAGTTCGTCATTCAGCTCCGGCAGCACCTTCTTGCGCGTCTCCGACACCCCGATGTGAAGCTTCTGCTGCTGCCCTCGTCGCTCCTCGTCGGGAAAGTCGTCGGGAAACGAGACCGTGAAGTCTCCGGACTCTCCCTCGGCGAGGGTTAGGATCGCGGCCTCGACGTCGGCGATCGCCTGATCCTCGCCGAGGACGATGCGATACGTTCTCGGTTCTTCGTTGGCCTCGTCATCTTCGCCAAGCGCCGTGATCTTGACCAGCGCCTGATCCCCGTTGTCCGGTCGGGCCCCCTCCTCGAGAGGTACCCACTCGCCCCGTTCGTCGCGGAGGCGTTCCAGAACCGAGTCGACTTCCTCCTCCCCGACGTCGGCAGGTGGGCGACTCGCCGTGAAGCCGTTGAGGCGCGCCAGCTCAAACTCTGGCCTGACCTCGAGCTCGACACGGAAAACGAGGTCCGAGTCTTTATCGTACTGGACGTCCCCGACCCGTCCCTGGTTGATCGGTGTGATCCCCTCCGTCTCGAGGGCTTCCCGGTAGGCTTCCTGGACCAGCCGATCGATCGTTTCCTGGTCGATTTCGGACCCGAATCGCTTCTCGATGACCTGCGTCGGAAGCTTTCCCTTACGGAACCCAGGAAGCCGCATCCCTTTGGCGACCCGATCGGCCACCCGCCCACGGGTACGCTGGACCCGCTCGGCAGGTACGGTGATCGAGAGCCTCCGGCCCCACGACGCAACCTCCTCCACCGCAATCTTCAAATCTGTCGTGTTCGAAGCCATTCGGCTCTCGTTCGATCCTTGTTCGAGGGTCCAGACGACCCGTGTGTATCACTCTGGATTCGGCGCCGAGCGGCGTTTCGGCGGCTGCGCGGAAGGGGGTTTCCCGCAGTGCCCCTCGAAATGGGAAACGGGAAGCGGGCGATCAGAGCGCCTCACGATGCGAAAGGGGGGATTCGAACCCCCACGGCCAAAGCCACTGGTTCCTAAGACCAGCGCGTCTACCATTCCGCCACTTTCGCCCCACCGCAACACAGAAGTATAGACCTCTCCGAAGCGGACGGTCAACCGGAAATCGGCTTGTTCCGGTCGTCGGACGGGTGGGGAACAGCGGCCACGGCGGTCGTCGTAGCGACTCGTACGGGGTACGACACCCTGGCTGAATCGACCCTGCGCACGAGCTGTGCCCGGAAGCAAGGGGAGCGTCCGCTCCGGCGGAACGCTCCCCTTGATCCACATGATCGGTACGACGCCACCCGCCGGCTCGAGACTGACGGCGGCCGCGGTGCTCATTCCCTCAGCCGGACGTTGACGATTCGCTGCGGCTCGCCCGGCCCCTCGAGAAGTAGGGATACGACGGCTCCGGGCTGCTTCGATCCAATCACGCGCTCGTACTGGCTGACGTCGGAGACCGGCTCGCCGTCGATGCTCACGATCTTCCAGCCGCGCGCGTTCAGGCGATCCCCGAGGGGGCTCGTCGGATCGAAGTCCTCGATGACGATCCCACCCGGAGCGGAATAGCCGAGGGCGTTGGCTCGCTCGCGGGTGAGCGGCGCTACGAGGATCCCGAGCCTGCTGTCGTTGGTGCGAGACGGCTCGGCCGGACCTGAGTTCGCCGTTGTGATGGGGCGCTGGTCGGACTCGATCAATTCGACGTCGAGGGTGACCGGCTCGCCATACCGGATCAGGTCGAGCTCTACGTGGTCGCCGGGCCGATGACTGGCGATCATGCGCTGGAGCGCGTTTACCTGGGACACGGGGCTGCCATTCACAGCCACGATTACATCGCCCATGCGGAGGCCCGCGCCCTCCGCCGGGGTATTCTGTTGGCTGAAGCCCTGCACGACGGCGCCCCCAATCGAGGGGAGATCGAAAACCTCGGCGTCTTCGACAAAGACAGGGTTGATCGAGACGCCGAGCACCGCGCGCCGCCACCGCCCGTACCGGATGAGGTCCTCCGCGACGTGGCGCGCCAGGTCGATCGGGACGGCGAAGCCGTACCCGGCGGACAGCCCGGTATTCGACGCGATGGCCGTGTTCATCCCGATCACCTCGCCGCGGATGTTGACCAGCGGTCCGCCGGAGTTGCCCGGGTTGATCGCAGCGTCCGTCTGGATGAAGGACTCAACGGCCAGGGCCTGCAGGGTTTCATCCTCGATGCTTCGGCTGATGATCTGGATGCTGCGGTCCTTCGCGCTCACGATCCCCGCTGTGACGGTGAAGTCCAGGCCCAGGGGGTTCCCCACGGCGAGCACCCACTCGCCGACCCGCGTGTCGGCCGGATCTCCAACGCGAACCGTCGGGAGGGATCCTCCCTGGATCCGGATGACCGCGACATCCGTCGTCGGATCTCGCCCGACCAGCTCCGCGTCGTACTCCCGGCGATCCATCGTGACGACGTCGATGGCGTCCGCGTCGGCGACGACGTGGTTGTTGGTCAGGATGTACCCGTCCTCACTGATGATGAAGCCCGTGCCACCCGCCTGCTGCGGCTCCTGATCTGGCGGCTGGAAGAAGCGGCGGAACGGCTCGGGTACATCACCCTGGCTGGCGGGACGTGCGGCCCGCTCGGTTCGGATACTGACCACGGCCGGCGTCACCGATTCGGCGATGGAGATGAACGACTCGCTCAGCTCTGCGATCGGCTGGACTTCCGATGCCGCGGGCGCCTGCTGGAAGAGGGTCGTCGCCTGCGACCCGGCCGTCCACTCCATCCCCGAGGCGAGCAGTACGCCGCCGACGAAGCACGCGGCGGTAACTCCGATGATGCGGGCTTTGGCGCGAATGGGGTCGAGCATGGCTGATTCGTGCGGTAAACGAAGGTGGGTTGGTTGCGATCGCTGTAACCCTGCTTTACCTGCTTCCGTCCATCGGGTTCCGCGAACCGAGTCCACGAACCCGAAATGCACCTCCCATCCAAGGCTCGGCCCCGACCCTCGCTGCGAAGGGCCGGGGACCACACTTCGCGAACGGACGTCCTACTTCTCGTCCTCGACGATCTCGTAATCGGCCTCGACGACGTCCTCTTCTTCCGGCGATGGGGCCGCTCGCTCGGTCTCGTCGCCTGCGAATCCCGCACCCGCGGTCGCCCCACCAGCGAAGCCGGCATCTGGCCCTTCGGCCGCACCGGCGGCCTGCTGCGCCTGGTAGATCTGCGCGCCGGCTGCGCTATACGCCTGCTGGAGAGCCTCGGAAGCCGCCTGGATCTCCCCCATATCGCTTTCCTTGAGCGCCTTACGGCCTCGCTCGACGGCCGACGTCAACTGCTCCTTCGTCGCCTCGTCCAGCTTGTCCTCCCACTCCTTCATGTTCTTTTCGACCTCGTACGTGAGGGCGTCGAGCCGGTTTCTCGTCTCGACTTCCTCCTTCCGCCGCTTGTCCTCCTCGGCGTGCGACTCGGCGTCCTTCACCAACCGGTCGATCTCCTGGTCCGATAGTCCGCTGGACGCTTCGATCCGGATCTTCTGCTCCTTGCCGGTCGCACGGTCCTTTGCCGAAACGTTCAGGATCCCGTTCGCGTCGAGGTCGAACGTCACTTCGACCTGCGGAACTCCTCTCGGCGCCGGCGGGATGCCAGTGAGCTGGAATTTGCCGATCGTCTTGTTGTACATCGCCATCTCGCGCTCGCCCTGGAGCACGTGGATCTCGACGGTCGTCTGGTTGTCCTCGGCGGTCGAGAACGTCTCCGCCTTTTTCGTCGGGATCGTCGTGTTGCGCTGGATCAGGTGTGTCATCACGCCGCCCAGTGTCTCGATGCCGAGCGACAGGGGCGTCACGTCCAGCAGCAGAACGTCCTTGACGTCACCCGCGAGCACCCCACCCTGGATCGCTGCGCCGACCGCTACCACCTCGTCAGGGTTTACCCCCTTGTGAGGTTCCTTCCCGAAGAATTCCTTCACGATCTCCTGGATCTTCGGGATGCGAGTCGACCCACCGACCAGGATCACCTCGTCGATCTCGCCCGGCTTGAGCCCGGCGTCGGCGAGCGCCTTCTCCATCGGGGGGATCGTTCGCTGCACGAGGTCGTCGACCAACTGCTCGAACTTCGCTCGGCTGAGGCTGACGTTCAGGTGCTTCGGGCCCTCCTGCGTCGCCGTGATGAAGGGCAGGTTGATGTCCGTCGATGAGGTCGTCGATAGCTCCATCTTGGCCTTCTCCGCAGCTTCCTTCAGCCGCTGGAGCGCCATCGCGTCCTTCGAGAGGTCGATGCCTTGATCCTTCTTGAACTCCTCGACCAGCCAATCGATCACCCGCTGGTCGAAGTCGTCACCGCCGAGGTGCGTGTCGCCGTTCGTCGCCTTCACCTCGAAGACGCCGTCGCCGAGCTCGAGAACGGAGAGATCGTACGTACCGCCACCCAGGTCGTAGACGGCAATCTTCTCGTCCTTCTTCTTGTCCAGACCGTACGCCAGCGCGGCGGCTGTTGGCTCGTTGATGATTCGCAGGACTTCGAGACCGGCGACCTTCCCGGCGTCCTTGGTCGCCTGCCGCTGTGCGTCGTTGAAGTACGCGGGTACGGTGATGACGGCCTGCTCCACCGTCTGGCCGAGATAGTCCTCCGCCGTCTGCTTCATCTTCTGCAGGATCATCGCGGAGATCTCGGGCGGCGAGAAAAGCTTGTCGCCAGCGTTCGGCACCTTCACCTGTGCGAGGCCGTTCGGCCCGTTCACCACCTCGTATGGAACGATCTTCTCCTCTGCCTTGACCTCCGATTCCTTGCGCCCCATAAAGCGCTTGATCGAAAAGACCGTGTTCTTCGGGTTCGTGATCGCCTGGCGACGGGCGACCTGACCGACCAGCCGCTCGCCGTCCTTTGTGAAGGCGACTACCGACGGCGTCGTGCGTCCACCCTCAGCGTTCGGAATGACCACCGGATCGCCGCCTTCCATCACCGCGACGACCGAGTTCGTGGTGCCCAGATCGATCCCGATGACCTTGGCCATGGGTTCTCCTTGCCTTGCTATTCGTGAAAAAGACCGGACCGCCGCGGTGGCCGTCCAGGTCGCGAGCTTTCATGCGCTCCGCTGCGTCGCTTGCCCCCGGCCGTCCTCGATGACCGGACAGGCGAGGCGAGTCGGTGGGGGAACCCCCACGCGTCGCCAGGGCGCCTCATCCTGCTGGTTCCCTCGGGAGATCGGCGGCGAGCTCATGGGATGCGCACAGTGGCGGACGGCGGGTGCAACGCATGTGCCACGTAACCCCGCCATTTTTCCTGCGGAATCGGCATGCACGCAGCCATTCCGGCAGTACGAGCCGTCTCATTCTCGTGGAAGCGAGTATCCAAGGCGGGTAGCCGACGAAGGGGCTCACGCGGACGCGGAGCTTCGAGAATCCGAAACCGTAGCATGGCGTCGGGCGTACGATCGAGAAAGGTCCGGCCTCCGCGGGTTCGAGGCTGACTCGATCGACAGACATGGCCAGGAGCAGCGGGCGCGCCTCGATTCAGTAGTCGAACATCCGCATTGAGCTCTTCCACCTTCTCCGCGCCGATGCCGATCACATCCAGCATCAGCTTCCTGCGAACGCGCCTGAGTCGCGCGCCACGGACCGTGCTCGTGCTCGGGTCGGGGCTCGGCTCGATCGAAGCGGAGATTCAGGATGCAGTCCGCATTTCCTACGATCAGATCCCGGGCTTTCCGCCTTCGACGGTTGCGGGGCATGCGGGGGCGTTGATCGTGGGGATCCATTCGGGGGTCGAGGTCGCCGTCCTCTCCGGCCGGTTCCACCTCTACGAAGGGGCCGCACCGGGGGACGTCGCGCTGCCGATGAGGGCACTTGCCGCGCTCGGCGCGAAGGATCTGGTTGTGACGAACGCAGCCGGAGGAATCCGCCCTGGGATGGCTCCGGGGGATCTGATGTTGATGGCAGACCATCTCAACCTGACGTTCCGGAACCCGCTCATCGGAGGAGTGGCAGGGACCGAGGATCGGTTCCCAGACATGTCTGACCCGTATGATGCGGAGTTCAGGCGAATCGCGCTCCGGACCGCGGACGAGCTCGGGATCGGACTCGTCCAGGGTGTGTACGCGGCGGTGCTCGGCCCGAGCTACGAGACCCCGGCCGAGATACGAATGTTAGCACGTATGGGCGCCGACGCCGTCGGGATGTCGACCGTGCCGGAGGTCATGGTCGCACAAGCGCTCGGAATGCGGGTGCTGGGGATCTCCTGCATCACGAACGTAGCGGCGAGCGTGGGAGGGACGAAGCTGAGCCACGACGAAGTGCTCGCGGTGGGGGCGGGGGCCTCGTCTCACCTCGCCCGGCTCCTTCGCGTGCTCCTGCCTCGTATCGTTCCCTCGAATCTGCCGACCGAAGCCGCCTCGTAGTCCGCGTGGCGGGAAGCCAGTCGATGCCGACTATGACACCTGATCCCCAACGGCAGCTGCGCGGGCTACGAATCGGCTCGTTCCGAATGATCCGATTCGCGCCGCGCCTCGACCGTGTGGTCTACCGGACCGTGCCCGGAGCCCAGATCCCGGGCGTGAAGGATGGCGCGATGGAGGTAGTCGAGCGCGTCGTTCGTGGCGTCGATAAGCGTTCGCCCGAACGCGAGTCCCGCCGCGACCGCCGCCGAGAGCGTGCAGCCGGTTCCGTGGGTATTTCGGGAGGGGATTCGGACGCGTTGCCATTCCCGCCACGTCGCGCCGTCGAAGAAGACATCGATGAGGCGGTCGCCTTCGAGGTGACCTCCCTTGACCAACGCCGCCTCGGCTCCCGCCTCGACGATCGCCGCCGCCGCGTTCCGCATCGACTCGAGATCGTCGACGGGGAAGCCAACGAGGATCGAGGCCTCGTCCAGGTTCGGCGTTACGAGCGTCGCGAGGGGCACGAGCTCGGTCAGGATACTGGCTTCGGCATCGCTGGCGAGGAGCCTTGCTCCGCTCGACGCCACCATCACGGGGTCGAGCACGTACCTCTCGAGGGAATGCGCGCGGATCGCCCCCGCCACCGTCTGGACCAGCCCGCGCGTGGCTAGCATCCCCGACTTCAGCGCCGCCGGACGCAGGTCGATCGCGACGGCGTCGATCTGTGCACGAACGACATCCGCCGGGACCGGGTGGACTGCCGTCACGCCCACCGTGTTCTGCGCGGTGATCGCGGTGACGGCGCTCGTCCCGAAAGCGCCGAACGCCTGGAATGTCTTCAGGTCGGCCTGGATGCCCGCCCCGCCACCCGAGTCCGAGCCTGCGATGGTGAGAGCGATCGGAGGGGTCACATCTCCAGAGTGGTGGAAGGCCCGGACGGGACCCGGGCGATCAGGGCCTTGAACGCGTCGAATGCGCTCAGGTCGAGCTCAGTCATCTGTTCCTCTTCGCCGGTCAGGCGTTCGATGTTCTTCTCCGCGTCCCGGATCCGATCCGCCGTCAGCGGGTGGGTCGAGAGCCAGTTCTGCAACGGCCCGAAACTCCGATGCCGCGCTTGCTCCTCGACGAGAAGAGACTCGAGCAGGGATACGACAGCCGTCGGCTCGGTGCCCGTGCGTACCAGATAGCGGACTGCAAGGCGGTCGGCCTCCTGTTCATCACTACGCGAGTGTTGGGCGGTCCAGATGGCGTTCGCCAGCTGCAAAGCGTTCTCCCGCAGGAGCTCGGGCTCGCCCCCCAGGATCATATCGTACAGTACGTTGACGAGTGAACCGGTACGGAGCTGTCGTTGAAGTTTGTCGACGCCGTGTCGGGCGGCGACATGCCCGATCTCGTGGGCCAGGACGCTCGCGAACTCGGCGCCGGACTCGGTCCGATCGATCAGTCCGAGCGTCACATAGACATGGCCGCCCGGGAGCGCGAAGGCGTTCACGGCATCGGTGTTGATGATGTAGAAGCGGTAGTGCAGGTTAGGGCGCTCGCTCACCGTCGCGAGAGTTTGACCTACCGCGCCGACATACGCGTTCAGAAGTGGATCGCCTACCAAGGGCAGGTGAGGGTTTATCTCGGAAGCCAGCGTATCGCCGATCTCCTGCTCACGACCCTCCGAGATGCATCCCGCGGTTCCGACGAGCGACCCCACCAGAAGAAAAGATACTGCACGCATCGACCTATATTCTTCTCGCCAGGAGACCGACGATATGAGCCACGATCGGATGTCTTACGCTGCATCACCGAGAGGCGCTCGCCGGAAGGCCGTTCACGCGGCTCCTGAAGTCGGCATACGCCTGAGAGTTCGTGTTGAGGTTTTGGAGGGAGCCGGCTGGCAATCTCGCAATCTCCTGCCTCGTGGTTTCGATCCGCTCCTCGGTCGTCGGGTGGGTCGAGAACCACTCCGCGACCCCGCCCGGATTGCGCTGACGTTCCGCGAGCAGCTTCTCGAACATCGTTACGAGCCCCTCGGGGTTGATGCCGCTTGCAACCAGGAACCGGATCGCGGTCTCGTCCGCCTCTCGTTCGGCGTCACGACTGTATCCCGCAAAGACCGCCGAGCCGATCACCTGCGTTCCGATCTGCTCGATCCCCGAAGGCGACCGACCGAGGAGTACACCGTAGACAACCGCGAGGCCCGTGTTCGCCGTTTGGGCTCGCTGGATCTGCTCGACGCTATGTCGGTGTACCACATGGCCGATCTCGTGCGCCAGGACTCCGGCGAGCTCGGACATGTTCGTCGCTCGCTCGATCAGGCCGCGGTTCACGTAGACGTGCCCGCCCGGGACGGCGAACGCGTTGACCTCCGGCGCGTTGACGACGTAGAAGTGGTAGCGCAGCCCGCGCGGATCCGCTCGCTGGGCGATCTGATTGCCAAGCGAGTTGATATAGTTCACGATCGCCTGGTCACGCACCAGTGGAAGCTCGCGATTGAGCTCGGCTGCGTACTGGTCACCGAGCTGAACTTCCTGCTGCGTTGAAATCGCCGGTACGCAACCGGCACCGATAGTAAGGGATCCTACCAAAGCGAGGATGCCACCGGCATTCCTCGCATTGGAGTTGAAGGATAGCATGAAGGTCTCCGTCCTCGGGTTCAATCGTAGAGATCCGCGAGCCCGAATCGCGCAAGACTCGGACCACCTGACGACATTGCTTACATCGCGTGAAACCAAGGAGTTGCGGTCCCTCGATACTCGCAAGGGACGGGAGACAACGGGGCGTTTCGTCGCGGAAGGGGTTCGGGTGGTCGAGGATCTCCTCGCCTCGCCGCTGGCCGTCCGCTGGGTCGTCTGCACGTCCTCGCTGGAGGACAACGAACGGGGCCGTGCCCTCGTCCGCAAGATCGACGAACGGCGGATCCTCCGGCGCGTCCTCCGTGATCGGGACTTCGAGCGGGTGGCGAAGACGGAATCGCCACAGGGAGTGATGGCCGTTGCCGATACGCCTGTTCGAGAGCTCTCGGCTATCGATGTAACGTCGACGCGTGCAGTGGTCCTGGCAGTCGACGGAGTCCAGGACCCGGGCAACTTCGGGGCCCTGGTGCGGTCGGCTGAAGCTCTCGGTGCGGTGGGGGTCGTGGCCCTGCCGGGAACGGTCGATCCGTGGAACCCTAAGTCCGTGCGTGCGGCGGCGGGTTCGGCATTCCGACTGTCCATGGTGTCGGCGGCCTGGGAAGAGGCGGTCGAGGTCTTCAAGAGGTCTGGGATGCCGGTCTACGGTGCGGCGGTGGGGGGCAGACCGGTGAGCGAAGTGCGTGGGGGCCGTGGAGTCGTTGTGGTCGGCAACGAGGGAGCGGGGCTCTCGGAGGCTGTGCGGAAGGGCGTCGACGGGCTGATCGGGGTTCCGCTGCCAGGACGTGGCGAGTCGCTGAATGTGACGGCGGCGAGCGCGATCCTGCTCTACGAGTTGACGCGCTGAGATTAATGTTCGAGATCGCGATCTGGATGCCGGCGGGAATCTTTGGCGTGGCGATCGGCTCGTTTCTGAACGTGTGCATCTCGCGGTGGCCCGAGGGCGGATCGGTGTTCGCCCCGCGGTCGAGCTGTCCGAAGTGCGGTCACCGGATCCTCTGGTACGAGAACATCCCGGTTGTCGGCTGGATCGCGCTGCGGGCCCGATGTAGCCACTGTGGCGAGCGGATTTCGCCGCTCTATCCTGCCATCGAGCTGGCCACGGCCTTCGTCTGGATCGCTGCCGTCATTCGGTACGGTGCATCGTGGCAGGCTCTCACCGTCGCGATCTTCTTCACGTTGCTGCTGGGCATCGCCACGACGGACGCCCGGACCTACATCATTCCCGACGAGTTTACGCTCGGCGGGACGGGTATCGGGCTCCTGTTGGCTTTGGCGCCGGGCGGCCTTTCCATCGTGCAGGCGCTGGCCGGAGCCGTCTTCGGCTTCGGCGTCCTCTACCTCACCGCCGAGGTGGGGGAGCGGTGGCTCGAGAAGCCGGCCATGGGAGGTGGGGACATCAAGATGATGGGGATGGTCGGATCGTTCCTCGGTCCGCTCGGCTCGATCCTGACGATTTTCCTCGGTGCGCTCATTGGGTCGATCGTCTTCGTTCCGATCTCCCTGCGGACTCACAAGCTCGTTCCGTTCGGGATCTTCCTGGCCATCGGCGCGGCGGCGACGGAGGTCTGGGGCCCGGCGATCGTCGAGTGGTACACGACAAATATTTTCGGCCTCTGACAACTCGCGGGATGCCCGCTCTCATGGGATGCCAAACCCTGTCATTCCCGTGTCAAACCCTCTCATTCCCGCGAAGGCGGGAATCCAGCCGCTTCCTCGGCTCCCCAACTCTAGATTCCCGCCTTCGCGGGAATGACGGTGGTGGCCAGGAGTATTGTCCGTGGAGTAGCTGGCCGTCGACCATCTGTCAACCGCGTGGGAACCGATCGATTGCGAACGGCTTCAGGTCGACGCTGGCCGACTCGCCCAGTGCAATGGCGGCGATCAACTGGCCGGTCAGTGGGCCCAGGAGGATGCCGTTGCGGAAGTGTCCGGTGGCGTAGATTACGCGGGGCTCGTCGGGATCCGGGCCGAGGATCGGCAGTCCGTCCGGAGTTCCGGGCCGGAACCCGGACCAGTGGGCCTCCACGGGGAGGTTGCCGAGGAAAGGGGCGATCTCGACGGCAATACCGGCGAGTCGTTGAAGTCCGACCGGAGTCACCTTCGGGCGAAAGCCGATCCGCTCCACTGTCGTTCCGACGATGATCCGCCCATCGGAGCGCGGGACGACGTATCCTCGCGGCGAAACGGCGATGTGACGAAACACCGGCGGGACGGCCGTCACGCTCATCAGCTGCCCATGCACCGGTTCGACGGGTAGCGTTCGCGGCATCCCCAGAAGCGTCCCCGACCAGGACCCGGCGGCGATGACGATCGTTTCGGCCTCGATTGTCGTGCCGTCCGCCATCTCCAGGGTTGGGCGTGGATCCACCTTTACCTTCTGGACGGCCGCGCCCACCCTGAACTCTGCGCCTAGCGCCGCCGCGGCGAACGAGAGTGCTTTCCCGAGAAGCCGGTTCTCGATCTGGTGATCGCCCGGGAAGTAGAGCGCCGAGCGAACCTTCGCCGAGAGCGCTGGCTCGAGGCGACGCGCCTTTACGCCGGTGAGCGACTCGAGGTCGAGCCCGAGCTCGCGCTGCCAATGCAGTCGTTTCTCGAGCTCGACCTCGTCCTCTTCGGTTATCGCGACGAGGATCGCCCCCTCCGTGCGATACCCGAGTCCGATCCCAGTCCTCTCCTCCAGCTCGGCAACGAATGCGGGATAGAGATCCCGAGCCTGCAGCAGGAGGTCCAGGAACGCGCCGGGACCTTTTGCTTCGGCCTGGGGAGACAACATCCCGGCGGCCGCCCAGGTCGCCTGGCCAACCGGCCGATCCGTGTCGACGACCACACCACGGCCCTTCCGGAGGGCTACTTCCCGGGCGATCGCCGACCCGACGATTCCTCCACCGACGATCCCGACGTCGTAGCTCATTGGCGGCTGGACGGGTCGGGTAACGGGGCGCTCTCGGCAAGGTAGCGACGCGATAGCTCGACGTAGTGCGATGCGCTGTTGGTAACCCAGCGGAGTGCGGGCCCATCGACCTCCCGCTTCACCTTCGCCGGCGCCCCCGCAGCGAGGTACCGCGCTGGAATGTCCGCACCTTCGCCAACGACCGAACCGGCCGCGATCAGCGCGCTCTCCCCGATCTGCGCCCGCTGAAGTACCACCGCGTTCATCCCGATGAGCGCAGAGCGGCCAATCGCGCAGCTCTCGAGAACCGCTCCGTGCCCGATCGTCACGTCGTCGCCGATCAGCGTCGGCCCACGATCGCTGACATGCACCACACAGTTGTCCTGGACGCTCGTTCGTGCGCCGATCCGGATTACGTGCTCCCGCTCGTCACCCCGGATGACTGCGCCGAACCAGACGCTGCTCTCCTCCCCGATCTCGACGTTCCCGATCACCACCGCGTTCGGGGCGATCCACGCGGTCGGGTGAATCTTCGGGCGCATCCCCTCGAACTCCAGAATCATCTCTGCTCCGTTGCATCATTACGATCTCGGCGAGCCGTTCGGCGTCGATGTTCCCGCCCGAAACGACGATCACCACCGGCCCGGGCACGCCGTCGAGAAGCCCTGCGAGGACGGCTGCGACTCCCACAGCGCCGGAGCCCTCCGCGGTCACTCCCTCCCGGAGATACAGCTCACGGATGGCGTGATTTCCCGCCGACGCGGTGACGGGGAGTGAGCGGCCCATGGCCGTCCGGATCACTCGCTTCGTCCGGGCGCCCGATTCTCGCGACGAGCCGGCCCGTCGCCCGGCCCCACAGCCTCCACCGTGGCCCCCTCGCGCACCGGCTCGTCGATTTCGTCCGCACCCGCCTCGCGGATGAGAAGAGCCTGCAGCACCTGGGTTTCGCTGGATTCCAGGATCTGGATCACCACCCCTTCCCGCTCGACCGCTTCGCCTTCTCGTGGAACGTAGCCGAGCTCGTCGAGAAGGTAGCCGTTGAGCGAGCGGTGTTCTAGTTGAGGGAATGCCGTGTTGAAGAAATGATTGATCTCGCGAAGGTCGGCTCCTCCCTCCACCAGCAGCTCGTTACGCGAGACCCGCACGAGCGGTTGGTGCTCCAGATCCGTCTCGTCCACGATCTCTCCGACGAGCTCCTCCAGAATGTCCTCCAGCGTGACGAGCCCGTCCGTTCCGCCGTACTCGTCGATCACCAGCCCCATATGGATCCGGCGAGTCTGAAAGTCACCCAGCAGCCGCGTCAGGGGAATGGACCCGGGAACGAAGAAGGGCTCTCGGGCCAGCTCGCCGATCGAAACATCCCGCTGGCCGGCTACCAATGCCTGGTAGGCGTCACGAGTGTACAGGATCCCGACGATGTCATCCACCGACTCGCGGTAGACCGGAACCCGCGAGAAACGGAGCGTCGGGAGCTCGGAGGCGATCGACGCGAGGGGGCGCTCCGCAGACCAGGCGAAGATGTCGACCCGCGGAGTCATGATATCCCAGGCACGCGTGTCGTCGAGCCGAAACGCCCGTTCGATGATCCGCCTTTCGTGCTCGTCGATCGCTCCTTCACGGTGGCCGATCGCCGTCATCTCCCGGATCTCTCCTTCCGTCACCGTCAATCGACCCTCTCGCTGACTCCGACGGACAAACCACCGCGTCAGCTTCTCGAGCGGCACGACCACGGGTGCCAGGATCCGCGAAAGGGTGTACATCGCCGGAGCGACGAACAGCGCGAACTCGTCCGCGTTGGCCGTCGCCAGTCCCTTCGGGGTGATCTCGCCGAAGACCAGCACCAATAAGGTCATCACACCCGTCGCATACGCCACCCCGGCGCTCCCGAACGCATCGAGGGCGATCGCCGTGGCAAGCGACGCTGCCCCGATGTTCACGACGTTGTTGCCCACCAACACCGTTGCCAGGAGTCGCTCGGGGTTCGCCTTGAGCCGCTCGAGCGACACCGATCCCCGTCGCCTCTCCTCTCGAAGCGTCCGTACACGCGCCTCACCCAACGAGAACAGGGCGATCTCCGATCCGGAAAAGAAAGCGGAAAGAACCAGGAGGAAGAGAAGAAGGAATGCTTCGACGATCACGGGACCCCTCCAGGAGGCAGTATCGGATTCGTCGAAAGCCGTCTACTTGGGCCGTTGTCCACTTTCGTTCCCTGGGTTATCGAGATGAACCGCCACGGGGGAGGGACTTTGCATGTCACTTCATCGCTCCCCTGAATCGGGTCCGTCGCGGAAAGCGCGAGAGCCCGCGGTCCCGCCACTCGCCGAAGTGGCTATGCGGCTGGAAAAACGCAAGATAGAGGCCCATCCGAAAGCACGTCAAGCGAGGGTCCGGAACGGCGTTCGGGAGCGCTTGCGAAAAATTTCACAAGCGCCTATTATTGTGGCCTCAGATCCCGGCACGGTAAGGAGAAAACCATGGCGGCACCGGGTCGAGAAGAACGGTCGACGACCACCCAGGTCGCGGAGGTCGCCGGGGTCGGACTGCAGTTTGCAGCGGCCATTGTTCTCTTCCTCTTTGTGGGTCGTTGGCTCGACTCTCGGCTGGGGACGGAACCCTGGTTGTTGTTGATCGGGGTGCTGCTGGGAGCGGTTGGTGGCTTCTATTCAATGTACAGGCAGTTGGTAATCGCGCCGCGGGAGCGCCAGGAACGCGAGCGAAGGGAGCGATGATCCGGCTGGGGATGGAGTACACGATCGGTGTGGTGGCTGTTGGGCTGCTCGTGACGATGGTCGGCGGGTTATGGGTCGGACGGGGTGGAATCGTTGGGGTTGCGTGGGGAGCGTCCACGGCGGTGGCGCTTCAGGCCGCACTCTTCTGGCTGTTATTTCTTCGGGTCCGGCTGGAGAGGAGAGGGCTCGCTTACGGTGCGGGGATACTGGTTCGGTTCATGGCGGTGATACTGATGGCATTTTTCGGAGTGGCTGCGGTGGGTGCTTCTGCCGCTCCAACGCTGTTTTCGATGGTCGCGTGCCTCTTTGGGAGCACGTTGCTGGAGGCACTCTTCATTCAGCGTCGGGAGATGGGGAAGGCAGGCACCGGCGCGGTGACGATTCGCACCTAGAGACGAATGTTCGCGACGATAGCTCTGCTGGTGGCAGCGGCGATGACGCCCCCGACGACGTCGGGCCTCGATATGCTGGCACCGGCGTTGGTGCAGGAGCGCGACGAGGCGATGCCCGCTGGTGATCAGCACGAGGAGGGCGGCCTGGACATCATGCACCACATCCAGGACGCTCGCGAGATCGAACTTCCCTTCGGGGCCGCGATCCACCTCCCTGCCGAGGGCTCCTGGGTCGTCGGCCCGATCGATCTGACGCCGACCAAGCACGTGGTATTCCTGTGGGCAGCGGGCGCGCTGACCCTTCTCCTCTTCCTGCCGGCGGCGCGCCGAGCCCGGCGAAATCAGGCTCGTTCACCGAAGGGCGGGCA
>WHSP01000259.1 GCA_009380025.1 Gemmatimonas sp. | reverse complement strand
GCGATAGACGGCGTCGGCACCGACGGTCGATGTCGATCCCGAATCGACGCCTGCGGTCGTGGGCTGGATTGACTTCGAGACTGCGGTTGCGCTCATGGCGCGGGGAAGATGAAGTCGCCGGGAATGCTGCGAGAATGCGGCGGGAAGGCGAGGGACTACGCCCAGCGGGCGCAGTGGATGCCTCAGCGAAGGCTCCTGAAGTATACCTACGCGGATTTGAGCCTCCTCGCTTGCCGGGGTTCGGCGCTTTGTGAGCGGGGCGGGCACGGTGAGGCGGAGGGAATCGAGACCCGCGTCTGTGGGTAGTGGACGAGCCGCCAATGGGTTTGGGGGTGCTCAATATCGCTGCTGGCGAGACGGTCGAGTGGAACTGGACCTGGGATCAGCGCGATGTCCAGACGGACCTCAATTGGCAGAGGGAATTCCGCATCCCGGCCCACCATCCGAACTACGAGGTCTCGAGGGGGAGATGCTCTTCGAGGAGGATACCTAGCTCCTCTCTATGGGCCCCCACATGCACTATCGGGGCAAGTCGGTAAAAATGGAGATCGAGTACCCGACCCCTACAACCCCAACCCGTCTGTCGATGTGACGTACGGGGAGGAAACCTTCAACGAGATGGCCAATGCCCGGATCTACTTCGCACCCGCGAAGCCCCGAGGCATCGTCACGCCCGCCGCTCGAGCAAAGCATCGAGCGAGTGCACGAGTTCGGGCAGATCGCGCGTCACGATCGTCCAGACCACGTCGAGGCTGACATCGAAGTAGCCGTGGATCAGTCGGTCACGGGTACCCGCGATCTGCGTCCATGGCACGTCCGGCGCGCGCTCTCGCGTTTCCTCAGAGAGATGTTTCGCGGCCTCGCCAATGATCTCGATCAGACGCACCAGCGCGAGCGACAGCTGCTCGTCGGTGTCCAGGTCGGCCCGCGCGCGCCCGCGCGCGAAGCCGATCGCTTTCGTCGCGGCATCCAACATGTGGCGAAGGCGAACCTCGTCAGGCGGCATACAGGAGGCGGGCGGTCCGGACGACGTCATTACGGAAATAGCGGCTGAGATCGTCCGGTGTTCGAAGATCCACGGGCCGACCAAGAATCGCGGTGAGCTCTTCTTGGATGCTGAAGAAAGCGAACCCGGGCGTGTGACCCGGCTCGAACTCGACCAGCATGTCGACATCACTCTCGGGACCGAAATCGTGGCGCAGAATCGATCCAAACAATGCGAGCCGAATGATATGGTGGCGGCGACAAAGCTCCGCGATACGCTCGAGATCGATCTCGAATCCAGGCCGTTCCATAACCAACCTCGCGCTTCACACTGTGTGGTTCTCGACGTAGCCCGCGAGCACGCGGAGCGCGGCTGCGTACCCAGCTCCGGCGACAGGTGCGACCTTGAAATGTAGCGGCGACACCTTCCGGACAACACCGTGAACCAGAATCACTGCAAAGCTCGCGATCGAGCGGTTGCTCGATCAGTTGGACGCGGCCCGGGTGGAAGCGCATCTGCGTTTCCTCGCGCACCCGCAGTAACCGCAGGTATATACCATTCCGAACCAGGAGGGTGACCCATGGACCTAGGTTACCCGGCCCATAGGTCGTCTGTCCTCCTCGACGTAGTGCTGCTACGCCCCTCGTCGTCGTTCCTGCGCCCTCAGGCGACCATTAGAGGCTATTCGTCACTGCCCCTCGCGACGCGGACCCGACGAGCTTCGCGTACTTCGCCATGACGCCCGTCGGGTAACGAGCCGGCGGTGGTGCCCAGCTCCGCAGGCGCCTTTCGAGCTCGCCCGCCTCGATCTCGAGGTCCAGGCGCCGGTTCGGCAGGTCGAAGACGACCATGTCGCCCTCCAGTACGGCCGCGATTGGTCCGCCCACCGCGGCCTCGGGCGAGACGTGGCCCGCCATGAGGCCATGCGTGGCGCCCGAGAACCGCCCGTCGGTCAGCAGCGCCACGTGATCCTTGAGGCCCGCACCGGCGAGGGCGGAAGTAACCCCGAGCATCTCGCGCATGCCGGGCCCACCCTTGGGGCCCTCGTAGCGGATGACGAGCACGTCACCGGCCTGAATCTGGCCGGCTTGGACCGCGGCGAAAGCATCCTCCTCACGTTCGAAGACCCGGGCCGGTCCGCGGTGGTGAAGCCGCTCATGACCGGCCACCTTCACCACGCACCCCTCCGGGGCGAGAGTCCCCTTGAGGATGACGAGGCCGCCAGTAGCCTTCAACGGATCTTCAAGGCTCCGTACGACCTGCTGCCCCGGCTTCTCGTTTACGTCGGCGGCTTCCTCGGCAAGCGTGCGGCCGGTCACCGTAGGCAAGTCGTCGGGGATCAGCCCACCATCGAGAAGGCGCCGGAGGACCAGCCGGACCCCCCCCGCCTCATGCAGATCGGCGGCGACGAAGCGCCCCCCCGGCTTCATGTCGGCGAGTAGAGGTGTTTCGGCGGCGTAGCGATCGAAGTCATCGATGTCGAAGGCGACACCCGCCTCGTGGGCGACCGCCAGCAGGTGGAGCACGGCGTTGGTCGATCCGCCGGACGCAGCGACCATCGCCGTGGCAACCTTGAGTGATTCGCTGGTGATGATATCACGTGGGCGCACGTCGTTTTCGATCAGGCTCAGCACGAGTCGCCCGCACGCTCTGGCGACCTCCGGCTTCTCGTCGTCGAGCGCCGGAACGCTGCCGCTGCCCATGGGCGAGATGCCCATCCCTTCGAACGCCGTGGCCATGGTGTTGGCGGTGAACTGGCCGCCGCACGCGCCCGCGCCAGGGCACGCCGAGCACTCGAGCTCGTGCAGCTCGTCCTCGGTGATACGCCCCGCCGCGGCCGCGCCCACGCCCTCGAACACGTCCTGGATCGTCACGTCGCGACCCTGGAACCGGCCGGGCATGATCGACCCGCCGTAGAGCATCAGCCCGGGCCGGTTGAGCCGCGCCAGCGCCATGACCGTCCCGGGGATCGTCTTGTCGCACCCTGACAACGCGATGATGCCGTCGAACATGTAACCTCGCGCCATCAGCTCGATCGAATCCGCGACCACCTCACGGCTGACGAGCGACGTCTTCATGCCCTCGGTTCCCATGGTGATTCCATCGGAGACCACGACGGTGTTGAACTCGAGCGGCGTGCCGCCCGCCTCACGAACGCCTTCCTTCACCCACTCGGCGAGCTGACGGAGGTGATAGTTGCAGGGCGTGAGCTCGGTCCAGGTGTTGGCGATGCCGATCAAGGGCCGCTCGAAGTCCTCGTCGCCGAGGCCGACGGCGCGAAGCATCGCGCGGGCAGGCGCTCGGTCTGGTCCTGAGAGGATCGTGCGGCTCGGCAGCTCGAGGGCTTGAGCGCGGTCTGTCATGTTGTTCGCGATTCGCATGCGTTACTTGGTAGTGGCGGCGATCAAACGTCAGGCGACGGCCACCTCCTCCCTCGCCTGCTTCACCAGGGTCCGCCACCCGAAGGTATCCGGCAATCGCCCCTGGGCGATGCCGAGCAGCCGCCATCGTTCACCCGGCGCAGCAGGAGAGCTTCGCCGGGTCCTTGTCGAACGCCTGA
>WHSP01000258.1 GCA_009380025.1 Gemmatimonas sp. | reverse complement strand
ATCTTGGGTTTGTGACCTTACGGAAACGCCTCCCCCGGTCGCAGACACTCGTCCCATCTAGTGTCGGAACTCACGCTTTCTCATCGCCACAATTGGTGGGGTCTGGCGTCTAATGATGGTGTTCCGCCGTCGCGCGATGCGCTTCCGCCTTCGCAACGCTTCTGCGGACCCGCCGTAGCCTTCGGCGGAGGCTGGTTGTCTGATCGTGGCGGTTCTGCCCGCCCCCTTACGAAGAGGAGCAGATGATGCGTGCGGCGTTCGGAGTGCTGGTGGTTCTGGTGGCGATGGTCAGTCCTGCGTGGGCGCAGTCGGGGACGGGCGTCTCCGTGGCGCTCGTGGGAGACATCACACGGTACGACGGGTCGGATACGGAGTTTGATCGCTTGGGGGATCGGTCGCGTGACGGTGAAGCCCTTGGTTTCTCTCTCCGGCTGGATCGTGCGCTTGGATCGCGATGGGGGGTCGAGCTGGAGTACGTGCGTGGCGGCGAGATCGAGTCGGAGTCACGCGTGTTTCCGGTCCTGCCGGCGGAGCTGATCACGTCGCTTGGGGAGCTCTCCTCGTCGTTCCTCTCGTCATCGTCGATCATCTTCCCGCCGCCCGAGACGCGCTCGACGCTGAAGACTCGTCTGTCGACGGTCTCGACGCTCGCGTGGTTCCGTCAATCGGTCGGCGATCGCACGTCGCTGGTGTACTCGGCCGGCATCGGCTTCGGCATCGGGCAGACCGAATCGACGTTCGCGTACATCGGCCTTCCCAATCAGAGCACGCTGCCGGCGGTCACGAGCAAGTACACGTCCTACTCGGTCAATCCGATTGTCGGCCTGGATGCACGGATCTCGATGACCGAGCATGCGTCGCTCGTGCCGGGCGTGCGGGTGATAGGCGCAGACGGCGGGATCATCGTTCGCCCGAGCGTTGGGTTGAGATGGGAGTTCTGAAACGACAACTCAGGCCACTAAGACACGAAGCTCGCGAAGACGTTTTTGCCACGAAGACACGAAAACCACGAAGAATTCCCTTTGGGGAGAATTACCTTCGTGCTTCGTGTCTTCATGGCCAAGCCATCTTCGTGGTCTTCGTGGCGCGGCTGGCGAATTTGCCGCGGTACGCCATCCACGTGATGACGGCGATGATCCCGATGCCGACGATCATGTGCAGCGCGTGCAGCCCCGTTGATGTAGACGGATGAATCAGGTGCTCGGCAACCTCGGCAGCACGGTTCGCTATCAGCCTCCTGCCGAGATTGTGCCGATCGACCAGAACTCCGCGCTGCGCGATCTCGTGACGAGATGGAACTGGTCGGGTGCAGATGCTGCTGATTGTCGGCGAATCGAACCCGGTGGAAACTGCGCCGGCCGATCTGAACTTCGCCGACGCCATGAGCAAGGTCGCGCTGCGGATGCACTCCAGTCCGATGGTTGACGAGACGTCGACGGTGTGCATCGGGAGCTCTGACGTGAAGCTGACCACAGGCGACCAGATGCGCGACCGCATCCTCGGCCGCGCTTGACCCTCGTCCGAGTTCGTGGATAGAATCGGCGCCTCAATCGACGGAATCTCGGTTTTCCCCTGCAACAAATTCCTTTGGGGGCCCGCGGATGTGTCGTTACAGTTCCAGCGCGGACGCGCGGCTTGGACCACTGTCCTCCAGCGCCTGGGAGTCCTAGCCATTGGGCCAGATCTTCCCTTCCTGGTGGAACAAGCTCCCGATCGTGGCCGCCCTCGCGGGCAGCCTCGGTCCGATGCTTGCGATCGCAGGCGTCTGGTACTACTTTTCCCCGTGGTACACAGATGTGGGCTACCGTCCGGTTCAGCCCGTCCCGTACAGCCACAAACTCCACGTCGGCGAGCTTGGTCTCGATTGCCGGTACTGTCACGCCTCGGTCGAGATCTCTCCCGTCGCGAACGTTCCGCCGACGCAGACGTGCATGAACTGCCATCAGACGGTGAAGAGGGACAGCGAACTGCTCGCACCGATTCGGGACAGCGCGCAGAGCGGCCGGTCGATGCGCTGGATTCGCGTCCACAATCTTCCCGACTTCGCGTATTTCGCCCACAACGCGCACGTGACGGCGGGCATCGGGTGTGTCACCTGTCACGGCCGCATCGACGAGATGGAAACCGTCACCCAGATGATGCCCCTCAGCATGAGCTGGTGTCTCGACTGTCACCGTGACCCCAGCCCTTACAGACGCCCCGCTTCGGAGATCACCAACATGAGGTGGACCCCTCCCCGGGACGCGACGGTGCTCGCGGCGCAGCTCGATCGCGAGCGACAGGTCAATCCGCCGACGGACTGTTCGGGGTGCCACCGGTGAATCGGACGTATTGGCGAAGTCTCGCGCAGATCGAGGACCGCCCCGAATTCCGCGCCGCACTCGAGCGGGAGTTCCCGGAGGGCGCCTCGGAGCTTCCCGAAGGGATCACCCGGCGCGAGATGATGACGCTCGTGGGCTCCTCGCTCTCGCTCGCGGGGCTCGCGGGGTGCCGGCGCCCAGTCGAAGAGATTGTCCCCTTCGTCACCGCTCCCGAGGAGAGCGTCCCCGGGATCCCCCGCTACTACGCCACGACGATGCCGTTCGGCCGGAGCGCCTACGGTCTCATCGTCGAGAGCCACGAAGGGCGCCCGACCAAGATCGAGGGGAACCCCGGTCACCCCGCGAGCCTCGGGGCGTCGAGCGCGCGGATCCAGGCGTCCGTGCTGGGCCTCTACGATCCCGACCGCTCGCAGTCGGTCCTGCAGCAGGGGACGCGGAAGTCGTGGGCCGACTTCGTGACGGCCTGGGGACAGCTGTCCGAGGCTCATGCGGCCGATGGCGGGGCTGGGCTTGCGGTCCTCTCCGACTCCTTCTGTTCTCCCACTCTGGCACGACTAGCCTCCGAGCTCCGCGCCCGCTACCCCAAGTTGCAGTGGGCGACGTACGACGCCGTCAGCGACGAGAGCCGACTCGCGGGCCTGCGGCAGGCCACGGGGCGCGACGTCGATCTCATGCTCCGGCTCGATCGAGCCGCGGTGATTCTCTGCCTCGACGCCGACCCGCTCCTCACCGACCCGGAGATGATCCGTCACGCCCGAGGCTTCGCGCACGGAAGGCGTGCGGGAGCCTCCGGTGGCGCGATGAACCGGCTCTACGCCGTTGAGGGGGTCTACTCGCTGACGGCAGCGATGGCTGATCATCGGCTCCGACTCGAAAGCCGGCAGATCGCCCCGTTCCTCGCCGCGCTCGCCGCACGCCTTGCTCCGCCTGCGGCCGGAGCCGGCCTGGCGGGAGCCAGCGTCCCGGGTGGGGTCCCCAACGCGGCAGCCGCGTTGGGGGTCCCGGGTGTCGACTCGCGCTGGATCGACGCCCTCGCCAAGGATCTCCTGGAGAACCGCGGCCAGGGGCTCATCGTGGCTGGGGAACGCCAGCCCCCGGCCGTCCACGCCGCGGTCTGCGCCCTGAACACGTATCTGGCGGGTCGCTATCGGAGAACGGAGCGCAGCCAGAGTTTCGAGAACTGCTCGCCAAGAGTCTGGCCTTGCCGGGCGGACAAGTAAGCGGTTCCACTCGTGC
>WHSP01000257.1 GCA_009380025.1 Gemmatimonas sp. | reverse complement strand
GGCCGCCGGTGGACAGGGGGCGTCTCAGCTCGACCGTGGGGCGATCGACGACATCCCACCGGACTTTGGACGGCTGTACGTGGAGGCGGCCGGAGCCTTCGAGATCGAGTGGGAGCTTGTGGCAGCCGTCGGCAAGATCGAGTGCGATCACGGCCGCGGTGACTGTTACCGGCCCAACTCGGCGGGAGCCATGGGCCCCATGCAGTTCATGCCCGCCACGTGGCCGGTCTACAGGGACGCGTCGCAGAGACCCCCGTACGACGTCTACGACGCGCGCGACGCGATCTTCGCCGCGGCGGCCAAACTCGCAGCCGACGGGATCAAGAGAGACCCTCGCGCCGCGCTGTTCTCCTACAACCACTCGAGCGAGTACGTCGACGATGTCATCGGATGGGCCATCCGCTACGGCTGGACGACCCCGGACGCCGGCGCGCTCGGCCAGGCGGTGCTGTCGCATCCCAACATCGAGCTTCGCCCCGAGGCTCGCTTGGACATAGAAGCCGGGAGGGTGGACGCGCGCGTGCTGGGGAATCTGCTGTTCCTCGCGTCCGAGCACCGGCTCGGCTCGGTCGGACCCTTCGCGACGGGACACTCCCTCTACGTCGCGGGGACCAACACGATCTCCCACCACGCGTTCGGACGCGCGGTCGACATCCCGATCGTCGATGGGGTCGCGGTCTCGCCCTCGAATGAATCCGCCCGCGCCGCGGCGCGGTCGCTCCTGTCGCTCGAAGAACCGCTTAGACCCGACGAGCTCGGGAGCCCGTGGGACTTGGCGTACCCCGGAGCATTCACAGACTCAAGTCACCTGAATCATTTGCACGTTGCTCATCCGGAGAGCCTTGACTGATGGATTGCATTAGATGAGAGATGGCGGCTACAAGCGTCATCCGCTGGTTGAGCTGTTCACCGAGCCCGACAGGTTCGTGGCGCGAGTGCGCGACTACGCGGGCGATCTGATTGCGACTGCGACTCCCTGGCTCGCGCTTGCGGTCGCGGTTCTGTTGCTGGCGGGCGTCGCTTTGGCCTTTGCGCGCTACTTGCGAGCGCGGCGGCTGGCCGACGGCGCGCGTCGCATCCGAATCCTGGCTCCGCCCGAGGTTGACGCATCGGGGGCGCTCACCCTGTGGATGGGCCTGCACGCCGTCCTGCGGCCGGCGTGGCGCCGATTCCTTTCGGGCCAGCCGCATCTCGCTTGGGAGGTGGTGGCCGAACCCGACACGATCTCCTTCTCCCTGTGGGTGCCGCGCGCGATTCCACCTGGGCTCGTGGAGCGCGCGGTCGAGTCCGCGTGGCCCGGCGCCAAGACCGAGATCGAGGCCGACGTCGCGTTCCCTGAGGCGGTTGGGGAGACCGCGGCCACGGAGCTGACGCTCGCCGAGCCCGACTGGTTTCCCATCGGATCCGAGCTCGATACCGAGCCGCTGCGGCTCGCTCTGGGGAGCATGATCGCGCTCGATGACGGCGAGCTGGCCGTTATTCAGGTGCTCGCCCGGCCGGCGACGAGCGCGGCCCGCTACCGGCTGCTGCGGGCGGCGCGCCACCTCAAGCGAGCCCAGCCTCAGGCTCTTCCGTTCTGGGCCAGTGGCGCAGGTGCGCGCCAGGTATCCGGCACACGTCCCGCGATGGATCCGACCGTCGATCCCGACGTCCGGGCGATCCTGGCCAAGGCGTCCTCACCCCTGTGGCGCTGCGCGGTCAGGGTCGCCGTGACATCTCCCCGCAGGCCACAGGCAAGGGGCAAGATCCATGCGCTCGCGGGAGCCTTCGCCGTGTTCGAAGGCCGCAACGGGTTTCGTCGCAGAAGAACGCTTGGAGGACCGAGGCGCCTGAGGGACCGGGGACTGGCGGGAGGCTATCTGCTGTCGGTCCCCGAGCTCGCACAGATCGCGGCTCTTCCGGCCGAGGCCATCCCGGGACTCGACAGGGCCCGGGCCCGGACGCTCGCTCCTCCGCGCGAGCTTCCTAAGGAGGGGATCGTGCTGGGGCTCTCCGACCATACTTCCGCCGCTCGGCCGGTGGCGCTCTCGGTAGAGGACGCGCGCCACCACATACATGTGATGGGGGAGACGGGCACCGGCAAGTCCACCCTGATCGCAAGGATGGTGCTGGCGGACGCCTCAGCCGGACGCGCTGCCGTCGTGATCGATCCCAAGGGCGACCTCGTCAACGCGATCATCGCCCGTCTCCCCCGAGGAGCGGAGAACAGGACCTGCCTGCTCGATCCGGACGATCACAACTACGCCGTGGGTCTGAACGTCCTCGCCGGCGACGACGCCGATCTCGTGGTCGACCACGTCCTGAGCGTGTTCCGAAGGATCTACGAGAGTTCGTGGGGGCCGCGAACCGACGACATCATGCGGGCGGCTTGCCTCACGCTCACCCAGATTCCCGGAGCAACTATGGCCGAGGTCATGCTGCTGCTCACCAACCACGAATGGCGCAGACAGCTCCGCAATCAACGAAGCGAGCTCTTCGATACCGGTCACCTCGGCAGCTTCTGGGACTGGTACGAGCATCTCGGCGATCCCTCGCAGCACAACGCGCCGCTGATGAACAAGCTGCGCGCCTTCCTGTTGCGGGCTCCGGTGCGAGCCATCGTCGGTCAGGACAAGCCGAAGCTCGACATCCCTGCGCTCATCGACGAAGGGGGGCTGCTGCTGGTGCGCATCCCCAAGGGAACTCTCGGCGAGGGAACGTCGCGCATCCTGGGGGCCTTCGTCGTGGCGAGGGTGTGGCAAGCGTGCATGAAACGCGCCGAGCAGGAGGAGTCGGCGCGCGCTCCCGTGGGGCTCTACGTCGACGAGATGCACAACTACCTCGCTCTGCCGAGAAGCTTCGAGGACATGCTGGCCGAGGCGCGCGGCTACGGGCTCTCTCTCGTGCTCGCCCATCAGCACCTGGGCCAGCTCCCGCGCGATATGCGTACGGCCCTGGGGGCAAACGCGCGCAACAAGATCCTGTTCACGTGCTCGCCCGAGGATGCAGTCGCTCTCGAGAGCCACTTTCGCCCCTACCTGACGGATCACGACCTATCCAATCTCGGCGCCTACCAGGCGGCCTGCCGCCCGAGCCTCGGAGGCGGCCACGGCCCGGCGTTCACGTTCACCACCACGGCGCTGAAGGATGCAGAAGCGGGCAGGTCTGCCGCCGTCCGCCGGGAATCAGCGAGTCGCTTCGCGGAGTCACGTCGCGCCGTTGAGGCAGACATCTCACAACGCCATGGAGCCATCACGGCGCCTTCGGACTCTCAATCGGTGCCTCAATCGGTGCCTCGGCCGGCGTCTCAATCGCCGTCACGATCACGATTGGGACACCCTCGGGATTGCAAACGTGCAGGTGAGGCCGGCTAATGGGTGCCTCACCGAACCCCAGGACCCCTCGGGGTATTCGAGCGCAAAGGCGCTCGAAGCCCCCGAGATCACCTCTTCTAACCCTTGCCGGGAGGCTTACGTCCAGGGACCGTTCCTTGTGCCAAGACTTGTTCGAGCACCGGCTCCTAACCGTTCATCAGATAACGGAGCTGTACTTCCCCAGCGGTCACACCGCCCGTCGAAGACTCGTGGAGCTCTACCGTTTAGCGGTCCTGGATCGCTTCCAACCTCAGGCTGTCGGATCAGCCCCTTACCACTACGTGCTCGATCACTTGGGAGCCCGCGTCGTTGCTGCAGAGCGAGGTTTGGAGTTCAAAGAACTTCGGTTCCGCAAGGAGGATGTCGATCGACTTCCTTTCGATCGCGGGC
>WHSP01000256.1 GCA_009380025.1 Gemmatimonas sp. | reverse complement strand
TGACATCGACCTCGGAAACCGCCGTATCCGATGGCGGGCAGAGACCGACAAGTCGAAGCGCGGGAATTGGACGCCCCTACCCGTCGCCGTCTACAACGCCCTCAAGCAGTACGTGCCGGAATGGAAGGTGGGCGACGTTCCCGTGTTCGCGGCTGCCAAGGATCCGACACAGCCCACGCCACGGTTCACGTGGGATACCTGGCTCCGGCGAGCAAAACAACGGGCCGGCATCCGGATCCGTGGGCTCGGGTACCACAGCGAAAAGCGTGCGGGTGTGCGCGACAAGCGGTTCCGCGCGCTACCCGCACAGGTCCAAGAGCAGCTGGCAGGTACGTCGTGGAAAACGCTCCGTGAGGTTTACGACGATGTCAGTCTGGCCGATCTAGAGGCAGCACAGCAGGAGTTGGAGCAGGAAACCGGACCCGAAAAGGGTCCAATTCGACACCTAAATTAGACACCTGGGGAGAAAAATCGGGGAAACGGCAAACCCCGACGCCACGTAAGAAGCGCCGGGGTAAGGAGATAGGAGAATGGGCCTGGTTGGAGTTGAACCAACGACCTCACGCTTATCAGGCGTGCGCTCTAACCACCTGAGCTACAGGCCCCTTCTCTCGTTCGGCAAACGAAAAACATAACCGATCACCACCCGCCTTTCAACCCTTTACCGCCGCTCATCCAGCGATCCACGGACGCTCTGTCCCTTGACACAAAGCGCGTGGTCTGGCACCAGAGCCGAAGGGGCCCGCGAGACGCTCGTCACGGTCGTGGACGTCCAGGACACGTTCCGGTCCATCTCCATCCCCGGCACCAAATATCCTGCTCTTCAAGACCTCCTGGTGGTTGCCTGTGGGATAGGCTTCGGCAGGATGGCCTCACGAGGAGGCGCGGATTCACGGAGAGAAAGAGCCGACCAGACCTCGCGTACTTCGCATGAACCCTGGGGGTGGAAGGCGGACAGGCGGGATCTAGACCAAGCGGCAAGCAGCACGATCAAAATGTCGAAGCGCCGGCCAGATCGGCCGACGCCTCGGACAGATTTTCAGAAGGCCTCCTCCTCTTCCGCCTCTTCCTCCTCGTCCCAATCGTCGTCCTCATCATCCCAATCGTCATCGTCGTCCCAGTCGTCATCGTCGTCCTCGTCGTCATCGTCGTCTTCCCAGTCCTCGTCTTCCTTCTCGTCCTTCTCGTCCCAACCGTCACCAGAGCCCCACTCCTCGTCCCCCTCATCATCGAAGCGGGCATGGAAGAGTTCCGTGTCAACCACGGGCTCCTCGCCGATCCCGGGTACCACCTTCACTTCCGCCATTCCGAGGTCTCCTCTCACGCCGGATGAAATGGAAGGCTCCGAGAGCCATTCGACACCGCGAAGCAGCGCAGATTCGCCGCAAGGTAAAGGGCTCGCGAGGAGTGTCAAGAGGCGTGCCGTAGGGGCATTTTTTTGGGAATCGCTGTTTCTGAGGAGAGACGGCGCCGGCCGGCCGAAGTGTGGTCGAATCGATCCTTCCCGAGGTCCGTCATCCGAGCCCACTGTGGGGCCGATCCAAGGGATCGAAGGGTATGACTCCGAAGGGCTCGAGCATCGGGGTACACTGGCCGCCGGGCTCGAGTCGTCAAGGGCCAGGCGGTCCGACTCGCTTACCAGGTCCAACCATTGAATCTCAGGCGCTCGCGCGTGAGGCCTTCTTCCGGTCGTTCGCGCTGAGCAGCCGTTTCCGCAGACGGAAGGCCTTCGGGGTGACCTCGATCAGTTCATCGTCGCCGATGTAGCCGAGAGCGTCCTCGAGCGACATTCTCCGCGGCGGCTCCAGCAGGATGTTCTCGTCCGAGCCGGAAGCCCGCATGTTCGTGAGCTTCTTGCCCTTGGTGACATTGACCTCCATGTCGTCGGGGCGAGAGTTCTCCCCTACGACCATCCCTTCGTACACCGCGTCACCGGGCGCCACGAAGAACGTCGAGCGCTCCTGCAGCTGTCCCAGGGCGTACGCGACCGCCTGCCCGTCGATCATGCTAACCAGCACACCCCTCAACCGCGTGTTCATCGGCCCCACGTAGGGAGCGTACTCGAGGAATCGGTGGTGGAGCTGGCCCTCTCCGCGCGTATCCGTCAGGAACTCGGGTCGATATCCGAAGAGGCCACGGGCTGGGATCCGGTACACGAGCCGGACGAGGCTGCCACCCGGGTTCCTCATCTCGAGCATCGCACCGCGCCGCTGCCCGAGCTTCTCGATGACGGGACCCATCAGGCGCTCCGGAACATCGATGGTCGCCTCCTCGTATGGCTCCTGCCGCTGCCCGTTCTCCGCTGTGCGGAGGATGACCCGAGGCCGTGAGACCGCGAACTCGTAGCCCTCCCGACGCATCGTCTCCATCAGGATCCCGAGATGGAGCTCGCCCCGGCCCGAAACGGTGAGGGTATCGGGGCTATCGGTGTCCTCCACCCGCAGCGCGACGTTGCTCTCGAGCTCCTTCATCAGCCGCTCCCGGAGCTGTCGACTGGTCACGTACTTCCCTTCCCGGCCGGCGAACGGCGAGTTGTTCACCATGAAGTCGACCGATACAGTCGGTTCCTCGACTCGGATGCCCTCGAGCGCTTCCGGAGCCTCCACGTCACAGATCGTCGCGCCGATCTCCACTTCGGGCAACCCCGCGACAGCCACGATGTCGCCAGCCTCGGCGTGCTCCTCCTCGGTCCGCTCCAAGCCCCGGAAGAGGAAGAGGTGGCTGATCTTCGCTCGCGCGATCGTCTGATCCGCGTCGTGGTGCAGGGCTACCACCGGCAACCCGACCTCCGCCATCCCTCGCTCGATTCGTCCGATCGCCAACCGTCCCAGGTAGGGCGAGTAGTCGATCGTCGAAACAAGCATCTGAAACGCGCCGTCCGCCCGACGCGGCTCCGGGATCGTCTCCAGGATGGTCTCGAACAGCGGACGCAGATCCCGGCGAGGGTCGTCCAGATCGCGAACCGCCACACCCTCCCTCCCGATCGCGTACAGAATCGGACCGTCGAGCTGATGATCGTCGGCTTCCAGCTCCATGAAGAGCTCCAGCACCTCGTCGTGTACCCGGCGAGGATCGGCGTCGCCGCGATCGATCTTGTTCACCACCACCACCGGCTGAAGCCCCAGCTCGAGTGCCTTCCGCGTCACGAACCGGGTCTGCGGCATCGGTCCCTCCGCTGCATCCACCAACAAGACCACGCCATCCACCATCCGCAGGATTCGCTCGACCTCGCCCCCGAAGTCCGAGTGTCCCGGCGTATCCACGATGTTGATCTTCACTTCGCCCCACTGCACCGACAGGTTCTTGGCCAGGATCGTGATCCCCCGCTCCCGCTCCAGCGGGTTCGAGTCCATCACCCGCTCCGCAACCCGCTGGTTCTCACGAAACGTCCCCGCCTGGCGGAGCATATGGTCCACCAGCGTCGTCTTGCCGTGGTCGACGTGCGCGATGATCGCGATGTTGCGAATCGACATATCCTTCATCCCCTCCGAGAGTCCATCCCGGGCGGAAGAAACCCTGCAAAGTGAATAGGGCCCCCGTAGCGGGAGCCCGGCCAAAATCAACCATGAAAAATAACACCTTCCCTCACCCGATTCCAGTGCCGGAAGGATTCACCGCGGAGCCGCAGAGCACGCAGGGGAAGGACCCAAAGCAAACTCTGCGCACTCTGCAGCTCCGCGGTTAGATATTGGCGCTGACCCTGACGCCAGCGAGGGGGCTACATCGCCGCAGGAAGTCGACTGCTAGGCTGTTGATAGTCAGGCTTCCACGAAGGCCGAAGAGAAATCGTGCAGATCAAGGCGCGCGACGAGCCGCGAGTGAGG
>WHSP01000255.1 GCA_009380025.1 Gemmatimonas sp. | reverse complement strand
CCTGCGGCGTACAAAAGTACGCCTCACTCGCGGCTCGTCGCGCGCCTTGACCTGCTCGATTTCTCTTCGGCCTTCGCGCAGGCGCGTTTATTCAACAGCGTTCTAGGGCAACCCCAGGTCTCACGCGGAGAACGCGAAGGCGGCGAAACCTCCTTCGGGACTCCGTGACCCCGCGTGAGGGTCGGTATGCGTCCGGGCCGCAGCGCAACAGTCCAGAAACCGCCCCTAGCTGGGGTGAAGTTTCTAGCGAGACGGTCTGTGCGAGACCCGTGTGGATAAGTCCTGTCCACTCGCGAAGAACTCAAATGTTTTCAGCTGGCCCGGCCGCCGTCCGGCAGGGGAAATCTCCCAATCCCTCCGCTGTGGAAAACATGGCCAGTTGACCCCCACATAGAGCGCTTGTAGAATTGGAGGCCACAATATGTAGTGGCTTGCTCGGTTGTGGAATCTGGTTTGCAGGGACCTGTCGCACCCGCTCTCCCGACGTGAAGGGAGCGGTCCCGACGCGCTCGAAAGGGTGGGTCGGGGGTATGGAGGAGGTTGGGAGCGAGCCGCAGGCTGATCCCCACCTGGACCCAGCGCTCAAAGGAGACCGCATGAATCCCCCCGTCAGTGTTCCCTCGGTGGAAGATCCCTTCGTTCGGGTGGAGCTCCCGCCTGCGCAGCTTTCGCAGAACGCGCGGACGGTTCTCGCGCGCCGCTACTTGAAGAAGGATGCGGAGGGACAGCCGTTGGAGGACCCGGAGGAGATGTTCTGGCGGGTTGCGTACGTGATCGCGCGGGGGGACGCGAAGTATGGAGCGAGCGAGCAGGAGGTCGAGGAGCTGGCGCATCAGTTCTACCAGTTGATGACGACGAGTCTCTTCGAGCCGAACTCGCCGACGCTGATGAACGCGGGGAGGCCGCTGGGGCAGCTGTCGGCGTGCTTCGTACTTCCGGTCGATGATGCGTTGGCGAACGGGAAAACCGGAGTGTACGACACGCTTCGATCGATGGCGCTGGTGCATCAGTCGGGGGGCGGCACGGGCTTCAGCTTCAGCCGAATTCGCCCGGCGGGCGATCTGGTCAAGTCGACAACCGGGGTGGCCAGCGGGCCGGTCTCATTCATGTCGCTATATGACTCGTCGACGGAGGTGGTGAAGCAGGGGGGGACGCGTCGGGGGGCGAACATGGGGATCCTCCGGGTCGATCACCCCGACATCCTGGAGTTCATCGACTGCAAGCAGGACATCACGCGGATCACGAACTTCAACATATCGGTGGCGATCACGGACGCGTTCATGCGCGCGGTCGAGGACGGAGAGGAGTACGAGCTCTACAATCCTCGGACGGGTGCGCTGGCGGGGAGTCTCGATGCCCGAACGATCTTCGACAAGATCGTCGAGAATGCATGGCAGACGGGCGAGCCTGGGGTGTATTTTACCGATCGGGCGAATTACTACAATCCGGTCCCACATCTCGGAAGTTACGAGGCAACGAACCCGTGTGGCGAGCAGCCGCTCCTGGCGTTCGACGTCTGCAACCTCGGGTCGGTGAACGTCGGAGCGTTCGTCCGGACGGATGTCGAAGCGGACTCCCCGTGGTACGAGAGGATCGATTGGAAGGAGTACCGGCGGGTCGTCCAGCTGGCGACGCACTTCCTGGACAACGTCATCGACGCGAACCAGTTCCCGCTGCCGGAGATCCGAGATCTAGCACACCGGATTCGTCGGATCGGTCTCGGCGTGATGGGCTTCGCGGACCTGCTCGTGAGGATCGGGATCCGCTACGATAGCGAAGAAGGGATCGAAGTCGGCCGGCGGATCATGGAATTCCTGGACGAGGAGGCGAAGAAGGAGTCCGAGCGGCTGGCCGAGGTGCGCGGCGTGTTTCCGGAATGGGAGGGTTCGATCTGGGGGCCGGACGAGAGCTGCGCGCGGGCGCCCAACGGCGACCGGATCCGGCCGATGCGCCGCCTCCGCAACTGCAACGTCGACACGGTTGCGCCGACCGGGACGATCTCGATCATCGCGGGCTGTTCCTCCGGCATCGAGCCGCTCTTCGCCGTCGCCTTCATGAGGAATCAGGCGGGCGTGATGATGCCCGACGTGAACGACGACTTCGTGGAGGTCGCGCGTGCCCGTGGGTTCTATTCGGAGGAGTTGATGACGCGGATTGCCGAACTGGGGCACATCCACTTCCCCGAGGTTCCGGAGGATGTGCAGAACGTGTTCGTGACGGCCCACGACATCACACCGGAATGGCACGTCCGCATGCAGGCCGCCTTCCAGGAGAACACCGATTCAGCGATCTCCAAGACGACCAACTTCCCGAACCACGCGACGATCGACGACGTTCGCCAGATCTACGAGCTGGCGTTCAAGCTCAATTGTAAGGGCGTCACGGTGTACCGCGATGGCTCTCGCGACAACCAGGTGCTGTCGACCGGGGCGACGAAGACGCCTGCGCAACAGGTGGCCGCCGGCGACGCCAAGGAGCTGAGCGAGAAGCTCGCGTCGATGCAGGCTGAGCTGAAGCGGACGCAAGACCGACTCGCCGTCGTGGAATCACAGGCGCATGTGGTACGGCGCCAGAAGCGCAGCCGGCCGGCGCTGCTACGGGGGACCACGAGGAAGATGAACTCACCCCTCGGCGACGTCTACGTCACCATCAATGAGGACGAGGCGCGTCAGCCCTTCGAGGTGTTCGCGACGCTCGGCAAGGCCGGCTCGATCGCGATGGCAGACACCGAGGCCATCGGGCGGCTGATCTCCCTTGCCCTCCGCTTCGGGATCCCGGTCAGTGAGGTTCACCAGCAGCTGCGGGGGATCTCTTCCGACCGCGCGATCGGATTCGGGCTCAACAAGGTGCTCTCCCTTCCCGATGCCATCGCACAGGCCATCGAAGTTCGGGAACAGGAAAAAGCGGGCGTTCAGCAGGAGCTCATGCCCGAGATCGTCGCCACTGGTGACGAGGTGAAGGCGACGACGGCCGACGAACTGCCGCTTCTACCTGGGCTCAACGGATACGATCCGGCCGAGATGTTCATCGGAACGTGTCCTGACTGCCAGAGCCAACTCGAGTTCGCCGAGGGCTGCGCGAAGTGTCACGTGTGTGGCTACAGCGAATGCGGGTGAACGGCAGGGTCTCACGCGGAGACGCGGAGGGGTCTCACGCGAAGACGCGAAGACGCGAATTGAGGGATTGGCCGATGCAAGGTGAGAAGAATAAAATGACCATCGTCATTCTTTCGATCACTCAACTGAACATGGGAGGACCCGCCCGATGGCGAGCCCTCCCATTCTTGGTGTCTTCGCGCCTTCGCGTGAGACCTAATGCTGTGCGGGTGCCACCGTCACGGAAGCTGTATAAATCTCGTCGCCCTCGGCAGTATCATCGCCGTCCGCTGCGTTCGCAGCGGCATTGAAGACGACGTTGGCGCTTGCATCGGCGGGTGCCGTCCACAGCAGAGTCCACTGGCTCACCCCATCCGACGACGGCTGGGACCCGGAACCCACCTGGTAGCCGTACTCGATCCCTTGATCCGTGCTCACCGTGACGCGGCCGTCTTCGGCCGGTGAGGCGTGCAGGCCTCCCGCTTGGCTGCCGCCGTCGTCGGATCGGGCTGTGACCTGGAAGCCGGAGAGCGCCATTCCAGGCCGACGAAGGGTGAGCAGGATCTCGTACGTTTCTCCAGCCTCGAAGCCCTCCACGGGTGCCTCGATCTCGATGCCGCCCGGGCCCTCGTTCTCCTCCCACTGAAGTGGCACGCGGTGCAGGACTGCTCACCGAACCCACCAGAGAAACCCGGTGGCGGCCCGTCTCGATAGACCCCGTGACCGACAGGGTTCGCCAGGGCCGCTCCGGTGAC
>WHSP01000254.1 GCA_009380025.1 Gemmatimonas sp. | reverse complement strand
CTGCCCCCACGCCGGGGATCGCGCCGGCCAAGAAGCCGACCACGATCCCGAAAGTCAGCCAGAGGAGCGTTTCGACCTGGAAGAGGAGCTCAGCACCGCCAAGGATGTCCGTCATCAGATACCTCCCTCAAAGGCCCAGAAACCCGGACGGTAGACGCACGCGTAGGGCGAGATCGAACAGCAGGTAGATGCCGAGGGCGGTGCCTGCGGTATAGAGCGCCACGGTCCATGGTCTTCGAGCTCCGATCATCGGGAGCAGCAGCGCTACATACGGGACAAGGGCTTCGTAGAAGCCGATCGTGTCGATACTCGCGATGAAGATGAGAGTCCAGGCTGCCGCCAGGGCGGTTCGCCTCCAGCGTTGCCAGCTCTCCAGCAGGCTCCGGTGGGTCTCGCTGTGCAGCCATTCCCGTACATCGCTTCCGACTTGGATGAAAAGGAGCAGGGCGAGGATTCCGATCAGGAATTGTGGATAGGCTCGCGAATTCAGGTCGAGGTCGTAAATCGCTCGGAAGAAGAACACCGAATAGATGAGAAGGGCTACCGGTAGAATGAGGGTGATCAGGAGTCTTGCCGGTGACCGCCCTTTCTTATCCAACTGTGGTGTGTTCATCGGCCCGCACCTCCAATGAATGCATGAAATTGGTGATGTCGTTCCACCCGACGACCCGATCGAGATCGCTGGATACCTCGAGCGCTCGCTCCGAACCCAAGGTTCGGCTTGCGCAGTCGAGGAACTTCTCACCGAGGTCCTGGTCGGAGAGCGGATTGTTAGGATCGCCCCGCTGGTAGATGATCTCGTCGGAGAATTCCTGCCCGGCGTCGGTCTCGATCGTCAATCTGGTGGGCAGTACGCTGCCGTCCTCGATGCCGGCGACGTGGTCTAGCTCGGGGCAGGCGAACGTCGTGACCTTGGCGGCGATCTGCAGGATCGTCTCGTCCCGGACCCAGCGCTCGGAGAGGTGGTCGAGTGTGATTCGGCCTTCCGTGGCCGCGAGCGCGACCGCGAAGGGCATGCTCATCTGCGCGGCCAGGATGGTCGCCGGCCGATGCTTCGACGATCCGCCGATGGCTTCAGCGACGAACGGGCGGACGTGGACGGCGACCCGTGCTATCTGCTCCGGCGCCAGCCCCTCTCGCTCCATGATGCGGCGAACGGCGTCAATGGCTCCGTGAGTCGCGAAGTTCATCGGGTAGTACTTCTGGGCGGTTGCCAGGATCTTGAAATCGGTGCCTAGGCCGCGGGTGATCTCGTCCGGCCGGGTGGCTTCGCCGGCGTAAGCCCGCAGCGCGCCGAACGGCCCCTCGAACACCGTGGCCGGTCCGGTGAACCCGTGTGAGGCCAACTTGGCGGCCATGACACCACATGAGGCCGGGTGCCCGCCGTGAAGCCGCTTGGTCATGGCTCCGTCTGTATAGAACTCGAGGAGCCCACCCGCCATGGATCCGACGATCCCGATGGCGTCGACCAGACGCTTCTCGTCAAGTCCGAGAAGCACTCCAGCCGTCATCGCGCTCCCGAAGGCGTTGCAGACGCCCGTCGGGTGGAACCCGCGCGCGTAGAGCGCGTCCGGATCCATCGCCCACGCGACCCGAACAGCCGTTTCGTAACCAACGATGACGGATCTGACGAACTCCTGACCGGAGGCATTGACGACCTCACCGACCGCCAACCCGACCGCGACGACGGCGGCACCAGCGTGGACCTGGGCATTGTCGTCGTCGAAGTCGAGGCTGTGACCACTCGTGCCGTTCGCGAGCGCCGCGAGTGACGCTGACGTTGACCGAGCAGTTCCCACGACATGGGCGGGCCCGCCGTCAGGACCTTCGCTGAGTGCCGCGGCGATGGCGCTCCGGGCCCACGGTGAGCGGGCGCCGGCCAGCGCCACGCCCACCGTGTCCCGAATGCATGCCCTCGCCTTCTCCACGACCTCGGCTGGTGCGTCCCTCAGGTCGAACGCGGCCAGGTAGGACGCGAGGTCACCCGCCAGGGTGGTCATCGTGGTATCGCCTTCGCCTCGGAGACTTCGGGTCATTGCTGCCTCGGCTCACAGACCGAACAGCGACGGATCCTCCTCGAGGAGCGTCTCGATCCCCTCGATCTCGCGGTGGATGAATTCATCGAACTCTTCAGGTGTCTCGTAGCGGACCTTCGCCTCCTCGCCGATCTCCTCGAGCCCTGCGATGAACCCGTCGGAGGCGACGGCCGCCTCGATCGCGTCGACCAGGATCTGGAACCGCTCCGGGTTGTCCTCATGGCATTCGCGAGCGACGAAGAGGCCGAAAGCGCCACCGATCTCCGGGATGTCCAGCCCGAGTGCTTCGTTTACGGCCGGCGCATCGTCAGTGAGATCCGGCCAGCTGTTCTCGTCCTGGAAGACCCCGAGGGCGCGTGCGTCCGCAGCGATCCCTTGGCCCGCGAAGACTCCTCCCATCCCAGCGTCGACCTCGCCGGCGACGATGGCGTTGCGGGAGGGGCCCCCACCGTCGTAGGAGATGATGTTCAGGTCGAGATCCTCTTCGTCCTGCAAGTTCAAGATCGCAAGGTAGTCGGCATTCGTCAGGTTCGCCACGCTGACCCGAATCTCTCCGGGCCGGCTACGTGCGTCCTCGACGAATTCCTCGAGCGTGCCCCACGGAGCGTCATCGCGCACCCAGAGCGTCGACGGCTCGGTGGTCATCCCCGCCAGGGGATAGAAGTTGTCCTCGTAGGTATACGACACGTCCTGCGTCAGGTAGGAGAAGATGACGTCGGGAATCGCGTGGAACATGAACGGCTCGCAGTCACCGCCCTCGTTGGCCACGTATGTGGTGCCGATGGTGAACTGGCCACCCTCCCGGTACTCGACCGCAACGGGAACTCCTAGCTCTTCCTCCAAGAACGGCTGTAGCTGACGGAAGGTCGTGTCGAGCCCTCCGCCCGCGGCCGTCGGGATGACGAACTGGACGGAGTCGGACGGCCAATCGCCAGCGTCAGCATCGCTGACAGTGTCGTCCCCTCCACATGCACTGATCATGGCGACGACGGCCACCACACCGATGGCACGCGATAGGTTTGGGCTTGTCCGGGCGTCACCCAACGACGTTGTATGAAGCTTCATCCGGAGGTTCCTCCTGTTCTTGTTGCCGCACTAGGCGGCCAGCTGCAGTACTACGGTTTCCGTAGGTTCATGACGAACTCATGCAGATACGAATAGTCCGTTGCTGGATGTGTCTCTACGAACGACTCGTAGATTTGCTTTACCACTTCTCCGATATCGATCGGACTTTCTACCCGCCGCGCTTCTTCCACATACAGCGATACATCCTTTCTCGTTGTTTCACCATGTGCTCCGTGGTCAAAGGTTCGCGGGATGATGCTGGTCGGAAACATTCCTTCGCTTCGCTGCGTGCGCCCAGAGGAGGCGTTGATGACATCGATCATCTCCTCGATACCCAAGCCATAGGCCGCACCGAACGTGAGAGCCTCGCTCGTGATCGGCAACACCGCCAAAGCGATCGCGTTGTTCGCGAGCTTCATCACCTGGCCGAGCCCCGGTCGCTCACCCATGACGAACGGCTTGCTGGCGATGTGCTGGAGGACGGGCATCGATGCCGCTACATCGGCGGCGCGGCCGGCCACCATGACACTCAGCTCGCCGGTGACCGCTCCTCGAACGCCTCCGCTCACCGGAGCGTCGACGTACCGCCAACCAGCGGCGTCGGCCAGCTCACCGCATCGCTCCGCTGCCCTGGGGCCGATCGTCGACAATTCGATGATCAGCCTTGCCCGCGGATCCGGCACGTCGACCAATGCAGAAATGACCTGCTCACTGGCGTCGCCGTTCGGAGGGACAGGCAGATGACATCGGTAT
>WHSP01000253.1 GCA_009380025.1 Gemmatimonas sp. | reverse complement strand
CCGACTGGCGAGCAAACCCAGACAGAGGATCCGCAGTCGCCACCGTGTGTGGCTTTCTGGGAAGGCAACAACGGGGGTAGCACGTACCAGGGAGTGACCAGAGACACGATCCGGGTGACCGTGTGGACACCGCTCGAGGGGTTCGATCGACTGCTTGACATGTTTGCCACGCATTTCAACAACCGGTTCCAGTTCTATGGCCGGAAGCTCGTGCTCTCGCATCATCCCCTGGGCTGGTTTGGCGACACTGCCAGCGACGTCACACGCGCGGTGGAGATGGACGAGACTGACAAATCGTTCGCGGGTGTGACACCACCCGGGCAGTCGAGGTTCTACAAAGAGGTGGCACGCAGACACCTGATTCTCACGATGGTGTCGTGGGTGACCAATGTTGTGCACACGGAGAAGGAGCTGGCTAAGTGGCATCCATACACCTGGCAGTACACGATGGCGGGCGACCGGTACCTCAGCAACATTGGCGAGTGGATTTGCAAACGGATCGCTGGCAAGAGAGCAAAGTACGCGAGGTCGCCGCTGAACAGCCAAAAGCGCAGATTTGCGGTTCACTTGCAGAAGACTCCCTTCGCCGGCGAGTCGGCTGGAACGGGATCCCTGCGCGCCGCGTTGTCGCGTTGCGGGGCGACGCCGAAGAGGACAAGCGTCAATGACTCAGGCGGCGGGTTCGCAGGCAGCTTCACAGAGGCGCAGGCGGATACGGAGATAACAAGGATGCGCCGGGCAAAGGTGAATTCTGTGATCTGCATTTGCCCCTGGTACGAGGAATCAATGCTCACGAACGCAGCCAACCGCGCCGGCTACGTTCCCGAATGGATCACCACCGCCCACCATCCGCCCTGGAGCGGGGTCCCCGCAAGCTTCCCGTCGCCGAATGGCGACCGCCGTTTTGGGCTTCTCCCCAACCCAATGCATGTCCCCCTGCAACGCGAGCCAGGCTTCCAGGCGCTCCGTGACGCCGGGGGTCGAGCGACCGGGGCCGATATGACGGTGTGGGCGGGAACGGGCCATGACGCGCATACCGCGCTCCGGATGTACCGCCAGATGCTGTTGCTGGCATCAGGAATCCAGATGGCTGGCCCGAAGCTCAATCCTCAAACGTTCGGAGCGGGGCTGCAAAGAACCCGGTTCCCAAATCCGCCGGACCCACGTCGGCCGGGAAAGGTTGGTTTCATCGATGGAGACCACTCGATGATCAATGACGCCGCCCAGGTCTACTGGGACCGCAAGACGCGGGGACACTACGTAGACGAGTCAGGTGGGACAACATGCTTCCTCGAGCGTGGTAAGCGTTACAAGCTTGGCAGGTGGGGAAAGGCCCGCGGCGCGTTCTTCACGCGACCGCCGTGCTTCAACGGGTCGGTGTGACCTCCCCTCCAACAAGGCAGAGCCGCGACACCGACGACTACTGCTGTCCCTGGCGTGCTCGCACGGAAGCCGTTCTTGGGTCCAGTCCAGCATGTTTTCACCGCGGTTAAACGACGGCTCAAGCCGACACGGTCTGCTTCGGTCGAATCTTGCCTGCGAGAGACTCGCCGATGAGCCGTAGTCTCGGGTGAGATGGCGCGCTCAGCGAGATCCTCGTTCAACGCCTCGCGGACCGTACACTTGTGGGCGTGTCGACACGAGCCGAGCCCAAGGAACCAGCCGAGCCAATCCCCGAGGAATGGATCAGCGAGAAGCCCGGGCCTGAAGAAGCCGCCGAGTGGTGGGAACGCTGGCGCAATCTACCGTCCATCGAGCGCCGCCGGCCCGCCGCCGAGGTCCTAGCTGAGGTGCGAGGCGAAGAACGCGACGACGTCAACGAGTAGCATCCCGTGGCCGAGCGCCTTGTGCTCGACGCTTCCGCCGGCGTCGAGATTCTCGACCGCAGCTTCGCAGGTCGTCGCCTATCGAAGGATATGGATGCTGCCGGTGCGTCGGTATGGACCGTGGAGCATTTCCGCATCGAGGTCGCCAAGGTGCTTCGCCGAGACGTGCTGACGCGCGACTTGGAGGACGACGAGGCGACACGTCGCGTCATCGAGCTCGCCAACTGGAAGCTTCGTGTCGTTCGGATCGGTCCCCTGCTCGTCGACGCCTGGAGCCTGCGCAACACGTCACGATGCACGACGCTCTGTATGTCGTGCTCGCTCGCCGGCTGGGCGCCACCCTCGTCACCGGAGACGACAAGCTCGCGAGAACCTCCGGCGTCGAGGTCAACGTCCGGACCGTCTGACAGCATGTCGGGAAACTGAATCGTACTTGGATAGCGGGTGCGCGCTGGTGTGATTTAGTGATATGAGAGCAGCCGATTGTCTCTGGGATTTAGGTGAAGAAGAGAACAACGTCGGCGGGAGTGGGGGCGCGGGCGAGCGCCACGAGGTAGTCGAGGGCGCTGATGCCTTGCTGAGTCGCAGTACGAAACACGCTCATCATCCGGCTCCGATGCGATCCGACCGATCAGCTCATGCAGTACACGCGAGAAAATGACGTCCGCATCAAAGCCGCACTCCACACAGGAATACATCTCACGGCACGCTACGCCACCGCGCACGCTGTTCCATGGCGGGCCTGGATGGCACAGGCCGCCAGAGTAGTCGAGTATTCAGTCGTGGGTGCCTCGCATCAGCTCGTCGAGCTCTCGCCCATCGCGTGCCGGCGCGACCAGGCTGAGCACGTCGCCAGCATGGATGACGGTGGCCGCGTCGGGGAAGAGGAGCTGGCTCCCACGCTCGATGCTCAACACCACCGATCCCGGCGGAAAAGGAACCGTGGCCACCGGGTGGTTGGCGAGTGGCGACGATGCCCCCACGATCTGCTGGATCAACGTCGTTGCACCGCCCACTCGACTGAGGAGCTGGAGGTTCTTGCGCAGCTCGCGGCGATAGCTGGTGATGACCTCACTCAGGCCAACGATCCCCGCGACCCGGCGCCGGGCGTCAGTCGCCGGCAGCCAGGAGACGCTGGACGAGACCAGGGCGTCCAAGGCGGCATCGAGCCGGTCGCCCACCGAAACGGTCGGGTGCTCACGATCGACCACGCGAGCGTCGTTGAGTTGCAACGCAAGCCCGATGAGGCCCACAAGCACGGCCGCCACCGCGGGCTTGAGCATGATATGGCCGGGCAGACGATCGGTCAGCCGCACGGCGCCGTAGAACCCACGAGCGTAGAGCCGGGCGACGAGGCCGGCGGCGATGCCGAGCAACGCGTAGAACAGCAGCTGGCTGGGATGATGGAACTGCGGTGTCCGCAGGACCCCGAAGATCGGCGTGAAGCCTTCCACCGCCCCGAAGATCGAGAACCCCACAACTGACGCGATCACCGAGGGCATGAGCGAGCAAGGCGATGAAGGCAATCGCGCCAATGCCGGCGACGATGCCGATGATCGTACCAAGCACGACCCATTTGCGCAGGTAGGTCCAGCTCTTGATGTTCTCCAGCAGCCTGCTCACGGCCGAGTCAGGAGTGCCCGTGCCCCCACGGCGGTCACGGCTCGGACCATCCGAAACGGTCGAGGTCGGTCTTCGGTTCGCCTGCCGCCTCCGTGAACGCCCGGAGCCCCTCGAGCGCTTGTTGGCGCGCCTCGGGGGTCATCCGCGCCGCGATCACCCGTAGCTCACGGCGGCGTCGCGTCAGCACCCGATCGACGAGCCGACGTCCTGTCGCTGTGAGGCTGACCGCGATCTCTCGGCGGTCGGCTTCACGATGGACACGCTTGATGAGCTTCTTGCGGACCAGCCGATCACAGAGACGCGTCGTGGACGACTGATGGACGCCGAGTGCCTCGGCCAGGTGGGTAGCCGTAACGCTTTCCTGCCTCGAGAGCACGACCAGGGTGCGCCACTGCTGCAGCGTGACGTCTTCGGC
>WHSP01000252.1 GCA_009380025.1 Gemmatimonas sp. | reverse complement strand
CGGAGGGCGGAGGCCTTCGTTCGGGCGGGCGCTCGCTGGATCCACGTCGTAGACCTGGATGCCGCCTTCGGGGAGGGTTCGAATCGCTCGCTCATTCGGGAGCTCGCGTCGGCCGTCCCGGCTCGAATCCAGACGGGTGGTGGTCTCCGAACGGAAAGCGATCTGGAGGAAGTGCTCGGCGGTCCGATCGCAAGGGCCGTGATCGGCACGGCGGCCATCGAGCAGCCGGAGTTCGTGCGAGCCGCCGTGGAGCGTTGGGGGAGTGACCGGATCGTGGTCGGGCTCGATGCCCGTGGAACTCGGCCCGCGATTCGCGGCTGGCGCGAGGAGACGGACGCGGACCTGTTCAGTATCGCCAACAATCTCGTTCGCCTGGGCGTTCGTACGATCCTCTACACGGACATCTCGCGGGACGGAATGTTGGCCGGGCCCAATATCGCAACCTCGGTCGAACTCGCGGAACGAAGTGGTGCCGCCGTGGTAATCTCCGGCGGTGTGGGTGGAATGGAGGACATCGACGCCCTGCGCGAAGCCGGCGCCGCCCACGCAAGGGTGGTCGGCGTGATCGTCGGGAAGGCGATCTACGAAGGTCGGGTGGAGGTCGCGGAAGCGATCCGCCGGCTGCAGTGCTGATCGTGAACGGCTCCCACGCTGGACGGCGCCCGCGGCCATCTACGGCTGGCGGGCCATTTCATACCCTGCGAGGAGTGCTCACGTCCCGCGGTGCCTCGCTCGAGATCAATCGATGAGTCGTCTTTTCAAGAAGAAGGAAGAGCAGCAAAAGTCCCTCTGGGACAGAGTCGTCGATATCGCGCTGACCGATGTCACGACGCTCGTTCGCGGAGGGGTGGACGAGGGATCGCTCGAACGACTCGAGGAGTTGCTGATCGGTGCCGACTTCGGCGTCCCCGCGACACTTCGGCTCGTCGAGACTGTCGAGCGGCTGGCAGAACGCGGAATCGCTCGCTCGCAGGATGATTTTCTGCAGGCCGTTCGGGAGGAGATCGTTGCCATTCTATCCGCCGGTCGGTCGGATACGGCGCTGAGCTTCAACCTTTCCGGCGGTCCGACCGTGTTGTTGATCGCAGGTGTGAACGGCGTGGGCAAGACGACCACTATCGGGAAGTTGGCTCATCGGTTCACCTCCCGGGGGCGGCGCGTGCTGCTCGCCGCCGGAGATACTTTCCGGGCCGGTGCGATCGAGCAGCTGCGTCGCTGGTCGGAGCGGGTCGGGTGCGAGTTCGTCGGGGCGGAGCCTGGCCGGGATCCCGCAGCGGTCGCGTTCGATGCGCTGGACGCTGCTCTCGCCCGGCAGGTCGATGTCGCAATCATCGATACCGCCGGCCGCCTTCACACCCAATCCGGCCTCATGGAGGAGCTGGACAAAGTCGATCGGGTCATCGGCAAGAAGCTCGAAGGAGCCCCCCACGAGCGACTTCTCGTGCTGGACGGAACGGTCGGACAGAACGCGATGGCGCAGGTGCGGACGTTCGGCACCCTCCTGGACCTCACCGGCCTGGTGCTCACGAAGATGGATAGCACGGCGCGGGGTGGCGTCGTCGTCGCCCTCAAGGAAGAATTCGACCTACCGGTGAAATTCCTCGGCGTCGGTGAGGGTATCGCCGATCTCGTCCCGTTCGATATCGAGGCGTTCGGGACGGAGGTCCTGACCCAATAGAGCCATCGCAATCCGGTGCGATCAGCGCTGCCCGACGCGCTCCCGCGAACCCCATAATGGACCCTTCCAATTCGGCGGACGTCGAACCGTGAACACTCGCTGATGCCGCGGTTCAGCCCGCTCGATCGCGACGTCCAGTACGTGAAAGGGGTCGGGCCGCGTCGTGCAAGGATCCTCGAACGGCTCGGTTTGAGGACCGCGCGCGACCTCCTCTACCACACGCCCCGACGCTACGAGGACGCCTCCACGGTTAGCCCGATCGGCTCGCTCGAGACCGGGATGGAAGCGACGATCGTCGGCCGAGTCGTTTCCAAGGGCGTACTTCCCACGCGTGGCGGCCTGCGCATCTTCCAGGCGGTGGTCAAGGATCGCTCGGGCTACGTGGAATGTGCCTGGCCCGGCCAGCCGTTCCTGGATCGCGTCATCGAGCGGGGAGACCTCCTGCTGCTCTCCGGCACCGTTCGCTTCTTCCACGGCAAACAGTTCCATCCGCGCGAGTTCACCACCCTAGCCGCTAAAGGGGAGGGAGCTCCACTGAGCGAGGGACGGGTCTTCCCGATCTACCCCACAACGGAGGGCCTGCCGCATCGACACCTGCGGCAGCTCATCGCGGACAACCTCGACGAGCTGCTGCACGAGGTGGAGACCGAAGACGTCCTCCCCGAGCAGCTCCTCGCCGAAGCCTGCGTTCCCCCTCTTCCGCGTGCGCTGGACCTGCTCCACCGACCCCCCAGTGTCGCTGCGGCCGAAGAGGGACGCCGCCGCCTCGCACTGGAGGAGCTCTTCTTCCTTCAGCTGATCCACGCTCGGACACATCGCGAAGCCACCCAGTCGGTGCCCGGGATTGCCTTCGAGCCGCGCCGAACTCTCGTCCGGCAACTCTACCGATCGCTTCCATTCGAGTTGACCGGCGCGCAGCGTCGCGTGCTGCGTCAAATTGGTGAGGACATGTCTTCCGGGCGTCGCATGAACCGGTTGCTCCAGGGAGACGTCGGGTCTGGGAAGACGGTGGTCGCGTTGTTCGCGGCCCTTCGAGCCATCGAAAACGGCTATCAAGCGGCAATGATGGCGCCGACGGAACTCCTCGCGGAACAACACGCCCGAACGGTTCGCGGACTGCTCGCCGACACCGGGGTCACAGTTGAGATTCTGACGGGAAGATTGACGGGGACACGGCGTCGTGAGGCGCGGGAACGAGTGGCGAGCGGCGAGGCCCAACTCGTGATCGGAACGCATGCGCTCATCCAGGAGTCTGTCGAGTTCCATCGGCTCGGCCTGGCGATCGTCGACGAGCAGCACCGCTTCGGTGTGAGACAACGGCTGGCTCTGAGTGAGCGGGGGGACAGCAACACCGAGGGCAGTCGCACACCGCCGGATGTCCTCGTGATGTCAGCGACTCCGATCCCCCGATCCCTCGCCCTTACGCTCTATGGAGACCTGGATGTCTGCCTGCTTGACGAGCGCCCGAGCGGTCGGGGCCAGGTCAGAACGGCGATCCGCCGGCCAAAGGAGCTGCCACAGGTTTTTCAGTTCGTCACGGACGAGGTCGCCCGAGGCAGGCAGGCGTACGTCGTCTACCCTTTGGTGGAGGAAAGTGAGGCGCTGGAGTTGACAGCGGCAACAACGGAGTTCGAGCGGCTCAAAGCCGAGGGCTTCTCGGGCCTGGAGCTCGGGCTCCTCCACGGCCAGTTGCCGTCCGACGAGAAGGAGCGGGTGATGGAAGCATTTCGCTCGGGCGCCCTCGACGTCCTGGTCGCGACCTCGGTAGTCGAGGTCGGGATCGACGTGCCGAACGCAACGGTAATGGTCGTTCAGCATGCCGAGCGTTTCGGACTCTCTCAGCTACACCAACTCCGAGGTCGCATCGGTCGTGGCGCTTCTACCAGCTACTGCATTATCGTCTCGGAGCTCGGCCATGGTAGCGAACGGCTGCGAATCTTCGCTCGCACGGAAGACGGCTTCCGGATCGCCGAAGAGGATCTTCGACTTCGCGGCCAGGGCGATCTCTTCGGCCCACGCCAATCCGGCCTCCCCGCCTTCCGCTGGGCGCGACTCGAGACCGATCTTTTCCTCCTCAACCTTGCCCGAACTGCTGCCCGGGGCCTCGTCGCCGAAGATCCCGATCTGGCCAGTCACGTCCGCGTTCGTGACGCGCTCGAGCGCACTTATCAGGAAAGGGCGGAGATGTTCCGGACCGGGTGATCCTAGGGCGGGCTATTGAGGACTGTTGAATAGCAGGTCGAAGCGAAGGCCGAAGAGAAATCGTGCAGGTCAAGGCGCGCGACGAACCGCA
>WHSP01000251.1 GCA_009380025.1 Gemmatimonas sp. | reverse complement strand
GATCCGTACCCATGGCCTTTCGCGGAAAGCGGCTCGCCGCCAGGCGATAATCACATTCGGGGGAGTGGAACGGGTCAAGTCTGAGGGTCGCGACGCAAGGGGTGTCAGCGTAGTCGAGAACCTGGCAAGGGACGCTTGGCAGGCAGGTCGTCGACTTATGCGGGACCCGAGTTTTTCGCTGCCGGCGGTAGCGAGCATCGGGCTTGGAGTCGGCGTGGCCGCAGCGGTCTTCGCGCTGGTCAACGGAGTGTTGCTCAGGCCGCTTCCGTATCCCGAGCCCGACCGACTCGTGACGCTGACGCACACGGCAACGGGAGCCGAGTTTCCGGTTGACGGCCTGTCGCAAGGCATGTTCTTGCACTATCGAAACCACAACCGGGTCTTCGAGGAGATCGGAGCGTATACCGAGCGCGACCGGCCGCTGACCGATCCGGACTTGGCGCCGGAGCACGTCCGGACAGCGGAGGTGTCGCCGAGTCTTTTCACGGTCCTCCGGGCGAAGCCGCACTTGGGGAGGCTCTTGATCGAGGAGGACGCAATTCCGGGCACTCGTTCCGGCGTGGTAATCAGTCACGCGCTGTGGGTGCGACGCTATGGGGCGGACCCGAACATCATCGGCCGGGAGATTGAAATCGGCCGCGGTCGAACTGAAGTAATGGGCGTGATGGAACCTGGTTTCGACTTCCCTCACGCCGAAACGCAGGTCTGGCGCACGTCGTGGCGACGGAGCTCGGTGAGCACGATCGAGGGGTTCTACATGAATGGCGTCGCGCGACTGCGCCCTGGCGTTTCGATCGCAGTGGCAAACGACGAGCTAGCGCGGCTGATCGGCATGCTGCCGCAGGCGTACCCTGGCCTGACAACGGAGGCTCTACAAGAGCTGGACCTGCGACCGGTCGTGGAATCCTTGCAGGAAACCCTCGTCGGGAAGGCTCGTCCGGCCCTTCGCCTGCTCGCGGCGACGGCCATTTTCCTGCTCCTGATCACCTGGGCAAACGCGACCAATCTCTGCCTGGCGCGCGCGGAGCGGAGGAGCAGGGAAGTGGCGGTGGTACGCGCCCTCGGATCTCGAGAGACCCAGGTCGCGCGGCGGTTCTTCCTCGAGGGTTCCCTACTCGCTACGGTCGGTAGTGGGCTGGGGCTGGCGTTGGCATATACCGCGGTCGGTCTTCGCTTCGGCTTCGATCCGGACGGAATTCCGCGACTGAGGGAAGTCGACGTCGATGGCGCCGTCCTGGTATTGGCTCTCGGCCTCGGGGTGTCGACCGCCGCTCTGCTCGGATTCGTTTCGTACCTGCACGGAAGGCCTGCGCATGTAGCCAATGCGCTGGCGGGTGCCGGTGGACGGATGACAGCGGACGCACGGGGACAGATCGGGAGGCGCCTCCTGGTGGCGGGCCAGCTCGCCCTCGCGCTCACGCTCCTGATCGGCTCCGCCCTCATGGCGTCGAGCTTCTGGAAGATTACCCAAATGGAGCTTGGGTTCGATCCGACCGGCGCCATCACGTTCCACCTGCCCACGCCTCCTGCCGCGTACGGCGACAACTACTACCACGAGCAGGTCCGCATCCACGACCAGCTGCTCCGTCGGTTGCGGGCGATACCTGGGGTTACCGCCGCAGAGGCCGGCAATATTGCTGGCTTCCCGCTCACTCCCGTCACCCCCGATTACGAGAAAGGCATCGCAGCGGCCGAGCGCGCGGGCGACGGAGAAGCGAGTTGGCCGTACGGACTCTTCAGCTTCGCGACGCCGGGCTATTTCGATGCAATGGGCATCCCGATGCTCCGCGGACGCACCTTCCGCGCGGAAGACACCGGTGCCGAAGAACACGGCGTTGTCCTCAGCCGTTCCCTGGCCCGTGCGCTCTTCGGCGAGAGGGACCCGATCGGCCAACGTGTGCGTTGGGCGACCCCCTCAACGGATCCGGACTACAGAATCGTCGGCGTCGTTGGGGACGTTCCTAGCGGGGGGATGATGGACGGCCCATCCCCGGTGATCTATTTCCCGAATCTTCACCCACCGCGAGCGGACACGATCACCGGCACGGTTCACGATTATGTTCCGAGCAACGAGATGTACGTGATCCGCACGAGTGCGTCGCTTGCGATGGTGCTTCCTTCCATCCGCGATGCGATCCACCAGGTCGACCCCAAGCTGGTCATGACCAGTCTAGGAACGCTTGAGGAACTCGTCGATGATTCCTTGGCCGAGACGCGTCTGACCATGCTCCTTCTGCTCGCGGGTGCGATGACCGCGCTGGCACTCGGAGTGATCGGAATCTACGGCCTCCTCGCCTACACCATCGGCCAGCGTACGGCGGAGTTCGGGGTACGGATTGCACTCGGGGCGGACCCGTCGAGCGTCGTGGGAATGGTGGTCCGGCAGGGGGCGACGTTGGCGCTCATCGGCATCGTCGTCGTCGGCATCGCGGCAGCTGGCCTCACCCGATTCCTGGACGCACTGCTCTACGAGGTCAGCCCGAGCGATCCCGCGGCGTTCATAGGAATGGCGATGCTCCTCTTCCTCATCGCGCTTGCGGCGAGCTACATCCCCGCCCGCCGCGCTGCTCGGATCGAGCCGGCCCGCGCGCTCAAGGTGGGCTGAAGGGCGCCACAATAAGGGGTCGCCGCAAGCGACTTGCGACGGCCGGAAAGGGCCAGTGGGGGTGGTGGTGCGACGCCCAGTGACTCGCGCAGTCGAAGGAGGGTGCGCTCGGGCAACGGGACGTAGCGGTCCTTGGCGCCGTGCTCCCGCGACCAAGCGACTGGTACAACCCAACATGATGGGTTATACTCTACGATGCCGACGATTCATCGTGAAGAGGGGTTCCGATTTGTGATCTACGTGGACGACCATGAGCCAGCGCACGTGCATGTTCGCTATGCAGGCGCGATAGCCCGTATCAGGATCGGCGATGCTGACCATCGGCCGATCGCCACCGATCCGGGTTCGATGCGAACACCGGACGTGCGAAGGGCGGTGCGAATCGTGGAGGCCAATCAGAAGCAGTTCTTTGAAGCATGGAGGGAGATTCATGGCGCGTAACTGGAAGCCACTCGATGACGAGCAGCTCGATCGTGAAGTCGAAGATGCTCGGAGGCAGTCTAGAATCGTCAGCGATAGTGAGGCGCGGGCGGTGAGCGCGCGCTACAATCGTCGGACGCGCCGCATTGAGGTCGAGCTGGCGGACGGGTGCCTCTTCGCCTTCCCGGCGGCGCGCGCAGAGGGTCTCGAGGGGGCGACGGCCGATCAGCTCGCCGAAGTCGAAGTGCTGGGCGACGGGTACGCTCTCCACTGGGAGAAGCTTGATGCCGACTTCACTGTGGCCGGTCTGCTGGCCGGCCGGCTGGGATCCCGAGCATGGATGCGGGAGCACGCCCGACGTGCCGGATCCGTTACAAGCGGTGCGAAGGCTCGCGCCGCACGAGCGAACGGCCGGAAGGGAGGGCGGCCGCGGAAGGGCGTTTCGCGGGGAACACAGGAGTAACGCAACCTTCTGCACCGGGACCGACGGCAGCCCATCCCTCGCGGCCCTGCTCAGACCCCTCCCGGACAGCGAGTAGCTCGCGCCGTGGCTCGTACGGTCGGCGTGCTCGCGGCCGCCGCTGAATTCGTCGCTGCTGGGGCGCGTCGGAGGCCCTCAGCCCCGCCGGGCGATCACGCGGTCGTAGTTGATCCGCATCAGCTCGATGACCTCGAGCACGTCGTTCTCGTCGTCGATCCTGCGTGCCGCGAGCTTCACCGAGTCGGGCGCGACGGGGTGTGGCCCGACCCTGCCTTGCTCCCGCAGCGTCTCCCCCAGCTCTCTCGGAAACGCGAAATGCGCGGCCCGATCGCCGTGCAGATGCCCAATCTCGCGTCCATCCACCTTGAACGAGAACTCGCCGCGCGATCCCCATCCCGCTTCGACACCGGGCCACGAGGTGACCTCCTCGGTGATGTGCTGCTTCGCCCCCAGTCGATTAGTCGTGTCTTTGTCGCTCATTGCCTGCGCTCCTCTGTCGTGGGTGTTGATCCACGACCAATATGGAACGGGTGGAGGCGCCGCGGATCGTACGGGTGACTGGATCTCACCTGGTCGGGGTATCGGGGTGTTACCCGATCGAAAGGACAGGCGACCCGGTCGGGTAAC
>WHSP01000250.1:233-4206 GCA_009380025.1 Gemmatimonas sp. | reverse complement strand
TGATCGCCCTCTACGCGGGAATGATCAACCTTCCGCTGCTCGAAGTCTTTCCCCTCAACTTGATGGTGGCCACGATGCTCGGCGTGGTGATTTCGGGGCTCGCTCTCGAGGGGCGTCGGTCTGCGGGAGCGCGACCCGAGCCGAGCGCAAAGGAGCAGATCCCGGCGCCGCGGCGGTTCCAGCTTCGACCAGGGGCGGTAGAGCTCACGCCTCGATGACTGCGTCGAGCACCTCCAGGGTTCTTCCGCGCAGGGATCCGGAGTGAACCGACGGGACATGGTCACGCCCCCTCTCACGGAGTTCGTCCTGCAACGTCGCGTCCTCTACGATGAAGGGTGAAGCGAGGCTCCCCGGGTGTGGCGAGGCGCGGTAGCAGTTGGCGGAGATTAACGACCGATTCCGGCGGACTCGACGAGGCGTGCGTCGACGGCAACGTCAGGCATTCGCGCCGTTTCGCGACAGCCGCGCTCCATTCGTCGGTGCATCGGTGAGAACGAGGCCCAGGATCCGCGTTCCCTGCCTCTGGAGAAGGGAGATCGCCGACCTGACGTCTTCCCGATCAGTGACGTCGGCCCGGGCCACGAGGAGGGTGGCGTCCGACGAAGCCGAGAGCAGGATCCCTTCGCCGGGGGAGTCCACCGGAGGCGCGTGGAGGACGACGACGTCGAAGTCTTTTCGAAGCTTCTCGATGAAGTCGAGGAGACGGGCCGAGGAGACGAACTGCGCGGATGCGGGCGAGAGCGTTCCGGTGGGTAGCCAGGAGAGCGACGTTCCGTTCGCTCCCGCATCCACCTCGACCAGAACCTCCGAGAGCCCGACGAAGCCCTCGACGACGTGCATCAAACCCTTCTGGGAAGGCTCCGATCCAAGCCGCAGAGGCGCCTCCGAATGGAGGTCGGCATCGACGAGGATCGTTCGGAACCCCTGTTGTGCGAAGGTGAAGGCCAGGTTGGCTGCAGCGCTCGGGCACCCGACGTCGCCGGTCACGCCAGCGACGGCGAGCGTACGTGGTAGGGGGTCGATCTCGTTCGTGGCGAGCGAAACGCTCGCCCATAGGCCGCGGTAGGCGGCCGCGAGTGGATTCCCTGGATCGTTCCGCACGACGAGCCCCGTCCCCGTTCCCGACTGCAGCTCCGGTCCCCAGCGAAGCTTCAGTCGCCCGGTGCGACTCCCAGGGCCCGATTCCGTCGGAATGATGCCCAGGAGTGGAAGCCCGGCGGCGGCCTCTAGCGCATCGCTCGGCGTTCGGATCCGGCTTCCGCTCACCTCTCGACCGATGACTACGGTGCAGCCAATCAACAGCCCCAGCAGCGCCGCCAACCCCAGATTGAGCAACGGCCTGGGGGAATACGCCTCCTCGGCGATGAGTGCGGAATCCACGACCCGCACGTCACCGATCTCTGTCGCTTCCTGGATCTCGGCCTCCTTCAGGCGGGTCTGAAGGAAGGTGTAGATCTCGGTCAGGAGCTCCTGGTCGCGCGCCAGCCGGACGAACTCGACCTCCCGTTCGGGGACCGATGCCAGCTCCTCGTCGAACCGTGCGAGCATCGCATCCATCGCCGCGATCCGCGTCTCGAGGCCGGTGAAGTAGCTGGAGCCGAGGCTGAGGAGCTGGAGCTCGAGCTCCTCGATCCTCTCCGTGAGGCCGCGAACGTCCCGGCTCTCCGGCGTTCGCCCGATCAACAGCGTCGCACGCTCTGTCTCGAGCTGGATGAGAGACTGCAGAATCTGCTGAATGCCGCTCGTCCCGAGGAAGGACGGGAAGGTGGCGAGCTGGCGATAGCTCGACGTGCCCTCACTCTCGGCATCGAGGTCCGCCAGCAGGTTCGCGAGCGCCTGACGCTCGACGATCATTGCATCCCGTTCGGCCCGGAACGATACCAACTGCGCGACCTGCTCTTCCGCCTGGGCCTTGAGGTCGATCAACTGCGCGCTCTCCCGGAACTCTCGAAGCCGCTCCTCGGCCGCCCGAAGATCGTCCTCATAGCGGGCGGTCTGGTCCCGGAGCACGTCGACGGTGCTGCGAGACTCGAACCGGTCCGCCTGCATCTTGAAGTGGATGAACTCGTCCACGACGGAGTTCACGACGCTCGCTGCGAGCAGCCGGTCCCGGCTGCGGTAGCGGATCTCGATCAGGCGAGAACGCCCCGACTGCCGACGCACCCGGAGATCGTCCTGGAGATCCTCGACCGTTTCGCGGAACGACTGCACCCGGAAGCGGATGTGCTCGAGAGGCTGAAGATCTGGCGAGTCGGCGATCGCCAGGACGAGGCCCCCGACCTCGAAGGGGACACCAGGCTCGATTCCCTCGATCCGCTGGCGAGACCCGATCTTCGGGTTGAGCTCCGCCGACCACGAGCCGTCGGTTTGATGGCGCAGGGTATACCGTCCCCGGATCGCGTCCTCAGGGGCGGAGATCACGTCGACGACCGAGTCGCGTGCCACCCGTGGCTGACCTAGCTCGAGGTGAAGGGAGAGAGAGTCCACGACGGCGGCAACGATCTGCCGGCTCCGGATGACACCGAGATCGGTGTCGATCTCGTCCTGGGCGAATCCGAGGAGGGAAAGGCTTCCCAGTTCCTCGGCGGCCTCCCCGAGCACACCAGATTCCATCTCCGGCGAGCTGATCCTGAGCATCGCCTCGCTCTGGTAGCGGGGCGCGACGACGAGGGTGGCGAAGCCGGCGAGAATGACGCAGACGACCGTCACAACGATCACCAGCGACAGGTTGTGCCAGATGGCGTGCCCTATGTCGCGGAGGTCACGTCCCTCGGGGACGCCGCCGGGACTCAGCTGCGGGGGAACTGCTCTGACCATGGTTTCGACTGGCTTCGTGCTACCCGTTGGTGGCGGTCGTCATCGCGAGCTAAATAACGGTGCCGTTGAACCTACGCATTTTTCCGGGACTGCGCCCGGATAATCGGGCGCCTTCGGCACAGCCGCGGTCACCCTTCTGGAGCGACCCAGTGGGCAGCCCTTTCCCGTACACGTACACGTTCCCGATGCAAAGGTTTGACGGTGATCATTCCCTCACCAGGGTCGGTTGGAACCGGAGCGTGAAGGTGAGATTCCTGATGTTAACCCCCTTAGGCGCCGCCAACTCGAGCGAAGGGTTCTGGAAGAGGTAGTTGAACCGCTGTCCGAGCGTGATCTCGCCATCGAGGTGACCCCAACCCAATCGGTACCCGCCTCGGACCCCGCCGAAGACGGACACGTCGTGATCGAAGATGAAGGGCGCGACTTGCGCGTCGAAGAAGGCATCGTTCTCCCATCGGATGCGTCCCAGGAATAGGCCGACCTCGTACGTCGGAGCGTGCAGGTCCGCCGCAAACCATTGGCTCGATGCACCGGGTCCGATGGCGGCGCCGAGGACGCGACCGCGGTGCGTATATCCCTGGAGCACGGGTCGGCTCTCGTAGTAACTGATGACGCGCCGCGAATGCCAGGTGTGACTCCCTTCGAGGAACGTCGTTTCCCCCTGCAGACGGAACCGGGAGTCGCGGCCGACGGGTCGAGCCCATTGCAGGCCGAGCGTGTATCCCTGGGTGTGCTGCGGGGTGGAGAGGAGATCGCTGACGTTCTCCGGCTGCTCGCCCCGCGACCATTCGAACCAGGTTTCAAAACCGGAGCGGGGAAGGATCCAGCGCCCGAAGAGCGAAAAGATCTGATCGCGATCGGGGTCGCGCTCGAGATCCGACTGCGGCCTCGCATTGGGCCTTCCCACGTCCATGAAGACATCGATGACATGGCCAGCCAACTCGGCAACGCCATCCACGGGTGCATAGACCGAGCGGGCGAAGCCGATCGACAGGTTTCGCTCGAACCAGGGACTGTAGGTGAGGGCGAGCGCACTGATCGAACGCAGATCGTTGCCGGAGTGTGAGTCGAAGTACTCGGACTCACTGAGCGCACCGAGAATCATCTTCCCTTCGACGGCGCCTCCGCTGAACTCGAACGGAGACGAGGTGCCTCC
>WHSP01000250.1:0-223 GCA_009380025.1 Gemmatimonas sp. | reverse complement strand
GAACCCCGGCGCGTGGTTGCTCAGAACGATCGCGTTCCGGATCCCGGGACCCCACCACATGTTCTCGGTCGTGCCGCCGAACGCGGCCTCCCCGGTGTCGATCCGAACGCCGCTCTGACCGGGGGAAAAGCTGGTGAACGACGACGCACCGAACCTCGACGGCATGTCGAGTGACTCAGGCTGCGTGTGAAACGGGGAGGCATAGCGGCTCCGATCGTCCAGC
>WHSP01000024.1:329-39202 GCA_009380025.1 Gemmatimonas sp. | reverse complement strand
GTGGCAGGCTCGTGTTCACCGACCCGATCGTCGTCACGGGGGCGTTGACGAATGCCGAAATCGCGGTCCGTGCCTCGATCGGCTTCTTCCTCTTCGTCCCGCCTGGGTTGGACGAACAGCTGCTCCTCGAGGCGGGCTTCGAGGCGACCAATGTCGTGGACCGAACTCGAAACATGGCGCGATCGGCCCGTCGCTGGCATGATGCGAGGGCGGCTCGCGCCGACGACCTCCAGAGGATCGAGGGAGCGGAGACCTTCGAAGGCCAGCAAAGCTTCCTGGAGCTGGCGGCACGCCTCGCTTCTGAGCGCAGACTTTCACGCGTTGCCTACCGCGCGATTCGCACGTAGCGCGACTCCGAGACATACGTTCGCCACTTGGTGTCGTTTCTCGGTTTGAACCCATCCTACAGCGACTGAATCTCTGCCTTCGGACGACGTGACGAATTCCTCGTACTCCCACCCGGTTGCGCAGCTGCTATCGCTCGATCCGCCCCGAACACCCCGCGCCGACTGGCTCGACTACACCGCCCTCGGTATCTCTCCCGAGGACACGCCGGAGCTCATCCGTATGAGTCTCGACGATAAACTGCGCACGGCACCGAGCGACGCGCCGGAGGTCTTCGGCCCGATCCACGCCTGGCGAGCGCTCGGGCAGCTGCGAGCCGCGTCCGCGGCGAAGCCGCTCCTCGAGATGCTCGATGCTCACCCAGACAATGACTGGGTCAATGAGGAGCTTCCCGGCGTCTTCACAATGTTCGGATCGTCGATCCTGCCCGCGCTGGTGTCGTTCCTCAACGATTCAGAGCGCGACATATCGGCGCGCATCACGGTCAGTCACGCGATGCAGGAGATCGCGGTTGCGGAGCCAGACCAACGCGATGAGGTGGTATCCGCCTTGTCGCACCAGCTCTCAAAATGGTATCGCAACAGCGAGTGGTTGAACGGCTTCCTCGTCAGCTACCTCCTGGATCTCGGCGCGACCGAGTCGGCCCCGCTGATGGAGGAAGCATTTCAGGCGGACCGGGTCGACGAACTCATTTGCGGCGACTGGGAAGATGTCCAGATCGAGCTGGGCCTCTCGAGTGAACGGCAAACTCCACCTCGACGACCTGACTTCTGGCCAGAGCTTCCTGGGCCCGAGCCCCGACCGGTGACGCGAGCGGCAGCGCCGCGGAAGCCCACAGCGAAGGCAAAGCGGAAGGCCGCCCGCGCGGCGCGCAAACACAATCGCCGTAAGTAGAGAAGAACTGCGTGACCCGGTCGTCGTATGCCACGCCTCTCGACTTGGGAGGTACGGTCCTTGTACTCTTCTCGTGGCCCCGGAAACCGAAGAAAGAACCAAATGCGCGAGAAGGAGTCCTGCAGGGCCGGGTCGAAGACGCCTCCACCCGTCAGCCCGTCGAGAGCGCCCGAGTGCTCTCCACCGATTCCTCCAGCACGGTGCTCACCGACGCGCTCGGTTCGTTCACCATTGAGCTCCCGACCGACGAGAATCTCTCGCTACAGGTGGAACGAATCGGCTACGTCGCGCAGCGCTTCGAACTCCCGCAGGAATCGCTTTCTCGCGTTTCCGTCCTCCTCCTCGAACCCGCCGCCGTCGAGCTCCAGGGGGTGACCGTCATGGCCGAGCAGGCTATTGAAGTCCTGCAACGGAACCTCTACCGAAGGAGGAACTTCTATCCAGGCGCCATGCGGGCCTTCGATCGGGCGTGGTTGGACCGATTCGCTCCGATCGGTAGTGTCTTCGACCTGGTTCGCCAGAGGATCCCGAGGATGTTCCCGTGCGACTCGGACCCGTCGCAGATGTGCCCGCGCGGGCGCGCGCCGACCTTTCAGAACCCCTTCCCAACCCGAACCCTGACCGTCTGCATCGACGGACGGAAGTCGATCGCTCCCATCCCGGAGCTGGACATCCTCCCGATCGATGCCGTCGCACTGGTCGAGCTGTACGGGCGGTCCGGAGTGAAGGTGTACACGGCGGGTTGGATGATTAGCCGCGCCCGGACCGGACGGACGTCAGTGATGCCGGACACGCCGTTCGGGCTGTCCTGCTGACCCCTCCCCGGCCAGGCCTCCTGCTCGATCCTCTAAGGCAGCGCAAGCGCCACCCACTCGGGTGGATGCTCCGACCCACCGATCGCGACCACGACGTACTGCTTCCCCTCGTACATGTAGGTCATCGGTCCAGTCGTCGTGCCGGAGTCGAGCTCGGTCTCCCACACGACCTCGCCGGTCGCCTTGTCGTACGCCCGGAAGGTCGTCCCCCACATCCCGACGCCCGACGTACCCGAGATCGCATCGCTTCCTTCGCCGAGGAAGAGGAGCGTCGCCGTGACGAGCGCGGTCGGCCGCCCAGCGGTTCCGAGGGGAGGAAGATCGAGCTCGGCGAGGAGGGGAAGATCGTTCATGCCGTCGCCGTTAGGCACCATCCAGAGATGCTCGCCGGTGTTCACGTCGATCGCGGTGATCCGGCCGTAGGGAGGCTTCGTCACCGGCAGCCCGCTCGGAAGCCAGATCGGCGAGGACCCTTCGCGGACGTATTCGAAGGTGGCCTCCGGATCCGTCGCGGGAACGATTCCATCGACCCCGGGAAGGGTGTGCGAGACGGCGTAGTAGATCCCCGTCTCCGGGTCGAAGGCACCGGTATTCCAGTTCGCCGAGCCCCATGAGCCGGGTGCGCTGAGGGTCCCTTTCGTCCCGCCCGGCTCGCTGCTCACGATCGAGGGCGGAGTGTAGAGCGGCCCGGTCACGTGCTGCTCGAAGAACGCGAGTGCTTCGGAGTGCATCTCGGGGGTGAAGTCGATGAGGTCATCCTCGCTCATCCCCTGGCGGTCGAAGGGCGCTGGTCGAGTGGGAAACGGCTGGGTGGGCGACACCAGTTCGCCAGGAACCGTCGACGGCGGAACCGGCCGCTCGACGATCGGCCAGACCGGGTCTCCCGTGCGACGATCGAGAACGAAGAGGAACGCGTTCTTGTTCGGCTGCATGAGCGCCGCGATGCGCTCCCCGTCCACGGTGATATCGCCGAGAATCGGCGGCCCCATGTTCTCGTACTCCCAAATGCCGTGGTGAATCATCTGGTAGTGCCAGACGCGGTCGCCAGTCTCGGCATCGAGCGCGACGACGCTATTGGAGAAGAGGTTGTCTCCCGGCCGGTGGCCGCCGAAGAACCCGGTTGGTGCGGAGAGCGGGGCGTACACATGCCCGAGCTCGAGGTCTGCGCTGAGGCAACACCACGACCCCATGTCGCCTGCGTACTCCCAGGCGTCCGATTCCCAGGTCTCGATGCCGACCTCTCCGGGGCGTGGCGTCACGTGAAAGGTCCAAACGAGGTCGCCCGTCTGGACATCGAAGCCGCGCAGGTTGCCCGGATCCCTCTCCCGAACCGGTGAGCGATCCCCTGCCCCGCCCCAGATTCCGCCGATCACCACGACATCGTCGACGACGATGAGACCGGCGGCGGCGGCGAAGGGACGCGCATCCGGATCGTCGCCCCGAAGGAAGACCCGGCCACCGTCTCCGAACCCCTCGATGGGCGCACCGGTGGCGGCGTCCAACGCGTAGAGGTACTCGCCACGAGCGGAGAGAATCCGGGTGCTCGAACCGTCACTCCAGAAATCGACCCCGCGGGCGCTCCGGCCGAAGACCTCCTCCTCCGAGCGGTCCCAGGGAGACTGCTCCAAATCGTTTCACCGGTACCGGGATGAACCGACTGGACGAGCCCGAGCGCGTCCTGGGTGAAGAGTGCGCCGTCGTACAGGATCGGCGTGGAGAGGAGGTAGGCCGAGAACTGACGGTCCGGGAAGCCGGCGGCAAGCTCCGGGTCAACGGCCGAGCGCCGCCATGCGACCTCGAGTCGATCGACATTGTCGGCGTCGATCTGGTCGGCGGCCGAGTAGCGGGTGAACGCCTCGTCACCCCCGAAATAGCTCCACTGGCTGTCCTGGGCATTGAGCGATGACGCCAGGATGCCCGTGACTCCGAGCACGGTGAAGTAGCCTGCAACTCGCGGAAGAAGCATCGAAGTTCCTCTCTGATCTCTCTCGGAACGAATCGTCTCAGGGCAGACCCAGCGCGACCCACTCCGGGGGATGGTCCCCGTCGCCGATCGCAACCACGATGTACTGTTTGCCTTCGTGCATGAACGACACGGGGGCGCCGGTGGTCCCCGCCTCCAGGTCGATCGACCACACGACTTTACCGGTTGCCTTGTCGTACGCCCGGAACTGCCGACCTGTCGGGGGCTTCGCCATCGCCGGGCTCCCCGTGGCGTCGTTCCCCTCGCTGAGGAAGAGCAGCGTCTGCGTGAGGAGCGGTGCGGCGCGGCTCGGCACGCCGAGGTCGGGGAGGTCGAGGTCGCGCAGGAGTGGGTGATCCTGCGGACCGGGGCCGTTCGCAGCGGTCCAGACGTGTTGCCCGTGTTCATGTCGATCGCGGTGATCTGCCCCCAGGGAGGCTTCACGATCGGCAGGCCCTCGATGCCTGGAGCCTCGCGGTTCGGGCTCCAGTACTCCATCTCGGCTTCGGGGGCTTCGGCCGTCTCGATCCGGTACACTCGCGGGTACGTGTGCGAGACGGCGTAGTACATTCCGGTCTCCGGATCGAACGCGCCCGTGTTCCAGTTCCCCGCACCCCACGACCCCGGAAGCGAGTAGGTGCCCTTCTTCCCCTCCTCGTCGTCCGGACTCACGATGGACGGGGGCGTGAACAGGTTGCCCAGCACGAACGAGTCGGCGATGGCGAGCGAGCGACGCTCCAGCTCGGGCGTGTAATCGATCAGATCCTCCACCGTGACGCGCTGGCGCGCGAAGGGGGCGGGTCGCGTCGGGAACGGCTGGGTCGGCGAGGCCTGCTCGCCCGGAACGGTCGAGGGGGGCACCGGCCTCTCGACGATCGGCCAGACCGGCTCACCTGTCGCACGGTCGAACACGTACACCCACCCCGTCTTCGCCGGCTGCATGACGGCTGCGACTGTACGGCCATCAACGACGATGTCCCCCAGAGTCGCAGGGCCCACGACGTCGTACTCCCAGAGATCGTGATGAACCATCTGGAAGTGCCAGACCCGCTCTCCCGTCTGCGCGTCCAGGGCGACCAGCGTGTTCGAGAAGAGGTTGTCGCCGGGTCGATGGCCCCCGAAGTAAGCGGCCGTCGGTGCGGTCAACGGAACGTAGACGTATCCCAGCTCCGGATCGGCGCTCAGACAACACCATGAGCCCAGATCCCCCGATTCCCGCCACGCCTCGTTCTCCCAGGTGTGAATCCCGAACTCGCCTTCGCGGGGAACCACATGGAACGTCCACAGGAGTTCGCCTGTCTCGACGTCGAAACCCCGCACGTCCTCCGAAACGCTGCCGCGCCAGGTCATCCCTCCATCCCCTGCCCCGTCCACGTTTCCCGCGATGACAATCACCTCCCCCACCACCAGCGGCCCCGACGACCAGTTGAACCGCCCACCCTCTGGAGACAGATTCACCCGCCCTGAGTCTCCGAAGTTCGCGATCTCCACGCCCGTCTCCGCATCCAGCGCATACAGGTACTCGCTGCGAACGGCGAATATCCGACCCCGCGAGCCGCCACTCCAGTACTCGACTCCGCGCGTGCTCGACCCGAAAGCGTACAACAAGCCGTCTACGTAGATCGGCGTCGATCGGAAGTTCTCCCCGAGCTCCGTCTCTGGATATTCCGCCAGGAACTCCGCGTCCACCCCCGGACGCCGCCAGAGCACCCGGACGTCCGCCACATTCCCCGCGTCGATCTGCCCGACCGGCGCATACCGGGTGAACGAACGGTCGCCCCCGAAGTAGCTCCATCCTCCGCCGCCCTCCTGCTGCGCGGCCGCTTGCGGGACCATGCTCAGGCCGAGCAGTATCCATGCACCGGATGCGCCGATTCGTACGTTGGGCCCCACGTTTCCCTCCTCTTTGCCAGGAACCTCCGTGCTCTACGCCCATGCCGGCTGGCAAAAGCGACCCTGGAGGCGCCAATCCGCGCCCCGGCAGCCTACGGCATTGTATATTGTATATGTGCAGCTGGGCGCGCCCGTCAAGACTCCTCGATGGCTGCCGTGCCGAGACTCAGGGTCGTTCGCAGCGTCGGGCTCCCGGTTCGAGTCCGGCATTGACGGTCCCGACGGGGGCGGGTAGGTTTGTATACTTCATACGATAACGGTCCGGGCGGCCCCCTTCCCTCCTCCCGCCCGTACATGGGCTGTTCGCGACCCCTACCCTCTGGAGGCCATTGATGAGCCTGGTCGATATCGATCCGTCCGCCGTGCGTTCGGGCGAAGTGCGTGCCCGGCACAAGAAGTTTCTATTTCCGAGTGTTTCTCCGTACTACGGCGAGCCGTTGGTGCTCGAGGAGGGGAGCGGCGTCTGGGTTCGGGACGCGGAAGGTCAGGAGTACCTCGATTGTTTCAGCGGCATCCTGACCCTGGCGCTCGGGCACTGTCATCCGGAGGTGAACGCACGGGTTCAGGACCAGCTCAATGAACTCGGACACACGTCGACGCTGTACGTGACGGAGGGACAGGTGAGGGTCGCCGAGCGGCTGGCCGAGTTGGCACCGACTGGGCTGACGAGGTCGTACTTCACGAACAGTGGATCCGAGGCCATGGAGACGGCGGTGATGGCCGCGTGTCTGTATACCGGTCGGAGTGAGATCGTCGCTCTGCGTCACTGCTACCATGGGCGGACGTATCTCGCGACGAACCTGACAGCGCACGCGAGCTGGCGTCCACTGGCGAGCTCCATTGCCGGGCTCCATCACGCGCGGGCGCCCTACCTGTATCGGAGCGAGTTGGCGGGCATGGACGAGGAGGAGGCGGGCGAGATCTTCGCGCGGGACGTGGAGGAGGTGATCGTCACGTGTACGAACGGACGGCCCGCGGCCTTCCTGGCGGAGCCGATCCTGGGGGTCGGCGGGTACATCGTGCCGCCTCGCGGCTACTATCGCAGGGCCGCGGAGATCGTGCGGAAGTACGGCGGCTTGTTCATCAGCGATGAAGTGCAAACCGGGTTCGGGCGAACGGGTCGCTGGTGGGGAATCGACCACTGGGAAGTCGAGCCGGACATCATGTACATGGCCAAGGGGATCGCGAACGGGTTCCCGGTCGGGGCGACGATGGCCCGGGAGGAGATTGCGGAGGCGTGGACGGCGAAGTCGATTTCGACCTTCGGGGGAAACCCGATCGCGATGGCCGCGGCGGAGGCGACGCTCGAGGTTATGGTGCGGGAGAATGTCGACGTGCGTTGCGCCGAGCGTGGTGTTCAGTTGAGAAGGGGTCTGAACGCGCTGCAGGAACAGTACGAGTGGATCGGCGAGGTCCGGGGGATGGGCTTGATGCTGGCGCTAGAGCTGGTCGAGGATTCGGTCACGAAGGAACCGGCGCCGGCACGCGCTCAGGCGTACCTGGAGGCCACGAAGGAGGCCGGCGTTCTCGTTGGCGTCGCGGGGCTACACGGGAACGTCGTCCGGCTCGCCCCCTCGATGCTGATCACCGAAACCGAAGTCGAGGAGGCGATCGAGCGCCTCGGCCGCGCATGCAAGATCGCCTCTGCGGCTGCCTGAGTTAAGGATCCAGTCTCGGTGCCTCTTCGTCTTCATCCCCGCGTCGGCGGAGCCAGCGGCTGGATTCCCGCTTTTCGCGGGAATGACGAAGTGGCGAGCGGGAGTGAAGAAGTGGCGAGCGGGCGAACGACGTAGCGCGCGGGAATGACCACGAATATGCCGCTGCGGTTCTGTCATCGGCGTTCACCGCCCGTCTCAACCGGGGCGTTCATCTCTTTCTCGAGTGCTCGCTGACCCCTCGCATAGTTCGTCCGGAGAGCGGCCAGGACTTCCTCGCGGTCGCCCATCTCGATCGCTGTAATGAGCTTGGTGTGATCGTCGATCGACTCGTCGATGTGCTCCGGTACCGAGTAGTACCAGATGTCCAACAGGAAGACCTGAGCGCGAAGCTGGTCGAGGAGCTCGCACAGCCTCTGGTTGCTGCTGCGCTCCGATAGGACGTGATGGAAGGCGTTGTTGAGCTCGGCCAGCAGCTTCTCGTCGCCACTTTCGGCAGCCTCACGCATCTGCTGGTTGAGGTCGCGTAGCCGATCGACGTCCGCTTCCTCCAGGTGCTCCAGGGCCAGCGAACCCGCCAGCACCTCGAGCGCGGTGACGATCGGATAGACGTCCAGCAGGGTCTCCCACGGGTTGTTCGGGACCCGGAAGCCCCGGTGTGGAACCCGTTCGAGAAACTCCTGCGTCGCCAGTCGATTCAGCGCTTCACGGACTGGCGTTCGGCTCACCCCTGTCGCGTCGCTCACCTCCTGCTCCCGGATGAACGTTCCCGGCCGCAGATCCCGGTGGAGAATCCGGTTCCGGATGATCTGGTACACGTGGTCCGACAGCGTCGTCGCTTGAATCTGCGGCCACTTCGGCCCCTCTTCGTCCAACGGGTGATTCGCCATTAGAGTCGAGCTCCCCCATGGGTGCGGATGCCTGACCGTCCAGCCGAGCGCACCGCCTCAATGGGCAATTTCATCGCGATTCGCAAGACCCCAGCTGTTTTCGACTGGAAACGTCATGCGTGACCCACGCTCAGATTTTGTCGATCGGCACCGGTTCGGTGCTTCCCCCGAACCAGCCGGAACCCTGCGTCCACAAGATCCCGACGAATAGCGCCGCTCCCGTCAGAACGAGCAACGCGGTTCGACGCCGGTTCAGCGATCGAACCTCGAGCTGAACGATGCCCTCGACCGGAATGACGAGCCGCTGCCGGGGACCTGCCGGTCCGGCGATCCCCTCTTCCGGCGACGCCACCGGTACCAGCAGCTCCACCGCCGACGACGAAGCCGACACGACACTCCCCTCTACGCGCTCGTCCGAGGCGGGCAACACCTCCCGCAGTCGCATCGTCTCCGCCTGCTCCGGCGTAATCCACGCCCGCACCCGCACTCCTGGAGGAGTGTCCGATGGACGAATCGGTGCGTACTGGTAGCACCCGGTCATCGCCAACACCAGGACGACCAGAACCGACTGCGGTTTCTTCATTCGGCAACTCCCTCCGTTCAGTCACAGTCGGTTTCGCTGCCGCGTTCCGTGGCATCCTCCAAGGCGGAGGACTGGACGCGCGGGACCCGGCACGGCATACTGTGGACGTATACAACACACAGTGCTCATAACACCGTTGACGCTGCGCCGTTCACTCGTGATACTTTCGGGACGATGCCCCTTCCGACCTTGAACTCTGAAGCGAACTCTATGGAGAACTACGGACTCCAGCCACGGTCGATCGCATTCGCGATGGGGCTCGCGATCCTGTCCGCCGTCATCGTCGGCGTCGTGCCAGGGCTGAAGTCGACCGGGCGTAGACTCAATGCCGACCTCCGACGGCTCGGGAGCGGCGCGAGTATGCGGCTTGGTCGAGTGTGGACCATCCTGATCGTGACGCAAGTAGCCGTCGCGGTTACCGTCCTCCCCACTGCCGTGTATCTAGGGCTCGACAATGTTCGCAGGGCCGCGGTCCGTGCCACGTTCCCTGCGGACGAGTTCTTGACCGCGACGGTGGGGGTCGCGGTCCCGATCCAGCCAGGAATGGACGGCGCCGACCATCGCCGCGAGACCACCGCCCGCTTGGCGGTCCGGGTCCCTGAGCTCGAGCAACGGCTCGAGGCAGAGCCAGCAGTTGCCGGAGTGACCTTCGGTCAACGCTCCGACCTAGATCTACCCATCGAGGTCGAAGGAATAGAGGGACTGCTGGATCGGCGATCGGCAGTCTCGATGAGCATTGCCTCCGACTACTTCGAGGTCTTTGGTGCACGCATCCTCGCAGGGCGCCCATTCGGCGCATCGGATGCCGACGAGCCTGGCGGTGGCTTCATCGTGAACGAAGCGTTCGTGCGCACGGTGCTAGACGGCGACAACGCCATTGGCCGGCGCGTCCGCGTCCTGCCCGAGTCCGAAGCTGGTGCGGACGCCGAACAGGGCGACCCGGGACCCTGGCACGAAATCGTGGGCGTAGTCGAGGATCTTCAGGCGAGCTACTTCGACCGGGAGTGGGCACCGCCCGTCGTGTATTCTGCCGTTAGGCCGGGCCAGGTCCCGATAGCCGAGCTGCTGGTCCGCGTACGCGCGGGCGAGGCGGACGACTTCGCTCCGCGACTTCGTCAGATCACGGCAACGCTGGATCCGAACCTCCGGCTAGTCTCGGTGACCAACCTTGCCACCCTTCGAAACCCCCGCCTCCTCGCCACAATCGCCACCGTCCTCGTGCTCGCCCTCAGCACCGTCCTGCTCCTCTCCGCTGCGGGCATCCATGCCCTCATGTCACTCGCCGTCACCCGGCGCCGCAGGGAAATCGGCATCCGCACCGCACTCGGAGCCCATCCCTTCCGTCTCTTGGCAAGCATCTTCTCTCGCGCCGCTTGGCAACTCAGTCTCGGAGGACTCGTCGGCTCCCTGCTCGGTGCCGCGCTCCTATTCAAGGTCGGCCTAACGGGCCGGCAGGCGGCGGTCCTTCTAGTCGGGGTGGCTGTGCTAATGCTGACGGTAGGATTGCTCGCGGCGGCCGGACCGGCGCGGCGGGGGCTACGCATCCAGCCGATGGAGGCTCTGCGAGAGGAGTAATGCATGTTGTCGCCTACCCGTCCCATCCCGCCCTATTAGCGATCGAGTCCCACTACATGTGCCCAGAATCGCCACCTGCAATCTCATCGTTCAGAACCGCTGGCTAGCGGCTAGCCCGCGCGGACTCAGGTGGCGCTGCGCCTGGGGTCAGACGCGATTGCCACCGGTAATGCGAGCCGCACTCGCCTCGAAGGATCGGGAGGTATGAACAACTGCGGCGACCGTGACCATTCCCTCGCCCACACGATAGAGGACGCGGTACGGAGGAAGCACCAAGTGTCGAATCTTCGGCTCGTGGAATTCCGGCGCTGCGGGGCCTGAGTTCGGAAACTCGCCAAGCTGACGAGCGGCGCCGATGATCCTTCCAATCACCGCAGCCGCATATTCGGGGGGAGTCGCGGGCGATGAAGGTTGCGATTGCCTCTACATCTTCGAGCGCGCCGGGAGACCAGATTACTCGGTGAGCCACCGGCTCAATCTGGCTTCCACCTCCTCTTGCGACACCGCACCCTCCGACTCGGCGCGCTCCAATCCACGCCGCACCTTTTCAAGAACGTACAGGTGATACTGCACGTCCTCGATCGTGCAGTCGTCGGGAAGCCTCTCGAGTAGGGCCGCCACCTCGTCCTTGATTGAGACCATGTTCCCTTGCTTTCGCGACGACAACCTGCGCTGAGCCCCAATCAACGAGGCGCAGAGCGTCCTCTCCAGAATATAGCCCATACGAAGCGGACCCCCACGAGCTCCGGCGTGAAGGGAACGACGCACGGATGCAGGAGGAGGGAGTTCGCGTGACGCCGGGAAACGGTACGTCGATGTACTCGGTGATCAGCCGAGGACCTCCCGCAATCGCCGTGCTTAGGCGCCCCCGGAACGCGAGGATCCTTCGGGTTACCGGACGCGCTCGGGGATATAGCGCTGGATTGCGTCGAAGCTCTTGCCCTGGAGTTCCCGAGCCAGCTGTTCTCGGATCTCGCGCATGAGCCGCACCGCGTTGAATTCCTTGATTTCAGCCTTCAAAGGGCATCACCTCCTGAGGCGATCGGATTTCCAGCAGCGGGTGTACCTGGCCGGCCGCTCGTCGAAACCCGGAAGTCGTCAGTAGCGGCCGCCCGGGCCGGCTCCAGTTGCTCGCTAGCCTGCGCGACGCTGGACATCGCCGCGAATGCCGCTCAGGGTGATGGTGTCCAGCTGGACTTTGCCGCTGGCGTTGTCGATGTCGATGCCCACGAGGTTCCCATCAACATCATAGTCCAGCACGATGCCCTCTGAAATCTCGCGACTCTCAGTACTCGTGTGCTCCGAGAGGTCGATATAGAGAGAGTCGGTGCGAGGATAGTACGACAGCTTCATGGTTTAAAACCCCGGTCCGGGAAAGCGTTGTGAATCGTCTTCCGATCGTCGAGAGTAACAACCCTGAGATATCGCCCATCGAGTTCCGCGATGGGAGCCCAGAATCGCCACCGGTTATTGTCTTGAGGCTCACTATGAACAGGATGCTCGATGACCCGAATACACCAATCCCGCCGCAAGTATTGGCGTTTCCGTAGCACCTCCTTCTCGAAGTACTCGGTGAATTCATATTCGGACATACCGAAAAATAGCTTTGAGCAGGGCGATCGCCAATCGCTGGAAACCTGGGCGTGTCCAGCCGAACGATGTGCGTCAGCTGACGCCCGTAGATTCGAGCGGCGGGTAGCCTGCAGCCAAACGCGCTTGCCGCCGGCTATGCGGGCCGGACTCACTTCAAAGGATTGGAACGCTGGCGCCCTCCGGTCGGGGACCGCGACGCGCTCGATGCACCACCGGGTGGGCGTTTCAGACCGCCGAAGGCCGGCGCGTTTGGAGCGGCGTAGAATTCCCACCAGGCATCACGCTGGCTGGGATGTCCCGTTACCCGAGATCTCGTCCAGGGCCAACGACAGCTCTTCCCGCACGGATTCGTTCTCCTCGGCCGCGAGCTGGCCTTCGATTGCCGCCACGGAGGCGGAGACACCATCTGACGGACATCCCTGGCGAGAAGCGATCTGGCCGAGCGCCCATGCCGCGTGTTCGCGGATCAGCGGCTCGTGGTCCTGCAGGGCGGCGACCAGTGCCGGCACCGCGTCGGATGAGCCCCAGTTGCCCAGGGCCACGGCGACATTGCGCAACAACCCTCGCCGCTTCGTCCGTTTGACCGGCGACCCTTTGAACCTTCGCGAGAACTCGACCTGGTCGATCCCCATGATCTCGATCAGCTCGGCCCCGTGCGCCCCTGGCCGAGGGCGAAACGCCGACTCAGAGGCGAGTTGCACGAACTTCGGGTTGTTGTGCGGGCAGACCTCCTGGCAGATGTCGCAACCGTAGACGCGGTTGCCGATCAAAGGGCGTAGCTCGCGCGGGATCGGTCCCTTCAGCTCGATCGTGAGGTAGGAGATGCAGCGGCGAGCGTCCATCACTGGCGCACCATCGTCGGCGATGCCAAGGAGCGCCGCGGTCGGACAGTGCGTCAGACAGTTCTCGCAGGTGCCACACCGGTCTTCGGTGAACGGCTCGTCGTAGGAGAGCTCGACGTCGACGAGGATTGCACCAAGGAAGAGGTACGATCCGACCGTCGGGCGGATCAACATTGTGTTCTTCCCAAACCATCCCAGGCCCGCACGGACTGCCAACTCCCGCTCGAGCACCGGACCCGTGTCGACGTACGCCCGGCCGCCCAAAGGGACCAGCTCCGCCGCGATCCAGTCCTGCAGCTCGATCAACCGCGGCTTCAGCAGCTCGTGGTAGTCGTGCCCACGGGCGTAGCGGGCGAAGATCGCACGATCGGCCGGCGTCTCGTCACCAGCCGGATTGCCGCCCGGGAAATAGTTCTTCGCCACCACGATCGCCGACCGCGCCCCCGGAACGACGAGATCCGGATCCGCTCGCTTCCGGGCCGCATCTTCCCGCGTCAGGTAGCGCATCTCCCCCGCGAAGCCGGCATCGACCCATCGGCAGTACGCTTCCGCATGCTCACTGGGCCCGAGGGGAGCGACCCCGACATGCTCGAAGCCGAGCTCCCGCGCTCGGTCGCGGATTCGCTCGGTCAGAGGCTCGAGGCCGGTGAAAGTAGCGGTAGCCATGCTGCGTTTTACCCAGCAGACGGCACGTCGTTTCGACGAACCTATGTCGGTGGTAGGTAGGGTCTGCGTGCTATTTGTCGTCGTTCGTGCTAAAGGTGGGGACCAAGCAACTGGATTCCCGCCTTCGCGGGAATGACGAGTGGGATGATCACGCTACGTCGGCATATTCAGTCATCGTGTCGGATCACACAGCCGTTTTTTCACAGCGGTCCTCCCTTCGCGGCTTCGCGCCTTCGCGTGACCCTCGCGAACCCGACACGGCCGGCAGAGCCGCCGGAATCGACGGGAGTCTACTCCGCACCCTCCGCGTGAGCCCCCTACTCCTTCCTCTCCCACCTCCCCTCATCCCGAACTCGATACTTCTCCATCGTCCGCGCCATAGCCGCATCCAGATCGATTTGCATCTGGTTTGCGAGGACGACGAGGACGAAAAGGATGTCCGCCAGCTCGAGGGCGATGTCTCCCTCCGGCTCGTCCACCTTCTTCGTCTTCGGCCCGAATCGGTGGTTGATCTCCCGTGCAAGCTCGCCGACTTCCTCGGTGAGGCGGGCCAGGTTGACGAGGGGTGGGAAGTAGCCCTCTCTGAACTGGGAGATGTAGGCGTCGACGTCGCGCTGGATCGTGCGGAGGTCCATCGCCGTCCTCGCTGAAGTCTGGGGTGTCGTGGCACCGGCGGCCCGAAGCTAGCGCGGCCAGAAGCCGCCGACAACCGGATTGCAGGCACAGAGGGCCGGTTCTACATTTGCGCCCCTTCGGGAGACAACTCTGGCGATGTCATCGCTTTGAATCGAAAAGGAAGGGCGCCTCAGGTGAGCGAGCCGAAAGTCGGGATCATCATGGGAAGCCGCTCCGACCACGAAACAATGGTGGAGGCGGCGAAGATCCTGAAGGAGCTAGGGGTCGAGTACGAGATGGAGATCGTCTCGGCGCACCGCACGCCCGATCGAATGTTCGCGTACGCGGAAGGCGCCGAGACCAGGGGCCTCCGGGTCATCATTGCTGGGGCAGGCGGAGCGGCGCACCTGCCCGGGATGGTCGCGGCGAAGACGGTCCTGCCGGTGATCGGCGTGCCCGTGCGATCCTCGTCACTCAGCGGCCTCGATTCGCTCCTTTCGATTGTGCAAATGCCGCGAGGGGTTCCAGTTGCGACGGTCGCCATCGGCGTGGCCGGCGCCGTGAATGCCGGCCTGCTCGCGGCTGAGATCCTTGGCACGAGCGAGCCAGCTCTTCGGGAGCGGTTGCGTGAGTACCGTCGCACGATGGCGGAAAGAGCGGTCAGTGACCCTCTCGAAGCGCCGTGAGGGATTCCCCAATCCTGCCCGGATCGACCATTGGGATCGTCGGCGGAGGGCAGCTGGGGCGGATGTTCGTGTTGGAGGCTAGGCGGATGGGCTACGACACCGTCGTCCTCGATCCGGACGAAAGGGCTCCGGCCGGCCAGATCGCCAACGGGCACATCGTCGCTCCCCTGACCGACCTCGAAGCCGCCCGGGAGTTGGCGAGCCGCTCCGACGTCGTCACGCTCGAGTGGGAGAACGCCGATCTCGCGGCTGTTCGGGCTTTGGCCGAGCGAGTGCCCGTCCGTCCCGGTCCGCACGTCCTCGAGATCGCGCAGAACCGAATCCTAGAGAAGGAGGCGGCGCAGCGCTTCGGGCTGGAGACCGCGTCGTTCCGGGCCGTGCGATCGCGAGCCGACCTCGAGGAGGCGGTGATCGCCCTCGGGCTCCCAGCCGTACTCAAGACCACATATGGCGGATACGATGGCAAGGGCCAGCGAGTCATCCACCAGAGCGAAGGGACCCTCGACGCCTTCGCCGAGCTGGGCGGAGGCGATGCGGAGCTGATCCTCGAAGGGTGGGTCGATTTCGCTCTCGAAGCGTCGGTGGTTTCGGCGCGGTCGGTCCGTGGCGACATCGTCAGCTTCCCGATCGGCGAGAACGTCCATCGCCGTGGCATCCTCGACTTCACGATCGTTCCGGCGAGGATCCCTGACGACGTCATACGACGGTGTGTGGAGGTCGGTGCAGCGGTGATGACCGGCCTGGATGTCGTTGGCGTGCTCGCCGTCGAGCTCTTCGTCACGCGGGACCACCACATTCTCGTGAACGAGATCGCACCTCGGCCGCACAACTCCGGTCACTATACCTGGGAGGCATGCGCCGTTTCGCAGTTCGAGCAGCAACTGCGAGCGATCTGCGGGCTCCCGCTCGGCGACGCTCGACTGATCCGCCCTGCTGCGATGGCCAACCTGCTCGGGGATGACATCGGGACTGGCCGGGGAGTTCCGGCGCTGGTCGAGGCCTTGGGCGATTCGTCCGTCGCGCTCCACCTCTACGGCAAAGCCGAGGCGCGAATCGGCCGCAAGATGGGCCATCTCACGGCACTCGGCGATGGTGCCACCGACGCATTCGAACGGGTCGCACGAGCACGGGAAATTCTTATCTCTGGGCCCTCGGACTCGGGATGATCCGGTGTGAACCTTGGGTTCGAGTGAGGGCCGGCTGTGTTGCGTCTCACGCGAAGACCCGAAGCGCGCGAAGAGACGGAGTATTTCTTTGAACCTCCGATAGGATCCCTCCGAGACCAACGCGCTGTTCCCCACTACGTTGCGACTTCGCGCTTTCGGCGCCTTCGCGTGAACCCCTGGGGTGGGGCGGACAGACGGCGACGGTGGAACCAAGCCCCTCCTCGAACTGTACTTGGAGAGTGAACCCAATGCCATCACATTCTTCCGGTTCCGGGGCTGCCCGACGAGTGGCAGTGTAGGTGGAAATCCGGAACTGCCACCCAAGCCGGCGTAGGCACGAAATGCCTCGCCGAGCGGCGCAATGCTGCGGATGATTCGTCGGTACCCAGGATTGGCCCCATGGCGCGCCGCTTGCTTGGCTCCGGCGATCGAACCGTCGTCTGGGAGGAGGCACCGGTGTTTCTGAGCTGCAACTACGAAGAGCTACAGGCGCTCGCCACGGGCGCCGAATTGCTTCTCGACCATAGCCAGGTCACCACGTCGGGAGCCGTCGCGGCACCTGCCGAGTCGACTGCTAGTGTTGCGCAGTTGCGACCTCGTTTGACGAGTCCCCTCAACATCGAGACGCTCGCCGAACAGCGCTGGGTGCGAAAGGCTGTTGCCGCGATCTGCCGGGAGCTGCACACGCGGATGGACGGCAAGGTCCTTGAGTTCCATCCCGGCCACGAGGAGGCTGTTTCCCTGTACTTCGACTATGCCCACACGTACAGCGTGTTGTCACGGCTCGACGAGATGGGATCCGAGATGACAGCGATCATTGAGCTGATCACCGGTCAGCTTCCCACGGAGGAATCGGCGCACGCCGTCCACTTCCCGGAGTAACCCGCCGGCAACGCACGACGAGCGGCCTCAACCGCTGCCGCTCGCCTTCCATCATTTTCCCGCCGCCTCACTGTGGCCCCGCCCACGACCCCACTCTCCCCGAGTCGCTTCCTTGGAACGCGCTTCGACCGGGACCACCGCCGACGGCCGGCGGGCGAGGACGTCCGCGCTCCCAGGGTGTCCCCGAGATTTCCCGGGCTGATGGGTGCCGGGTCCCGGTTGCGCTGCTCCCCTACAGGATAAACCTTCTCAGGTCCTCATCTTCGACGATGGTCTTCAGCCGCTGACGGACGCGTTCCCCGTCGACGACCGTTTCGCCGATGCCTTCGTCCGGGAGGTCGAAGAGCACTTGTTCGAGCAGGGTCGTGAGGACCGTGTGCAGCCGCCGAGCTCCGATATTCTCCATCCGGTTGTTGAGGCTGGCGGCGGTGGAGGCGATCTCCCGGACCCCGTCATCCGTAAAGCTCAAGGATGCCCCTTCCGCGGCGACAAGCGCCTGATACTGGGTCAGGAGGGCGTTCTTCGGCTCCTGAAGGATTCGGACGAAGTCCTCCTCGGTCAGGTTGTTGAGCTCGACGCGAATCGGAAAACGACCCTGGAGCTCGGGAATCAGGTCCGAGGGCTTGGACACGTGGAAGGCGCCGGCGGCGACGAAGAGGACGTGATCCGTCCGGATCATCCCGTACTTCGTTTGCACCGTCGAGCCCTCGACGATCGGCAGCAGGTCCCGCTGAACTCCCTCCCTCGACACGTCGGGGCCGCTCGCCCCACGCTCGCCGGCGATCTTGTCGATCTCATCAAGGAACACGATCCCGCTCTCTTCGGCGCGGTCGAGCGCCTCGCCGATCACCTCGTCCATGTTGATCAACTTGTCGAGCTCGTCCTGGAGGAGGATGCGCCGAGCCTCAGAGATCGTTACCTGCCGTCGCTTCGTGCGCTTCGGCAGCAGATCCTGGAGCATCTCGGAGAAGTTGAAGTCCATTCCCTCCATGCCCCCGATGGGGAGCATCATGTTGTCGAGGGTCGCTGTTTGCTGGACGTCCACCTCCACCTCGCGTTCCTCGAGCTTCTCATCCCGAAGCAGGGAGCGGAGCTTCTCCCGGGTTCGCTCACGGCGTTCGCGAAGCCTCTTCCTCTCTTCCTGATCCTCGGCCTTTTCGTCGGGCGAAGGCTCTTCGGAACGATGATCCTGAACCGAGCCGGTCGCGCTCACGACGAAGCCTCGAACCGCAGCGTCCGGTTCAGCCTTGGACTCCGGTCCCTTCTCCTCGTCGAGCGGTGGAAGGAGCAGGTCCAGTAGCCGCTCCTCGACCCGCTGCTCGGCGACATCCTGAACTTCCTCCTCACGTTCGTTGCGTACCAGGTTGATCGCCACATCGACCAGGTCGCGGATCATCGATTCGACATCGCGCCCCACGTAGCCCACTTCGGTGAACTTCGATGCCTCGACCTTGACGAACGGCGCTCCCGCGAGACGGGCCAGCCGGCGGGCGATCTCCGTCTTCCCGACACCCGTCGGGCCGATCATGATGATGTTGTTGGGCAGGATCTCTTCGCGTAGCTCGTCCGGCACCCTCTGGCGCCGCCAGCGATTCCGTAGCGCGATGGCGACTGCCTTCTTGGCGTCGTCCTGCCCCACGATGTACTTGTCCAGCTCGCGGACAATCTGTCGCGGGGTCAACTGCTCGAGCCACGGCTCCTCCTCAGGGCCCGGGCTCTCACGCTCGGCCGCGACCTCGTCCTTCGGCGTGCTCGCCATCAACCCCTCAATCCAGTTCCAGGACGGTGATGTTCCGGTTCGTGTAGACGCAGATGTCGCCGGCAATCTCCAACCCGAAGCGGACGACCTCCGCTGCATTCAGCTCCGTGTGATCCTTCAGTGCCCGCGCCGCTGCGAGGGCGTACGAACCACCTGAACCGATCCCGATGATCTCATCGTCCGGCTGAATGACGTCGCCGTTGCCCGAAAGGATGTACATGTTGTCGCGATCCGCAACGGCGAGAAGCGCCTCGAGGCGGCGCAAGACGCGATCCGATCGCCAATCCTTGGCGAGCTCGACCGCGGCGCGGGACAGGTTGCCCGGATATCGCTCGAGCTTCTCCTCGAACTTCTCGAACAGGGTGAAGGCATCGGCGACCGACCCGGCAAAGCCGGCGAGCACCCTCCCATCCCGTATCTTCCTTACCTTCTGGGCGCTCGCCTTCACGACTGTTTCGCCCATCGTCACCTGACCGTCGCCGCCGAGTGCGACCTTGCCGTCCTTGTGAACGGCGAGAATGGTGGTCGCGTGGAATTCTCTCACGTTTGCTTTTCCAGATCGTCGAGTGTCGAGATCGAAACGGGGAATGTAGGTGGCGGAGGCGAACGGGCAAAAGCCGCCGCTGATCCTACGCCCGCGGATGTGCCTGCCGATACACCTTCATCAGCCGCTCGGTCGACGTGTGCGTGTAGACGGTCGTAGTGGAGATACTCGAGTGGCCGAGAAGTTCCTTTACCGCGAGCAGGTCCGCGCCGGCGTCGATCAGGTGGGTAGCGAAGCTGTGTCGGAGAGAATGCGTCGAAAGGCCAGCATCTTCGCCGACCGCATCCAGAAGACCTCCGACGATCTTCTGGATCTGACGGGCCGAGAGTCGCTTCCCGGTCTGCGCGAGGAAGAGAGCGCGGCGGTCGGCTGCGCTACTCGCCGTGATGAGCTCTTCCCGACGCGGTTCGTAGCGGCGCAGGGCTCGCACCGCGGCTCCACCGACCGGTACGATGCGCTCCTTCCGGCCCTTGCCCATCACCCGTACCCGATCCGAAACCAGGTCGAGGTCGGTACGGTCGAGCTTCTGCAGTTCGGAGAGGCGCAGACCGCTCGAGTACAGGAGCTCGAGGATCGCATGGTTCCGGATGCCGTGGAAGCCCCCGGCAAGTGCGTGGGCTTCGGCGGCCCGAAAGAGAGCATCGACCTGCTGTCGAGTGAGGAATCCCGGCAGGTTCCTATCGATCCTGGGCACCCGAACCGTTCGGGCCGGGTTGGACTCGACGAGATCCTCGAGGTGGAGGAACCGAAACAGCGCCCGTGCCGCCGAGAGCTTTCGGGCGACGGATCGCTTCGACAACCCGCGGCGGTCGATACACTCCCCCATGTACGAACGGATCGCCAGCCGATCGACGCCGTTCCAACCCCAGTCCGGATCGCCAAAATAGTGACCGAGGAATTCCTCCAACTTGTCGAGGTCTCCTTGGTATGCGGCGACGGTGCGCGGCGAGAGCTGACGCTCATCCTTCAGGTGAGAGAGAAACCGAGTGAGATCTCGGGACCTTTCGTTGGCAGGGGTCGCTTTGGAACCGCTACCGGCCGGGTCCGGTCCTTCGGGCCCATTCACAGGACAGGAACGGCGTCCGCCGATATGATCCCGTTCGATTCCATCCAGGCGGTGAAGTCGTCCTGACCCCGACTGGAAAGCAGTTCGCGTTTCCGCTGCTTGTTGCGGACCGGTTCGTCGAGGGGATCGAGAAGCCCGAAGTTCGAGTTCATCGGCTGGAAGTGCCGTGGGTCGGACTCCGCGAGGTATCGCATCAATCCACCGAGCATCGTCGTCGGGGGCGGCACGGTCGGCTCGAGCCCCCTGGCGATGCGATCGAGGTTGACGGCTGCGAGGATGCCGACAGCCGTCGACTCGGTGTAGCCCTCCACACCTGTGAGCTGGCCAGCGAAGATCAGGTCCGGGCGGTCAGGCAACGACCCGTGGCGCGTGAGTCGCGCCGGGAAGTTGAGATAGGTATTGCGGTGGATGGACCCCCATCGTAGGAACTCGGCGTTCTCGAGCCCGGGAATCATGCGGAACACACGTCGCTGTTCCCCGATCTTCAATCGGGTCTGAAAGCCCACGAGGTTCCACATCTGTCCCGCTTTGTCCTCGCGCCGGAGTTGGACGACCGCGTGCGCGCGCGTCCCGCCCCACTGTGGCACTCGCAGCCCGATCGGCTTCATTGGACCGAAGCGCAGAGTGTCCTCCCCACGCTCGGCCATGACCTCGACCGGAAGACAACCCTCGAAATAGGGAACGGCGTCCCAGTCATACCCCTCGTGGCTTTGAGCGCCGCGTAGCGTCTCGATGAAAGCAGTGTACTGCTCGGCGTTCATCGGGGCGTTGAGGTAATCGTCCCCTTCCCCCTTCCCCCAGCGTGAGGCGGCGAACATGCTCTCGTGATCCAGCGAATCGTCTGAGACGATGGGGGCGATCGCGTCGAAGAACGCCAGCCCTGCCTCGCCGAGCGTTTCCTGGATCCGGATGGAGAGGGCGTCCGAGGTGAGCGGGCCCGTCGCAATGATCGAGGGCGCCGAAGGTAGCTCGGCAACCTCCTCCCGGACGACCCGTATTTGCGGGTGCGACTCGATGGCCGAGGTCATCCGGCGAGCGAAGTCATGCCGGTCCACCACGAGCGCGCTTCCGCCTGGCACGCGGGCCTCCTCGGCGATACGCAGCAGGATCGAGCCGAGGGCACGCATCTCCGTCTTGAGGAGGCCGTGTGCGTTCGTCGGATCGACCGACTTGAACGAATTCGTGCAGACGACCTCACCGAGGAAATCAGTCTGATGGGCCGGGGTACCGCGGAACGGCCGCATCTCGTGCAACGTGACCTGGTGGCCCCGCTCGGCGAGCTGGAAGGCCGCCTCTGACCCCGACAGTCCGCCCCCGACAACGGTTAGGTTCGCCATTTACTTCTTGCTGCGACCCTTACTACTGGCCTTGCTCTTTCGTGCCCCGCCACTCCGCCCTCGCGGCGTCGCCTTCTTCCGCCCGCCGTTCCGTTTCGCGCCCTCGCGACCTGCGAGCAGGGTAACGGCCGCATCGACCGAGAGGGTCTCCGGATCGGCGCCCTTGGGGAGGGAGGCGTTGATTCCTCCGTGCTTTACGTATGGGCCATAGCGGCCAGCATAGAGGAGGATCGGCTCCGAGTCGGCCGGGTGCGGGCCGATTTCACGGATCGGCTCGTTCGATCGCGTGCCGCGCTTCGGCTGGGTCAGCAGATCGAGGGCTCGCTCGAAGCCGACCGTATAAACGTCGTCCTCCGGCGTCAGCGATCGGAAGTCCTTTTCGTGCACTACGTATGGGCCGAACCGCCCGATCCCGGCTTGGACGTCCTTGCCCGTCTCGGGGTGGTTACCCAGCGTTCTCGGCAGCGAAAGCAGCTTCACTGCCATCTCGTGGGTCATCTCTTCGGGCTGCACGCCCTTCGGAAGTGACGCCCGTTTCGGTTTCTTGCCATCGTCCCCCGACTCACCGAGCTGCACATAGGGACCGAAACGGCCAGTGAGCAGCAGGATAGCAAGCCCGGTCTCGGGGTCGTGGCCGAGGACGTCGGGCCCCTCCGCCTTGGCTTTCACGAGGCGGAGCACCTCGTCTGAGCTCAGGTCGGCCGGGGCGATGCCCTCGGGAAGGGACGCAGTCACGGTCTCGCCGCCCTGAGCATACTCCACAAACGGGCCGAACTTGCCGATCCGGACTGTTGCGGGCAGATCCTGGAGACGGATCGTGGAGGCATCGCGCGGGTCGATCTTCGTCTCGCCCTCGGCGACCTGGCTCTCGAGACCGTCGGGACCCAGGAAGAAATGCCGGAGATAGGGCAGCCACTCGGCCTGCCCATCCGCAATCTCGTCGAGTTCCTCTTCCATCCGTGCCGTGAAGCGCGTGTCGACAAGAGACGGGAAGTGACGTTCCAGAAGCTCGGTGACGGCGAAAGCCGTGAACGTCGGCACGAGCTGGTTGCCCTGTCGGCCGACGTAGCCGCGGTCGATGACGGTGCTGATGATCGTTGCGTAGGTGCTCGGCCGTCCGATTCCCTCGCTCTCCAACGTCTTGACCAGGGACGCCTCGGTGAAGCGAGCCGGCGGCTGGGTCTCGTGGCCAAGGGCCTCGAGCTCCCGAAGGGCGAGCAGATCGCCCTCACTCAGGTCCGGGAGCGGCTCCTCACGGTCTTCGAGGGCCGCCTCCGGGTCGTCCGACCCCTCGACGTAGGCTCGGAAGAAACCGGGAAATTCGATCCGCTTGCCGGAGGCACGGAAGGTTGCGTCCTCGGCGCTGATGATTGCGGAGATCTGGGTGACTCGCGCCTCGGCCATCTGGCTAGCAACGGTGCGCTTCCAGATCAGTTCGTAGACCGCGGCCTCGCGGCCGCTGAGACCCAGCTCTTCGACCGTCTTCATCTCGGTACCCGCAGGGCGAATCGCCTCGTGGGCCTCCTGTGCACCCTTCGACTTGGTCGTGTACTGCCTCGGCTTTTCATTGAGGTACTCCTCGCCGTACTGCGTCCGGATCCGGCCCCGCGCCGCGTCGATCGCCTGCTGCGAGAGGTTCACCGAGTCGGTGCGCATGTAGGTGATGCAACCCTCCTCGTACAACCGCTGCGCGATTCTCATCGTGTCACGGGCCGAGAGTCGCAGCTTGCGATTGGCCTCCTGCTGCAACGTCGAGGTCGTGAACGGGGGCGCTGGCCGGCGGACCGTCGGCTTCTGCTCCGTCTCCCTTACCTTCCACTCGGAATCCTCGACCCGAGCCCGAAGGTCACCGGCTGCCGTCTCGTCCAGCAGCACCACATCGCGGCCCTCGATCAATCGTCCCGTCGATTCGTCGAAGTCCCGACCCGTGGCGACCCGCTTTCCGCCTACAGTCAGGAGCTGCGCGGAAAAGGCGCTCTCCGACTCGTCGGTCGTCGCGAGGAGCGCTTTGAGGTCCCAGTACGACCCGGACCTGAAGGCGCGTCTGTCCCGTTCCCGCTGGACCAGCAGCCGGACCGCCACTGACTGCACCCTGCCGGCCGAGAGCCCGCTCGAGATCTTCTTCCACAGCAGAGGGGAGACGGAATATCCGACCAGGCGATCCAGAATGCGTCGAGTCTCCTGTGCTCGGACCAGGTTTTCGTTGACCTGACGTGGATGCTGGAGTGCCTCGCGGATTGCCTCGGGGGTGATCTCGTGGAAGACGATCCGGGAGACGGGAACCCGCGGCTCGAGGACCTGCACGAGATGCCAGCCGATGCTCTCGCCTTCGCGGTCTTCGTCCGTCGCCAGGATCAGCTCACTGGCTTCCTTCAGTAGCGAGCGAAGTTCGGAAACCACCTTCTTCTTCGGTCCCGGCACGACGTAGAGAGGCTGGAAGTCGGCGGTCACGTTGACACCGAGCCTCGCCCACTCCTCGCCTCTGACCTTGGCGGGGATCTCCGATGCGGATTCTGGAAGATCACGAACGTGCCCCATTGAGGCCGCGATTCGGTACCCCTGCGGCAGGAATCCGCGCAGGGTCTTCGCCTTCGTTGGCGATTCGACGACGACCAGGGGTGCCCCCTTCTTCGGAGCCATACTTACAGTTCGGGTCTGCTCGATCCGTGGCCATTGGCCCGGATCCGTTCAAAGAGTTCGGTCACGACATCCGTGACCGAGCGATGGTCGGTGTCCAGCTCGATCGCCGCTCGTGCATACAACGCCTCGCGAACGGCGAGGAGCTCTTCGACGCGTGCCGGATCAGGCTGCCGCAGGAGCGGCCGCACCGACCGGGCTTGGGAACGCGCGAGGCGACGCAGGACTTCCGCAGGCGAGACCTTCAACCACACGGTGAGCGTTTCGGGCGGCAGGCTCTCGAACACCCCGGGATTGGTGATCCACCCTCCGCCGGGGGAAACCACGATCCGATCCCCCGAAAGGAAGATTCCGGAGGCCTGGACCTCGAGGCTTCGGAAGGCAGCCTCTCCCTGGGCGGCGAAGATCTCCGAGATTCTCTGCCCCGTCCTTCGTTCGATCTCTCGATCCAGGTCGACGTGCCTCCAGCGGAGTCGACGCGCGAGCGTTCTGCCGACCTGTGTCTTGCCCGACGTCATGAAGCCGACGAGTACGATGCGGCGCCACCTGAGCTCGTGAGGGCCGCTGCCGGCCTTCGGCGATGAGCGCTTGTCCAGAATGCGGCCCTCGTCAGCTCGACGGGCTGACCCGCGTCGAGAGGTATGATCGGTAGGCCTCGAAGTTCCGCCGCAGCTCGCCGAGTGAGTCTCCACCAAACTTCTCGAGGACGGCGCTGGCGAGGACGATCGCAACCATCGCCTCACCGACGACGCCGGCAGCCGGGAGGGCGCAAACATCGGACCGCTCACGCACTGCGTCACCCCGTTCTCCGGTTCGTATGTCGATGGTGCGGAGGGGCCGCATCAGTGTCGAAATCGGCTTCATCGCGGCACGAACCACGACGGGTAGACCGGTCGTGATTCCCCCTTCGAGCCCGCCCGCCGCGTTCCCCGCACGGCCGTAGCCGGAGTCGTCCACCACGATCTCGTCGTGCACACGTGATCCGGGACGGGCGCCCGACTCGAACCCCATGCCGATTTCGACTCCCTTGATCGCCTGGATCGACATTACCGCTCCGGCGAGCCGGCCGTCGAGCTTCCGGTCCCACGAAACGTGCGACCCGAGCCCGATCGGCAGGCCACGGACCACCACCTCGAACACTCCGCCCAGCGTGTCACCGTTCCTCTTCGCGTCATCGATCGCCTCGATCATTCGACCCTCGGCCTCCGGATCGAGACACCGCACGGGCGAAGCATCCGACGAGGCATTCAGATCCTCCGGCACTACGTCCGGGAGCTTCGCCTCGATCCCGCCCAACATCACGATGTGGCTTCCGATTCGGACTCCTATCTCCTCGAGGAGCCGCTTGGCGATCGAGCCCGCCGCAACCCGGGCCGCCGTCTCCCTCGCGCTGGCGCGCTCCAAGATATCCCGCGCATCGTACCGGTCGTACTTGAGTACCCCCACCAGGTCCGCGTGTCCGGGCCTTGGCAAGTAGACCGGTCGCAGGTCCTCCTCGTCTACGTCACCTTCGAGCGGAGCGGCAGACATCGCGAGCGTCCAGTTCTCCCAGTCCCGGTTACGGATCTGGAGTGCGATCGGGGACCCCAGGGTCTCACCGTGACGAACGCCCGAGCGAATGTCCGCGCGATCCGATTCGATCCGCATGCGCCCACCCCGTCCATAGCCACCCTGCCTCCGCCGGAGCTCGCGATCGATCTGCTCGGCGACAACGGGAAGTCCGGCGGGGACTCCTTCGATGAGTGAGATGAGCACGGGCCCGTGAGACTCACCCGCAGTGCTGAATCGGAACATTGCGTACCACTCAAGAAAAAAACATCGGTTAGCACGCCAGGCTGCGGGACCAATCCGAAGCATTCCAAAACTGATTTCACGCAGCGGCGCAGAGAACGAAGAGAACTACATCCTTGGCGAAGGTCCTCTGCGCCTTATAGGTAAATCGTAGTTGCTGTTTCGGTTAGGTTAATCAACGGCCGCTTGCGTTGCCGAGCGAAGATACTGACGGTCCTGCCGAAAGGGAAGGCGTCGGAGGAGACTCAAGCCTGCTCCTCGACAATCGTCGGCGTAACCATGATCAGCAAGTCCCTCTTCTGTTCGCGGTCACGGGAGGTGCGGAAGATCGGCCCGATGAGCGGGAGGTCCATCAGGAACGGAATGCCCGTGCGCGTCGAGACCACTTCGTTGACGGTCAGCCCGCCGATCACCGCCGTTTCGCCGTCTTCGACCATCAGGCGTGTGGCCCCCTGTTGCTGCTGGAAGACAACGCCGATATCGGTGGCCGCGAGCTGTGCACTCGACCGCTCGGCGTGGAGCTGCAATAGGATCCGACGGTCCGCCGTGATGTGAGGCGTGACCCGAAGCCGTATTCCTGTCTCGACGAGCTCGGCGGTCGCGCGTGGTGCCCCCGCACCCCCAGGTTCGGCCCCCGCTACCCCGACGTCGACTACTCGTATCGGAGTACGCTCGCCTACCCAGATCTCCGCGACCTGATTGTCCAGTGTGGTGATCAGCGGGGCCGCTTGCACGTCGGACAGCTCTTCGGCCTGCAGGGCGTCTATGAACGTGCCCAGCGAATGTCGGCCGAGAATGAGCGACAGGATCGCCTCGAGCTGAGGCTGCTGAACTCGAACACTCGCATTCCCCAGAGCCGAAATCGAGTTGCCGCTCAGGGAAACGATGCCCGATACGGGGCCACCTGCGTCCTCATCGGCCGACGGCGCGAGCAGACCTTCGGGCCTGATACTTCGCGAATCTCTCAGGTCGTACGTGACACCCAGCTCCTCGACGTCCGTTCGATTCACGAAGATGATCTTCGCCTGGATGGATACCTGTGGGGTTCGAACGTCCAGCTGCTCGAGGATCTGGCTCATGCCATCGAGTACCGATTGGACGTCGGTGACGATGAGCGTGTTCGTGGAAGGGTTGACGGAAAGCCGACCCCGTTCCGAGCCCATTGGTTCGAGGCTCGCCGCGATCTCTTCGACCGGCACGTAGTTGATCCGATAGGTCTGTGTAACGAGAGGCTCCTGAGTCTGCCGCTCCTGGAGACGTTCGATTGCGTCGACCTGGATGATGCCGCTCGACGATTCCTGGAAGGCGAGACCGTAGGCGCGAAGGATCGTCTCCAGCACCACGTCCCAGGGCTGGTCGCGGATTGTCGCGGTCACTTGGCCCGTGACGCCGGCGCCAGGAACGATCGACCGACCGGTGAACTCCGAGAAGCTGGCGAGAACGTCCCGAATCTCAACCTCCTCGAACGTCACCGTGATGCGCGGTTGCCCCTGTATCCCTACAAACGACGACGGAGAGGGCTGAGACGCCACAGGTGCTGGCGAATCCGCGTTCAACGTTGAATCGGTCGTGAACGGCTCGAACCCGACCTGCCCACTGGCCGGAACGGCAATCACGCTCAGGATCGCCAGGACCAAGGCCACGGGCCCGGGAGGCCTCATCGAATCCGCTCCCGTTCTGGCCTGACGAGGTGCAAGGTCTCTCGCTGGGCGACTCCCAACTCCTCGATCACGATGTCGACGCGATCCGGATAGATCGCAAGCACGCGAAGGCCCCCAACGGGCTCGCCGACTCGAGCCTTGATCTGCCGATCGGTGCCTTCCCGTGTGATGATTGCGACGGACAGGGATGGATCCGGGTGGTAAACAGTCCCCTTCAGCGTCAACTCTTCCAGGCGGATGCCCAGGTCGCCATCGAGGAGCAACGATCGAAACGGATCGGGTCGGTTCCCCTGCGAATAGCGGAAGACCTCCCGCTCATAACCGAGATCGGCGGCAGACGCCGGGGCGTTCGGGAGGGAATCGGGAGTCATTGCGTCCTGCGCTTCGACGAATCCGAACGGGAGGAAGGCGATCCATACGCCAATGGCGGGCACCAGGCGGGTCGCGGTCACGAAGCCACCTCCCGGGTTGTCAAGGTATCGGGCAGCATATACGTCTCGATGATGAACCTCGCCTCGAGCTTCGGCCCTCCAGCGGCAACGGCTGCCTCGCGCACCCTCAGTTGGAGATTGCTGGGCGTAACGATTCGTGGAAGTGAACCGATTCGCGTGAGGAAGTCGCCGATGGAATGGAAGTCGCCCAGCGCCGCGAGGTCGTAGGTTCGACGGACATAGAACTCCTCAGCGAGCTCGCCAACCGGTTGGATCAGGGCGAGATCCACCCCTGTTCGTCGCGCCTCGGTCGCAATTGCGTCGAGCAGGTCGGGCAGCTCTTCCGACGTAGGAACCAGATCCTCGACCCGTGCCAGCAGCTCGCTGACCGCGGCGATCCGTCGTCGGATGTCTCGCTCGCCGGCCGCTCGAGACACGACGCGTGCGGCACCGTTCTGAGCCTCGAGGTTGCTGACTCGGCTCTCCAGCTCGGTCAGCGCACGCTCTTTCGGAACGTAGACATACGTATAGCCGAGATAGCCGGGCCCACCGAAGAGCAGGATGCCGAGCAGGATCCGCTGCCAGTTTCGCGACGCGGTCGACGGCCCCATCAGTTGACCCAGCCGATGGGGACCGCCTCGATCACACCCGTCGGCGGCTCTTGATATCGCGCTCCCAGGCTGAACCGCTGAATGGCCCTGCCATCGAGGACGACCTGTTCGGTGGCGATCAGGTTCACGTTTTCGATGAATGGCGAACCCTCGAGGTTTTTCATGAACCGGGTGAGAGCAGGCGTTGACCCGACGTTGCCCTGGATCGTGAACTCGGGACCGGTCGCAAGAGAATCAGTGGGCTCGCGGGGGCTGAGGTCGGTGATCCAGGTGTATGGAGGCACGGCAACACTTATCTCGTCGAGCAGGTGAGGCCACACGAAACGCCGAATGTCGACGCCACGAACCACGGCCACTCTATGTTTGATCGAATCCTCTCGCGACTCGAGAGAGCGAATCAACGCGATGGCTTCGGCGTACCGAACCGAATCGACCACCCCCTGGCTGACCCGCGCTTCCAGCAACTGCTGACGCGTGCCCATCCGCCAATAGCCTGCACCAGTCAGCCCGGTTAGAAGGACGGCGACTGACACTGCGATCGTCCAAGTCGCACGGCCACCGAAGGCGTGGGAAGCCAGCGCCTTCGACGTCGGCAGCCACCTTGACTTCCGCTTCGCTGGCGCGCTCCGGCGCGCCAGATCGATCTCGATCAGCACCCGTCGGGATCAGACGGGTGCCCGGAGCGCGAGGCCCACGGGCAGCATCCAGAGGGCGGCCGAATCATCGCCCGGCAAGTCCGCAACAGCCCCCGGCACCGTCTGAAGACGCTGAAAGGGATTCGACATCTCAACGCGAACCCGAATTCGATCACCGATCGCCTTCAAGATGTGAGGCATTCGCCCTCCGCCGCCGGAAAGGCTGACTCGTTGTAGCCCACCGCTTCCGTCTCGCGGTGGAAGCGCAATTGCCCGTTCGATGGCCTGAGCGAGCTCGACGCCGCGCTCGTAGAGCAGTTCATTCATTTCGGCTCCCCCGGACCGTTCCCCCCGGACGACTTCCTCCGCCACCTCGCTCGAGAGACCGTGAAGCCGGCGTAGATCGGCACGCACTTGTTTCGCCCCGAACGGGATGTCGCGCGTCGTGGTCGGGGCCCCCTGATCGTGCACGACCACGGTTGTCGTCTCATGTCCCACATTCACGAGGATGCCGCTCCCGGCAGACGCAGAGGCATAGTTGTGCTCGAAGGCATTGAAGAGCGCGAATGCATCGACGTCCACAACGGCCGGGCCCAGGCCCGCATCCTTCAGCAGCTTCAGCCGTTGCTCCACGAGGTCCCGCTTCGCTGCGACGAGCAGGACGCTCATTTGGAGACCCTCGGCCTCCGGATCGAGCACCTGGAAGTCGAGCAGTACGCTCTCCATATCGAAGGGCACGTACCGCTGCGCCTCCCAGCGGATCACCTCCCGAACCTCCATTTCCGGCATGCGCTCCATTTGAATTCTCTTCACGATCACGTCGCGCCCGCCGATCGCCGTCACGACGAATTGCGGCCTCATCCCAAGCATTCCGATGACGTCCCCGATGGTTTTGGTGACGAGCGGAAGATCCATGATCTCTCCCTCGACGATCGCGTCGGAGGCCAATGGAAGGGCCGCGATCCGAACCAGCCGCGGCTCGTCGCCCGAATGATCGACCGCGGCGACCTTGACGAGGCGACTCCCGATGTCCAGACCGACGGTATGCCTGGCTCGAGGGAAAATGCCCATCATCCAGCCCTGCGTCTGTGGCCAGTTCTCGGATCCGCTCGCGTGAAACAAAAGCGCCGGCTACGCGATTGGTACGCTCCGAGCCAACCACAGGTCGTTGAGATCATCGCGTGGTCAGCGCACCACTTCATACCAGGCGTAGGTCGGGCTGGGAATTGCCTGGGGGGTTCGATCGAGGGAATCGATAGTCAGCTTGCGCTGCGCTTCCGCGATCAGACAACGGTTGAACCGGATCACCGACCCGCCATCCGTCGGAGCATTGTCGCTCGGAGCGATCACCGCGTCGTCGCCTAACGCGATTACGGCTCCCTCGAGGCGAGGAGTCGAGGCGATTCGGAGTGAACCTTCGACCACAATGACGCCGCCGTAGCTGAAGTCGCCTCCGATGTTCAGGTCGCCATTTCGGATCACGAGAAAGCCCTGTCCATGGCCACCCGAGATTTCGACGGTGCCACCGTTCGCATCGATCGCCACTGACGTGTAGGGGACCTTCTGTTCTCTCGGGCAGGTGGAAATCAATTGAGACGGACAACCCCACCGATAGGCCGCATCGATCGCATTGAAACGAGGCCCGAACGCGCTACTGAAGGAGTCCCGAGAGTACATTGGACCGAATCGGATCTCGGCGTACCGTGCCAGCTCCTCGACCCTGTATTCGTGGAGGATGTCACCCATCAGCTCGGCCGCGTCGCGCTCGTCCTCCATGACTGAGCCGACGATCTCGAGCGTGCCTCCCTCCAGGGTGAATGTGGTGCCGCCGGGGTGATGGATCGCCGCAGAGGCCGACGCACTATCGCAGGCCGCTCCGGAGTTGGACCCGTCACTGACCGTGCCGCCGCCGCCAACCGTGGCGTTCGCGCCGACGGTCAGGCCCGCTTCGACGTCGAATGAGATCTTCGGCGCCGTCCGGATCGCGTCGACCATCGCTCCGACGCTCCGCCCGGCTCTGCCCTCCGGGACAGCGACCACCGCGTACGTCGCTCCGCGCTCGAACGAGCCATCGGAGAGCGATCTCGGCGCGCCTCGGTGCAGTTCAGCAACCCTCACCGAATAATTCATCCCCTCGATCTCGATCGGAAACGTACCACTGGCCAGACTTCCCCCGGGGTCCTCCGTCGTCGCTGCGCGGCTTGCAACGAACTCCTCCACCACCGCATCGGCTGTATAGAGTCCCAAGACGCCGTTCTGATGCGCTCTACTGAGGGCCAACTCCGTCGTGGCGGTCGACAGCCCCGACGTTACCAGAAGCGTTACGATCAGCAGCCCGAAGAGCGCAAGCGGCAGCGCAACGCCTCGCTCGTCCAGCCCCTCGGTCTCACGCGGAGTCGTGGAGTCGCGGACGGAACGAGATCCCACCTTCCCCCCTTCCCGTCTTCGCGTGACCATCCTCACCTCCGGTTGCGCAGGATGGCGACGACCGTATCGGACCTGGCGACTTCTTCCGCACCGAAAGTCGTCTGGCTCACCGCCTCCACCGCCAGGAGAATGTGCGTTACGGCAGACCGGGCCGAGGACTCTAGAATCGGTGTCGCGAGCGGCGTCGCTCCGGCAAAGTATTGAAAGCGTAGCCCTGCCGATTCGTCGACTGGGCCAGCCATCGGCTGGTTGGTACTCGCTGGCAAGTCGCCGATGCGGCGTTGGATCCACATTCCCGGCACTCCTTCCGACCTGTGGGCCCGATAAGTGACCTGCTCGTACAGGTAGAGTGTGTTCCCGACGCCGATGGACAGAGTGTCCTTGCGAGGCATCGACCCAACCGAGAAGGTCCTCCGCTCAGCCTGAGCCGAAAGCCTCTCTCCAGCGCATTCGTCCAGCGGCTCGCCGATCGCCGTCACGAGAACTGGGTCGCTCCAGACAGGCAATTCTTCCGTCCCGAGGTTGACCACCAGGCCCGAACCCGAGTTCTGGGTAAAGTTGAGCCCCGGGACCGCTGGCATCACGACGTCCAGCGTGGTAGCGCCGCCGAGGGCACAGACGACTCCCCAGACCTTTGCCGTCCGGATGGTCAACGAGTCGGCCGCGGCCCGTACCAGGCTCTCCCCGGGCGGTAGCGATCTCAGCTCGCTACCGATCAGCTCGACCACTACGCGCGTATTCTGCTGTACTTCCTGGTGGGCGCTCTGGAGCTCGAAGAACCGCCCTTCCGCCGTAATGAACTGGAAGAGCGCCGTGACGATGACCGCGGCAACCGCCATCGCGACCATCAGCTCAACCAGGGTGAACCCCTTCTGGTCAGCACGGAGCGCCCGCGGGAGGGCCGGACAACCCAGTGGGGAGATACAGGGAAGACGAGATCTCAAGTTCCCTCAAACGTGGATCGTTCGCGGCAGGGTCCGGGATCGCCCGAACGGTAACCCGGCCGAGGAGTGGATCTGTGAGGTCGACGAGGCGGGACAGGTGATCGCCGAAAGGCAGATCGCGGCGACAGAACTGGACGGGGATGACCCCGCTGCGAAGCTGATACAGGGCCGCCTCGAGCGAATCGCTCGCGAGGATCGCGTGGCCGCTCTGTCGGTCGGCCAGCGCGATCGACCGAGCCGCGGCTAGGCCCACCGACTCCAGAGCAAGCAAACCGACCGCGAGCACGACCATCGCCACGACCACCTCGACCAGCGAGAACCCGTCTTCACTGCGCAATCCACCAGTCGCCATGGTGACCTCCGTCAGATCGTCCTGCGAGGCTCTGAAACCTTCGTGCCCGTCAATGTCCATGATGTTTTGCAACGACTTACGTGCGGACGCCACGAGTTGACGCAGCAATCGCTGCCGCATCTTGCACGAATCCACGCAATTCACGACGGTTGCGATCGGTGGTCAGCGAGTCGAATTGCTCAACGGGTCCGGCGGAGTCGACCCGCGATGGACAGGATCAGCCGTTCCGTGACGCGGCCATTCTCGATGGAGAAGGTGCGGGCGGGTGGCCGAAGCATCCCGCGCCCGTCGAACACGAGAGAGGAGTCGCCGTTGTGGCGGAGGCACGGACCGACGGAGCCAACCGTCGCCCTGGTGAGCTCCCGCCGACCGCCGTCCGGCTCGTCTCGAAAGGTGCTGACTGATCGCACACAATCGCCGTCCGAGTGCAGGACGAGGCGAACGGTAGCTCCGCCTTCGACAGCCAGCATTCGCGCCCAGTAGAGCTCCGAGCTGAGCTGGTTCAGCGTGCTGCGCGCACGGATTTCTTGTACGGTTCCCTGCATCCTCGGGATGGCGAGAGCGGCGAGAATGCCGGCGATGAGCAGGGCGATGATGAGCTCCACGAGTGTGAAGCCCTCGGATGATGAAGGGGCGTGGCGAGCCATGGTTGTCGTACCGAGAGAGTGAGAGGAAGGAGAGAGGCGGGACGGCAAAAGAAGGGGTGCTCAGTCCAGTTCGTACTCCTGGATCTTGTAGGTGAGGGCGCGCGTGGAGAGCTCGAGGAGCTCGGCGGCTCGGGTCCGATTGCCCTCGGTACGGCCGAGGGCCCGGGCGATGAGCTCCCGTTCGAGAGCGGGCAGACGTCGCTTGACGGACAAGTCGTCGCCGTCGCTGGCGATGCGGAAGGGTGAGGTAGCCGTTTGCACGTGCTCGGGCAGATGCCCCGAGGCGATCTCGCCGCCGGAGAGGACGAGAGCACGCTCGAGGACGTTCTCGAGCTCCCGCACGTTGCCCGGCCAGGTGTAGCGCACGAGGAGGGACATGACCTCCGGCTCGATCGGACCGGCGGAGACGCCGAGCCTTTCGGCATTCCGCCGGAGAAAGTACTGGGCCAGGAGAGGGATGTCCTCGCGGCGCGTTCGCAGTGGCGGCAGGTGCAGGTGGACGACGTTGACCCGGTAGTAGAGGTCTTCTCGGAAGCGGTTGGTGGCCACCTCGTCGGCCAGATCCCGGGCGGTGGCGGCAATGACCCGAACGTCCACCTCCCGTTCTCGGGACCCGCCCACAGGCCGGACGCGGCGCTCCTGAAGTACCCGGAGCAACTTCACCTGAAGCGACTGCGGCAGCTCCCCGATCTCGTCGAGGAACAGCGTTCCACCGTCGGCTTCGCTGAAGAGACCCTCACGGGCTCGTTCGGCCCCGGTGAACGCACCCTTCTCGTGACCAAAGAGCTCGCTCTCGAGGAGGTTCTCGGGAATGGCGCCGCAGTTGATGGCTACGAAAGGGTTGGAGGCCCGAGGCGAGCTCTTGTGAATCGCCCTGGCCACGGCCTCCTTGCCCGTTCCGCTCTCGCCCGTGAGGAGTACGGTCGTGGGATAGGCGGCCACACGGCTCGCGACGCCGAGCACCTCCCGGAAGGAGGGGGCCTGCCCGATGACCGCCTCGAAGCCCTGCTCGCCATCGATCTGCGCCCTCAACCGCCGGACCTCCCGACGCAGGGCCTCGCGTTCCTGGGCTTTGCGAAGCGACAGGATCACCTGGTCGGCGTCGAAGGGCTTGGAAATATAGTCGTAGGCACCGCGCCGCATGCCTTCGATGGCGGTGTCGATCGTACCGTACGCGCTCATCAGGATGATAAGGGCCTTGCCACCCTCCTGTCGGTATCGATCGATGAAGCCCAGACCGTCGAGACGAGGCATCCGGATGTCGCAAAGAATCAGTTCCGGTGTGTCCGCCATGGCGATCCGGAACCCATCCTCGCCATCGGGGGCAGTCAGTACCTCGCAGCCTTCATCACGAAGGATGAGCTCCAGCGTGTGGCGAAGCCCCGCCTCATCGTCGATCACCAGCACCCGGGGTGCGTTCATTCCGCCTTCACTACTGTCGGAAGCCACACGTTGAAGGTGGCGCCTCCTGCTTGAGACGACGATACCTCGACCCGTCCGCCAAGGTCGGCGACCGTCCCGGCTACGATCGCTAGCCCAAGCCCGGTCCCCTCTCCTAGCCGCTTGGTCGTGAAGAACGGATCGAATACAGATCCGAGCCGATCGTCCGGAATGCCCGGCCCCGAATCGATGACGACGATACGTACGACTTCCCGATTTCGCTCGAGTGTCGGAGCAGCGCGAACCGATCCACCGAGCGCTCTTCGGAGGTGCGAGTAGTTTACGCCGGGCGGATCGTCAGCCCGGCGCACGGGGGCAGGGCGGTCGGGTGAGTAGCGCTCGACCCGCGTCATGATCGTCACCTTGCCTTTGCCTTCCATCGCAGTCTCAGCGTTCCGGAGCAGGTTGACGAACACCTGATCCAGTCGGTGTGGATCGCCCATGACGGGGGGGAGGTCAGGACCGAAGTCGAGCCGAACGTCGACCTCGGCGAGCCATCCCTGTCCCCGAAGCAGCTCGAGTACGCGGTAGACGGAGCCATTCACATCCAGGGGCTCGCGATGCGAGCTCGTCGGGCGGGCGTAGTCGAGTAGACCTCGAACGATCCTGTCGATCCGTCGGGCTTCCCGATCGAGGCCCTCCAGAATCTCCGTCTCCCCTCCACGGCGCTTGAGAAGGGAGATGTAGCCGAGCATGGCGCCCAGCGGATTCCCGATTTCGTGCGCCACGCCTGCCGCAAGCTGCCCGAGCGATGCGAGCTTCTCCGACTGAACGAGCTCCCGATGTGCGTCCGTCAGACGTTGGTTCGTCTCGTCCAGTGATCGAACGTTCTCCGCTAGTCTGCCCTGGTTCTGGAGGAGCTGATCGGTGAGCAGGTTGAGAACCCTGGCCACAGATGCGATTTCCGCCGGTCCTTCCTCCGGCACTCGCAGCTCGTAGTCACCCGACGCGATCGCCTCGGCGCTCTGCCCGATCCGGTCGAGCGGCTTCAACATCCATCGCTTCAGTAGGTTGTCGACGAGCAGCACGAAGACGACCACCACGCCAACCACGACCCCCGCAGGCGCGAGTGCCGTGGAGACTGATCGGTCGAGAACGCGCGCGGTGAAGAGGGCGAGCAGCAGCGCCGCTGCCGCGAGGAAGGCCAGGTAGAACAGGAACTCGGTGCGGAGGGAGCTCCCGGGTTTCCTACGCTCCCTCCGCTCCGGATTTCGATGCGACAAATTTTCCTGCGCCGACGTGCGCTAGCTTCTTCCCTCCCGCTCGAATTCGGGAGGGGATGACAGACGAACCGTTTCCCGCGTGATCGGCTTCTTTCGAGCGGCATCGTAGCTCTTCCTCTCGAGCTCGTGCCAGATCTTATCCACCACTGTGCCCACTGGGGCTCGGTACTCAAAATGTCCTTCGTCGTGTACGCGCTCGAGTGCACGACGCAATCCGTGCTTGCTGATTGGCTTTCTCATGAATCCTCCTCGACAGCCGTTGCAATTCTCCGGGTTGCGGGCCACCGCAGTTGCGAGAGAATGCCGACCCTCATCGGCCCGCTCATCATACCCGGCGCCGTAGTTGTAGTGTAACCGGCTGGCCGGGGAATGACTAGACCGAAGCGGATCGAGATTGGCGATCAGCGATCCAGCCGGTCTGGCGGGTGTCGGATCGCTGATCGCCAATAACCCTCCTAACCACCTCGTCGCGTCGTGACCGCCAGCACTCCCCCCGCGTGGCCCGTCCCCCACCGCTGCGTCGCCGACGTCGCGTCGATCCGCTCGATCGATTCCACGGTCGGGAGGCTCATGGACTGCAGCGCCTCGGCCTCGCCATACCGAACGTTATCGACATAAACAACGATGGGATCGGCCTCGCCACTGAAGCTGGAGACACCCCGCGACCGCAGCCACTGCGGCCGTACGAGGCGAATCGCCTCATACGCCGAGTTCGAGGAGGTCACGGACTGCAGCTCTTCATAGGTGAGCACGTTGGGGTTGTCACCCCCACCCGTCGTGGTGGCGGCGCAAGCGACGATCACGCCGAGCAGCATCGACGCAAGAGTGAGATGAGAGAATCTCATGGATGGATCTCCGGCGGAAGGGGATTGGAGGGACTTCCTCGGGCGTGCAAGATACCCAATTAAGGGACCTGAACGGCGCTGGGCAAGATGGATCGCCTCGAGCCTGCAGTGACCGTTCGGGCGGGTCTCGAGCCCGTCGGGATGCAGTTCCAGACCGGGCGCCCCTTCACCCTGACTGACAGCGACTTTCGGCAGGACGAAACAATCGCCTCGATCGGAATCGTTGGACGTGCCGACGCGGCGGCAGCGTACCGCGCTCCCTCCGAGGGTTCGGCCCGAGCATTACACTTCCGCTTGGTCGATGATGTCGCGGAACATGTCGGCGATCCGTTCTTCCAGAGACCTGAGTTGCGGCGTGACGTCCGCATGCCGATTGAGGAGGTGCACCTGCAATCGATCGTCCTCGAGGCGCGCGGTGAGCGAGCCCGGCAGCAACCCGATGACCGCGACAAAGAACGTCCGGGAAGCTCCGAACGGCAGAACCGTCGTGTAGTGGACGAATCCGGGCTCGATATCGGGGAAACGCCGGCTGGCACGAATGGCCACGTCGATACCTCCCCGAAAGGAGTACGCCAGGAAAACGGCGATGAAGCGTATCATTCCCACAGGCGACAGCAAGAAGACCGAGGGGAGAAGGATGCGGAGGCTCGCGTAGGCGGAAGCCATCACGACCAGCACGCCGAGCATCCAATCCTCAGTTCGGCCGCCGGTGAGGATGATCCAGAGCAGTCCTGACCAGGCGACTCGGATGAGGAACGCTCGCACATCGACGGTACTCATCGCACCGCCAGGAAGAAGATCCCGAAGATGGCGAACCCGATAAGCAAGGCCAGGAAGAACCCAACGGTCCAGCGAGTCAGGGCGAACTCGGCGCGCAGGAAACGGTCGTCTGGATCAGTCTCGGAATACAGCCGGTACCAGTGGCTGGCGATAGTCGGAATCAGACGCTGATGGAGCAGGCGATCGCGAACGAGAAGGGCGTCGGAAAGGCCTTCCACCGTGCGTTCGATGGGCCCGATAATGTCACCGGGGGGGATGATCGGGCTCGACTCGAACCGCGGCCAGTGACGGAACGCAAGGACCAAGAGGCCATAACCCAGAGCACCGAGGACGATCGGAACGAGGTCGGTGGTCAAGCTGAAGTCTGGCGCCGGGAGTCGCCAGGCCAGAATCGCAGCTACGGCCAGAAGCCCGAGCCAAGGGCCCCATAGCCCCACGGTCAATGGCCTTGCCTGACTCTTCCCTGGCGCGACCGCGACGACCGTGAGGAACCGGAGCATGAGTAGCGTGGTGGCTGCCGCAGTGAGGGGCAAGAACAGGTGGAGCATGCTCTCCAACGCCCCCGGTAGCGTGACAGCGCCTTCATTTGTCCTTTCGCTACGTATCCACTGGTCAATGGCAGCCCGGCGAGTGAAACTGCCCCGTACGCCAGGCCGGCCAGCACGACCCGTCGAGTCGCA
>WHSP01000024.1:0-319 GCA_009380025.1 Gemmatimonas sp. | reverse complement strand
CGGGGAGCGCGACGGCTGGCTCCGCTAGTGCAATCCCGAACGCGACGGTCATGATTCCCATTTGACTGACGCTCGAGTACGCCAACACCGTCTTGGCATCCTTCTGGGTAAGCCCGACGATGACACCGTAGAAGGCCGCAGTGGCACCGAACGCGACGACGATCGACCCCCAGCCAGGCTCAGCCACCTCTCCCAGGGGCAGAAATCGCACCCAACCAAGCAGCCCGACGTTGATCATCGCCCCGCTCAACACGGCGCTCGCCGGGGTTGGGGCGATCGGGTGCGCCAGCGGGAGCCACATGTGTAGCGGAACGACACC
>WHSP01000249.1 GCA_009380025.1 Gemmatimonas sp. | reverse complement strand
CAGGGAGCGGCGAGGAAGCGTAACGCAGAGCTGCGCGATTTATCAACGGCCTTCTGGCCTTTTCTTCAGTTCGAGCTCCCAACCGGCAGCTCGACCCCTGCGGGGGTGAACCCCGAGGGTAGCTGGAGGGGCGAACGACCGAGGACCGAAATGCTCCACAACACGCTGCTGTCGGCGGCTACCCCGATCTCGGTTCGCGGCTCGTCGCCCAGGCAGGGCGCAACCGTCGACGTCCCTACCGGGTAGACCCACCGCTCCGCCGTCTCCGCTCTCAGCTCCTCGAGCGCGACGTCCACGGCCGCCACGGGCCATCCTTCCGGGAAGCTGCCCCGCAGGTGATCGAGCGGTTCGTTCGAGCAGACGGAGGGTTCGACGCCGAGCAGAGCCGTCACTGCGTCGGCCGATTCGCCCAGCCGAAGAGCCTCGAGCCGGGCGATCCTTTGCCGTTCTACCCTGCCGATCGCCACGAAGACCAACACCGCACCAACCACCAGGATCGCGATCGTCGTGACCCACACGCTCAGTGTCCTCGCGGGCAGTGCGCTGTCTACTCGCCGGCTTCGTGCTGAAATGAACTCCTCCCGAGTTGAGAGATTGGCAAACCGACCGCCTACGCCGCGAAGTACTTCGCAGCCGGGTGATGCACTACGATTGCTGCCGTCGACTGCTCCGGATCCAACTGCCAGGCACTGGTGAGCTTCACCCCGATGGCGTTCTCGACCCCCAGCAGCTGGAAGACGAGCTCGTGATCTTGCAGATCCGGGCACGCCGGGTAACCCCACGAGTACCGAAGTCCTCGCCCGTTCGTGATCACCAGCTCCTCCTTCACCCGGCGGTTGATCCACTCGGCCGCGCCCTCGGCGGTCTGGACGCTGAACCCGTGCAGATAGTACCCCTCGCTGTAATCACCACCGGCGTTGCGCTGGGCGATGAACTGCTCCACCCGCTCGCCGCTGGTCACCACCTGGAGCGCGACCACGTCCGTGGGCAATCCATCCTCCGGCGGTCGGAAGTAATCGGCGAGGCAAAGGTGCTCGCGATCCGCCTGCCGGGGGAACCTGAAGCGGCCGAGCTCCCGGGTCCGGTCGGCGGGATCGAACACCGCCACCTCGTCGCCGACGCGAGCCGCGGGGAAGTATCCGTAAACCGCCCGCGGCCGGAGCCAACCCTGCGTCCGAGCCTCGCGCGTGTATCGCGTGAGGCGCGGCTCGAACTCGGTCCGCAGCACCCGTTCCAACTCCTCCCCTTTCAGGTTCTTTGCCCCCCACTGCATCCGATAGAGGGTGTTGAGGTCGATGCAGTCGACGACCTCGTCCACCGGCAGATCCAATGCCTTGACCCCCCAGAACGGCGGCTTCGGCACGTCGGCCTCCCCCACAGTGGCACCGATCCGCGACTCGGGCCTAAGTGCGTCCGCCCTCGCGCGTTTCTCCGCGTACGCCTTCGACCGCTCGAGCATCCCCCGGTTGTGCGCATGGACGAAATCGTCGCGACTTTCGACCGCCGCCAGCCGATCCATCACGGCTAGCCCCTCGAATGCATCCTTGCAGTAGAACATCCCCGGCGGGTAGACGTGCTCCGCCTCCGAATCGATCACCGCCGCGGACCTCACGAAGCTCGGGTTGATCGCCGCACCGCCCACCAGGAGCGGATAACCCAGCCCGCGCCGGTGGAGCTCCTGTGCGCACAGCGGCATCTGCTTCGAGGTGGAGACCAACAGCGCCGACAGCCCAATCGCATCCGCCTCGACCTCTTCTGCCTTCTCGATGATCGTGTTGACCGGAACCTGCTTCCCCAGGTCGAACACAGTGTAGCCGTTGTTCGTGAGGATCGTATTGACCAGGTTCTTCCCGATGTCGTGCACGTCCCCGTAGACGGTCGCGAGTACGACTTTGCCCTTGGTCTGCCCCTCCTTCTTCTCCAGGTACGTCTCCAGGCGGCCGACCGCCTTCTTCATCACCTCCGCGCTCTGGAGCACGAAAGGCAGGATCAGCTCACCCGCCCCGAACTTGTCCCCGACCTCCTTCATCGCCGGCAGCAGTACGGTGTTCAGCACCGGCACCGCACCGTTTCGTTCGACGGCACGGTCGATCAAATCCTCCACCCCCTCTTTCTTCCGATGGAGTATCTTCCAGTGGAGGGCCTCCTCGGGCTCCATCTCGACCGTGGGATCGACCGCCGCGACCTCCTCCACCGTCGTGTTCTCGTAGTGCGCGATGAACGCCGCGAGTGGATCGTAGTCCTCCGTCCGACGATCGAAGAGCAGGTCGTTCGCGAGCTTCCGCTCCTTTTCCCCGATCTCCGCATAGGGCACGACGTGAGCGGGGTTGATGATCGCCGTGTCGAGCCCGGCCTCGACGCAGTGGTAGAGGAATACGGAGTTCAGCACTGCTCGCGAGTGCTTCTGCAGCCCGAATGAGACGTTGGAAACGCCGAGCGTCGTCAGAACGCCCGGGAGCTCCTGCTTGATGGCACGGATGCCCTGGATCGTCTCGATCGCCGAGCGCCGGAACTCCTCGTCTCCCGTGGCCAGGGTGAAGGTCAGTGCGTCGAAGATGAGCGCATCCGGAGCGAGACCGTATTCCTCGGTTGCGATGGTGTGGATCTTCCTCGCGACCTCGAGCTTCGCTTCCGCGGTCTTCGCCATCCCACCAACGTCGCGATCGATCGTCAGGGCGATGACGGCGGCCCCGTGCGCAGCGACGTGCGGCAGCACGTCGTCGACACGCTGGCGACCATTCTCCAGATTGATCGAGTTGACGATCGCGCGGCCGGGGCACTGCTTGAGCGCCGCCTCGATGACTTCGGATTCCGTCGAGTCGAAACAGAGCGGCGTTTCGACGGACTGGGAGAGCAGCTTGGTGACCATGCGAATCTGGTCGCCCTCGTCCTGTCGCTCGGTCAACGCGACGCAGACGTCCAGCACATGTGCGCCGCCGTCGACCTGCTCGCGAGCGACCTCGAGCACCCCGTCATAGTCGTCCTCGAGGAGGTGCCGCTTCATTTTGCGCGAGCCCTGGGCGTTGACCCGCTCCCCGATCATGGTTGGCCGCGGCTCCTGGACGAGATCGAAGGCGCGGATCGCTGACGAAATCCGCGGAACCTGTACGACCGACCGAGCTCGCGGCTTCACCCCACGAAGGCGATCGACGAGCTGGCGAATGTGCTCCGGCGTCGTGCCGCAGCATCCTCCAACCACGGAAACGCCGAACTCTCGGACGAATTCCTCGAGTTGCTCGGCGAAGGGCGCTGGCTCCATGGGGTAGACGGCGCACCCTCCCTCATTGTGCGGGATCCCGGCGTTCGGAATCACCGAAATCGGTAGCCGGGAGCTCTCGCCGAGAAAACGGACGGGCTGCCGCATGTGCTCCGGCCCTGTCGAGCAGTTCAACCCAACGACGTCGACATCGAGGGATTCGAGTGTCGTGAGAGCCGCGCCGATCTCGGTGCCGAGAAGCATCCGGCCCGCGGTGTCGAGCGTCACCTGTACCTGGAGGGCGATCGTACGGGTCGTAGCCGCGATCGCTTCGCGACACCCGAAGATGGCCGCCTTCACCTCGAGGATGTCCTGCGACGTCTCGATCAAGAGGACGTCCACACCCCCGTCGATCAAGCCGCTCGCCTGCTCGGCGAACACGGGGACCAGCTCATCGAAGGTGATGTTGCCCAGGGTCGGATCCGAGGCGGAGGGCAGGAAACCAGAGGGGCCGATCGAGCCCGCCACGAACCGCGGCTGTTCGGCGCTCGCGAAGCGATCCGCGACCCGGCGAGCCAACCCCGCAGCCGCGACGTTGATCCTCCGCACCTCCTCGCCCAACCCGTACTCGGCGAGCGTGATCCGATTCGACCGGAAGGTATCCGTCTCCAGGACGTCCGCCCCCGCTTCCAGGAAGCTGACATGGATCTCCTCGATTACGTCGGGGCGCGAAATGACAAGATGGTCGTTGCACCCTTCGAGCGCCTCACCCCCGAAATCGGCTGCGCTCAGGTCGTACTGCTGGATCGACGTGCCCATCGCTCCGTCGAACACGAGGACGCGCTCGCGGAGGGCATCGAGGTATGGAGATCGCTGTTCGGACATGGACCGCGAGATTTCGCTCATATACAAAAACGGGCCCCGCAATCAGTGCTGGGCCCGCTCACCGTATGGTGGTGCTGTCCCGACACTTTAGCATTTTTTCAGCATTTGGCAGGCGGCCAGAGCCAAAAGG
>WHSP01000248.1 GCA_009380025.1 Gemmatimonas sp. | reverse complement strand
TCTTGAAAACCGGCGGGCGCAAGCCCATCAGGGTTCGAATCCCTGGCCCTCCGCTAGATGTAAGTGTTTGATGTGATAGAGATTACAGAAAGCGGGTCCGTCTCGATTGAGGCGGGCCCGCTCGGCATCTGTGTGCCACTTGTGTGCCAAAGTGTGCCGCGGCATACTGCGAATCCCCGCATTTGTCACCCTGAGCGAAGCGAAGGGTCTGCAGTTCGAACGGGTCAGCGGCGGAGGCGGTACTTCAGCGAGACAGCATCACCGGCAGGAGGAGGTCGCGATGGCGGGTCAGCTCATCCGACGCGGAGAGAACACCTGGTGCGTCCGGGTGTTTACCGGCCGCGACGCCCACGGGAAGCGGTCGTACATCAACCAGACGGTCCACGGCACCAAGCGGGAGGCCGACCAGGAGCTCCGGAAGCTGCTGGCGCAGCGGGACACCGGCCGCCTGCATGTGAAGCCGAAGCAGTCCGTCGACGAGTACCTCGACGTCTGGCTCGAGACGGTCGTGCGACCGAGCGTGCGCCAGCGGACGCTGCACAGCTACGACGAGGCGCTACGGCTCTACGTGCGGCCGAACTTCGGGCGGCTGAAGCTGGCGAGCGTCACTCCGATCGAGGTCCGGGCGATGCTGGTGAAGCTGCGCGATCGCGGCCTGAGCCCCCGAACAGTCCGAAAGGCGCACGAGGTGCTGCGCAACGCGCTCGAGCAGGCCGTGGCGGATTGCCTGATCCCGGAGAACCCGGCCCGGAGCCGGCTGGTGAAGAAGGCGCTGCCGCGGACGGAGCGGGAGGAGCGGCAGACGATCGGAGTGGAGGCGATCGGCGCCTTCCTCGCCGCCGCGGCGGAGAATCGGCTGTACGCCTACTGGTGCGTGCTGCTCTTCGGCGGGCTGCGGCCGTCGGAGGCGCTGGCGCTCCGCTGGGAGGACATCCGCGGCGATACCGTCCAGGTGAACCGCGTGCTCGTCGATGTTGAGCGCCGGGAGATGTATTTCGCTCCACCCAAGTCGAAGAAAAGTCGGCGGTCGGTGGTGCTGCCGACGGTGGCGATCGAGGCGCTACGCGAGCACCGTCGCCGCCAAGCGGAGGAGCGGCTGGCGGCGGGGCCGGGGTGGGAGGATCAGGGGTTGGTGTTCACTACCGAGGTGGGATGGCTGCTCCGGCAGGACAACACGCGGTGGCACTTCCGGAACGTGCTGAAGGCGGCGAATCTGCCGTGGATGCGGATCTACGATCTGCGGCACAGCAACGCGAGCTTGCTGCTCGCGGCAGGGGAGGATCTGAAGGTGGTGAGTGAGCGGCTCGGGCACAGTACCCTTGCCCTCACGGCCGATGTGTACGCACATGTGTCGAGAGGGATGCAGGAGCGGGCGGCGGTGAAACTGGACAGTCTAGTCGAACTCGGCGGAGGCTTGCGGTCGTAGGCGTTGCGAGCGCGCCGCAAAGGGTTTCAGAGGAGCAGTAGTGCTCCGTATGAGACTTCGACTCGCTGCAGCGCCGAAAGGAGTCCGTGTTTGGAATCTAAACGCCGATGAAGTCGCGAACGGTGTCTGACATTTATCGAATGAGATCGTGGGGCTTCGTCCTTGGCCAGGACCTTACCGAAGCGCCGGCATCCGTCCTCCTCGAGCGGATCCGTGCCGAGCCTGATGCTGCGAAATATCGACGCCGCGGCCCCGGCAGACGGCGCGCGGCCAGTACCTGCGGGCCGTCGTGACTGAAGTGCGGCTGCCGAACGCTGAGCGCGGGGTAGTCTCAGACCAGAAAGTCGTCGCCTACTTGCTCTCCGAAGCGCATCCGGACGGACGTGGCAAGGCCCGCTTCTTCTCCGGGTACGGATTCACGGCCCGCGAATGGCACGAGCTGGCCGAGGCGCTCCGACGCCACGCGGCGGAGAACCCGTTAGTCGAAACCGTGGAGACGGCGTTCGGGGTACGATACGTTGTGGAGGGGATCCTTCACGCTCCGGACGGTCGGACACCCGAGGTTCGCGCCGTGTGGTTCATCGACTGGGCGGCTGACGCACCGAGGCTCGTCACTGCATATCCCGTCAAGCGGAGATAGCGAATCATGAAGGAACTCGATCGCGTGGTCCTGACGAAGCGCCTGGAGGCGCTGAGCCTGGAACCCGGTGACATTGGAACCGTCACGTTGATCCACGAGGGTGGGCGGGGATTCGAAGTCGAGTTCGTGACGCTCGACGGCGAGACGTACGCCGTAGCCACCGTCATGGCCGACGAAGTGCGGCCGATCCATCGGAATGAGATCGCGCATGCCCGGGTCGTCGCCGCCTGACTCGGAGCCGAAGGAATCAATCGTCCGAAGCGCAACGGTGACGCCGCCATCCTAGTCGAAATCCCGAGCATGGCGCGGCACTCAGAACGACAGAGCCCACCAGAGACTGTCCTCTCCATGGGCCACCGCTGCGAACCCATAGTGTCCTTCCTGTGGGCCACCGGGGGAAGGATGCGGAGTGCAGGATACGTATCGCGATATCGCGATACGGGGCTGTGATGCATTCGCGCCGCGGGCGCTCAAAGCAACAGAATCGGTAGAGTCTAGGTGCTGGGCCCGCGGAGGGCGGGGGCGCATTCACCGAGTTCCCCTAACAGGTTCAGCGCGTTTTGCAGCGGGTGACGACGAGGATCGGCGGCCAAAGATTGGCCGCCGATCGCCGTTAAGGGCGCCGGTACAAGCGTAGATCGGCTGTGGGCGCAGAATCTAAGATTCGAGCATACCAGCAGACAGTAGACGGAGTACTGAGTCTCACCTGTTGCATTGCGCGAGTGGGAGTGTTACCTTCACGCTAAGCAGTAGGACCGTTACTTTCACCGGGTCATGGAGGCAGTAGTGGCTACGAAGCAGGAGTACCTCGAGTCTGTCCTGCGGGACCAGGAGTTGGCCAACGACAGTGCGGAGATGAGCGCGCTTCGTCAGCACCGTGCGGATGTCGAGCGATTGCTCCGCCGGAAGTTCGGGAACTCGGTCAGCATTCGTTATGGCGGGTCGAAGGCGAAGGGAACGATGAACCGCGAGTCATATGACCTGGATCTCACCTGCTACTTCGCGGCGGGGGACGAAAGTGCCGGATCCAGTCTCACGACGATCTTTGAAGCTGTCGAGAAGGCACTGCAGGAGGAGTACTGGACCGAGCGGAAGGGTTCTGCGATCCGGCTCTACTCTCGTGACGACGTCCGGGTCGACTTCCACATCGACGTCGTGCCTGGGCGCTTCGTGGAGGATAACGAAGGCGACGTCCATCTCTACAGGACCTCCGGCGAGAAGGCGTACCTCAAGACGAACCTCGATACCCATATCGCTCATGTGCGGGGCGGCGGGGTGGTGGCCGCGATCCGACTCCTGAAGCTCTGGGCGCGCCGGAAGCACGTGGGGATCAAGACCTTCGCCCTGGAGCTGCTCGCGATCGACCTGCTCCGTGGGCGCAAGACGCGGGAGCTGGCGGATCAGCTCGAGCACGTCATGACGGAGTTTCGCGACCGTGTCCAGGAGCTCACGATCGAGGATCCGGCGAATCCCTACGGCAACGACCTCTCCGAGCTCCTGAACGACGCGGTGCGTTTCAATCTGGAGACCACGGCCCGGGCTACTCTGGAGCAGGTGGAGCGCGACGGCTGGGAGGGGGTTTTTGGCCCGGTCGAGGGTCAGGATAGGGCGGCCCGTGCGGCCGCGATTCAGCGCTTGGCGGCTGCGGCCTCCGTTCGGTCGCAGCCCTGGGCGAAGGGCTGACGCAATGTCAGGGGCACTGGCGAGGCTCGCCGCCTCCGTTCAGGCGGAGGTGGCGGCCTCGCACCCGGACTTCGTCGTGGAGGTGCACGACGGGACTGTTCGCCTCTCGGGTCGTCTGCTGCTCGCCGAGGGCTCCAAGGTGATCGATAGCTACGACATCGCCGTCGTCTTGCCGAGCGACTATCCGCGGGGGATCCCGGATGTCTACGAAGTCGGCGGACGTATCCCCTGGGTGGTTGATCGCCACATGTACCCGAGCGGTCGTGCTTGCCTCTTCGCGCCGGGGGAGCGATGGCGCCACTGGGCCCGTGGCCTCGGCATGAGCGAGTTCCTGTCCGGCCCCGTACGGAGCTTCTTCATGGGGCAGACGCATTTCGAGCTCACCGGCGGATGGCTGTTCGGCGAACGCAGCCACGGGGCGCTCGGGATCATCGAAGCGTACAGTGAAATGCTGCACACGACGGACGTGCCCGTGATCGTCCGGTTCATCGGGGTGTTGTCGCGTCGCAAGCTCCGACCGAGATCGCAGTGCCCTTGTGGGAGTGGCCGTGCAATCCATAGCTGCCACATGCGCAAGCTTGCGGATCTCCGGTCGAAGAT
>WHSP01000247.1 GCA_009380025.1 Gemmatimonas sp. | reverse complement strand
CGCGCGCCTTGACCTGCACGATTTCTCTTCGGCCTTCGCGCAGCCTGTTTTTCAAACAGCCTTATAGGGAGGGCGGGGAGAATTCTGACCACCCTCACAGGTAGGTCTCGTTGCGCTCCAGGAGTCTCATCAGGGCGGCCTCCTCGGGATAGTAGTCGATCGGGGATTCTGCCTCGATGGGTCGCGGGGACTTGCGCATCACCCCGTCGATGGTCTCCCCACTGAGGTAGCTCTCGAGAACGATTGGGTGGATGTACGCCTTGCGGCAGATTGAAGGTGTATTGCCGAGCTCCGTCGCTACGAGCTTGCAGGCAAGGACGAGGTTCTGCTCAGCGGCCCTCTGAGTTTCAGCGGGTCCGATGTCGGCGAGAACGGTCGCCATCCGCACGGTCCCACCCCAGGTTCGGATATCCTTCGAAGTGTACCGCTCGCCCAGGATGTCGCGCAGATAGCCGTTGACGTCAGGGGCGGTCACATCCCTGACCACACCGGAAGGGAGTACGTAGCGAAAGAGTCGGCCGCCAGGCAGCTCGAGGATGTCGCGGACCACTTCGACCAGCGGAGTATCGGCCACGACTCGCCGTTGGTCGATCCTTCCTTTACCGACGTAGCGGAAGATCAAGTTGTTCCCGTCGATCGTCAGGTGCTGCTTCCCCAGCGTCGCGATGCCGAACGTCTGGTTCTTCACGGCATACCGCTCGCTTCCGACGCGGAAGTACGCTCTGCACATGAGCCTGACGATCGTAGCCAGGACCTGCTCCCTGCTCAGATCGCTTTGTTTGAGGTGGCGATTGGTCTCGAATCGCAGACTGGGAAGGGAGCGGGCGAACGGGAGTAGCCTTCCGAACTTGCGGATCGAGCGGCGTGCCACGTACTCCGAGTGATATCGATACTGCCGGCGACCGGCCGCGTCGTAGCCGATTGCCTGGACCTTGGCGATGGGGTTGGGAGCGATCTCGACGCAAGTCCAGGCTGGGGGAATGGCCAGCGAGCGGATCCTACGCAACGCGGTCTCACTCTGGATCGGTTTCCCATCGACTCGAAGGTAGGTGAAGCCGTCCTCCGGCCTTCCGACGCGCGCCCATTTCCCTGGTTTCTTCGACATCGCTAGCAGTACACGTCCCGAGGGACGCAACACTAGGGGTAGCGTCGCTCGTTTTCGGGGAATCCTCGCCGCTCCGCGATCTCGGCGGGGCTCGAGATTGGGTAGTACGACTCGCCCATCTTCGTTGCGAGGATACGCACACTATCGGCCAGCAGGTTGTAACGTTCGACGTACTCGTGGTTGCTATCGACCGTCGCGCGCCAGGCGAGCAAGAGCTCGTTGCGCTCGCCAATCCGCTGGTTGTAGCGCGCGACGTCGGCGCGGAGCGAGGACTCAGTGGATCGGGAGATGCCTTCCTGCAGAGCCGGTGGCTCGTAGCGTTCCAGCCGTTCGCGCCGCGACTCCAGGTCGGCGTCGAGCGTATCGATGAGGAGACGTAGCGAGTCCGCGGAGATCTGCGACTGGATGATTCCGAGGGCGGCGTCCTCGAGCTGTTCCTCGACCCGGCCGATGAGCGTGCGTTCGTCGGCAAAAACGACCCAGCGGTACACCTGCTGGGTTAGCTTGAGCGTCCCCGCCAGGAGGATGACTGCGGCCACCGCCAGAAGCCTTTCTCGTCGACGCATGGGAGGATCGGATTCGCTATGTCGGCGACTCGAACGCTTCGGAAGTTGAGCCTCCCCTGGATGCGTGGCAACTGGCGCGCCGACTGCGTCGAATCGACTCCTGGGATCTGGTCTGCCGCTTGCACCCCCGGCCACTCCAACCCCACTGGAGGAACTCCCGATGAAGCTCAATCGCGTTCGAGGACTCGGAGACAGCATGGCCTGGAAATCAGACCCCGAGGCGGTGTCCGAGCCTATGATTTTCCTACGCGCGGCCGCTGCTCAGCTGCTCCTCGCAACCGGTGCGGAAACGACGCTGGCGCACACCACCGCGCCACGACATCTCACGCGCCAAACACCGGACCGCCACCCACTACCCACACCGCTCGCTTGGGCCCCGGCGCTGATCGGGACTCTCGCCGCTCTGGCGCACGTCGAGCAAATCCGCCGTCCGTCTGAAAGAACCACCGCCGCCCTTCGCATCCTGGACGCGGCTACGGTGGCTACGGGATGCGTCCTCCTCGCCTACGACCTCTTCGCCACGGACGGCAAACCTCCCAGCCCGCTCGGTTCGCTCGCCTTCGCCTCCGCCGGATTCATCGGCGCAACGATTGAGCGACAGGAGCGGGAGCTACGTCGAGCACAACTCGAGTTACGTCGGAGAGCGGACGTCGTGGAGCGGCTCATACCGCGCCGCAAGGCGAAGCTCGACCGGGTTGTGATCCACGTCTGAGCGTACTTCTCCGGCTGGCATCCGACGTGCTCTAACAGGCTTGTGGATATGTACTTGAGGAGCTTCGTTGGGGCCGCCGGGAGGGAAGGGGACGAGGCGCCGCAGACCCGAAGCCGGAGCTCGACGGAATGGAAGCATGCAGACGACGACGAACACCGCCGTGCGAACGAGCCTGTTCCTATCCCCGTCATTCAACGGGACGGACGAGACGACGGTGGCCGCGTGCCTACGATGGAGGGCTGCCGCCGGAGCTGGCGGTCTCTCGACGCTACAGACGTGCGTACGATGGTGATCTCAAGGTAGAGCGGCGAAGGACCAGTGGATCGCGACGCTCACTTGACGCACTTCGGCAGGGTCCGGTCCGGGATGGACTGATCGGTCTGGCGCTGGTGGGTGCGGCCGCACCGATCGCGGTCAGCCGGTACCAGGAGGTCCTTCGGGCGGATCCATCGCACGAGGCCGCTCTCGCCCACGGCGTGACCGCATTCGCTGCGACCGATGCAGACGTGACGGAGGCCTGGGAGGATCTGGAGGAGGCCGAACAGGACGGCAGGGACGATCGTGAGGGCACGATCGAGGAGAGCCTTCAAAGGTACTCGGATTTCGGTCTCGGTCGCGAGCTGGCGGAGAGTATCTACGACATGGCGACGGCCAACCAGATCGAACCCGAGATTGCGTTCGGGCTGGTGCGTGCGGAAAGCTCGTTCAAGAACAGCTCGACGAGCGAGGTAGGTGCCGTCGGCCTCACGCAGCTCATGCCGAAGACCGCCGGCGGGGTCGAGCCGTACGTAACTCGCTCCCAGCTACGGGATCCCGAGACCAACCTTCGTATCGGCTTCAGTTATTTGCGCCAACTCATCGACAAGTACGACGATACCGATCTGGCACTGACTGCGTACAATCGTGGCCCGGGCACTGTCGATCGTGAGCTCCAGAACGGTGGCAATCCCGATAACGGCTACGCCGGATTCGTACGTGGCGAGGAGGGCCACGGCCATACCCTGTACACTGACTAGATCTACGCAAGAGGGTTAGCCCATTCCCGTTCCCGACGCGGAGACTTAACGGGAACGGGAACGTGTACGTGTACGGACTGCTCCACAAGAGATGCGAGCGGGGGCACCCGGGTCAGGGGGTCGTTCCGCGCATGAGGTAGAGCCACTCCCACCGGCCATCGCGGGACCGGCGAAAGCCGAGACGGAGCCCGCGATAGTCGAAATCCTCGATAAACGCGAGCGGAGCCGACCAGATACCGTCGTCCAGGGGCGCAAGCCCATCTGCCAACAACGAGGGAACGCCGTCCAGGCTGGCGAACGATTCGTCGCGCCAGACGGCGAAGGCTGCGTCCGGGTGTTGTGGTCCAAGCAGGGATGAGGTGAAATCGAACGCCATGACAGTTCGGAGAGCGTCCAGGTCGCGACTGGCCGCGGCCTCGCGGACCGACAAAGCAAACTCCGCTAGCGACCCCCATGCGGCGACCTCGGGAGGGAGCGGTTCGTAGACGACGGACCCCTCGTCGACATACCCGATGGGTTCTCCCTCACACGAATCGCACTGGACGAGAAGACCCAGGTCATCCCTTCCAACGGTTATGAGCGGTATAAACGGACGCTCGAGAACCAGGGGCATGTCGTCCCCGACGTCGAGCCGCACACCGGCTTCGGCTGTCCAGACGACAGGGCTGGCAAAGGCGCCGATAACGGGCGCCGGCGGAGGCGGCGGGGGCGGCGGAGGAGGTGGCGCGCCACAACCCGCCATGAGGGGGAGGCATAGTACGATGGCTAGTTGGTAGGGCTTGGGAATCTTCGACCGGGCGTGCATGATCGTCTCTGGGATTCCGGCGTTGGTCGCTGGTCGGCGCGGAACCCTACCGGCCGGCCGCGTTGCCGGCTCGAGTCCCGCAAGTAGATTCACGCAACTATTCCACCAACATTGAGCCCCGACTTGGATCCTCCGGCATTGGTCTGTTCCGTTGGACTCGAAGCCGAACCGCTGCTGCGGAGCCTTGTCTCCGTGCG
>WHSP01000246.1:4012-4404 GCA_009380025.1 Gemmatimonas sp. | reverse complement strand
CAATTCGATGGAGGCGGTGGTAAAGGCTGCTGCGGTGAAGTGGAATCGATGCTGCGACCGCAGCCGCATCGCAGGCCCGGTCCAGGTAGGTCTCAAGCGTGGTCACAAGGACGCCCGATTCATCGGCGTCCAGCAACCGCCAGATCGAATCCGGAACGCCGGCCTGAGGATCCGCCCCGCCGAGCATGCTCGCGATCGGCTGATAGGCGCCGAGGCGCCGCCACTCCGCCACCGGACCCAAACTCGGAACCGCTATCGCCGCACGCGCACTGAGCACGGCCTCCCCGAAGCTTTCCGCGAGCTGATCCAGATCAGCCCGGGGGGACCCGATTCCGATGGCGATCGCCGTCCCGTCTTCTCGCTTCGCCACCACGGAAGCTTCATTGAGCTCC
>WHSP01000246.1:0-4002 GCA_009380025.1 Gemmatimonas sp. | reverse complement strand
CCTTACTCCATCGCTCGAGTTCGGACGCCGTGTCAATCGCGACGACCGCCACCATCTGTTCCCCGTGGGGCGCGACGAGCATGCGGTGTGGGGAGGCCCGCCTGCGGACCCGCTCGAAGGCTGCCGCCATCGAGGGAGTGCGATCGGGCCGAGAACCATCGTCCCCTCCAGGCAGGACCTGCCCTGCGATAGCTGCGTACTTCTCCGCCCGAGGCAGGAGCTCGAAATTGCTCTCTGAATCGACGCTGGGCTCCTCGGCCAGTCCGGTCAGCTGCTTCAGCAGCCGCCGCTCCTGCTTCCTGTGCTCGGTGTCTTCAGTCCGCAGTCTGTGCAGGGCCTCGCCCACGTTCGCGGCACACCGCTCGGTCGCAACGATCTCCGCCGGGGCCATGGGTTCGGGTTCCTCGATAGCCCACAAGAATCCGAGGAGCAGCCCGTGCGCTCGGACCGGAGCGCAGACTCGAGCTGACATCCCATAGCGCTCGTTGGCGGGGACCCGAACCGCTTGCTCGGCGCTCCGGAGTCCGAGTCCCTCGAGCCAAGCCGTCACCTCGGCGGGCGCCTCGCGGTGCAGAATCGAATCACGCCGAACCTTGTCAACGTCATCCGGGTGAGGGCTGTAGACGAGAGCGCCGAAGTTGCTGTCGTCCAGCCCGACCAACCGGCCCGTCTCCACAGCCAGGGAGTCGATCAGTTCTTGCAGTTCATTCATCGGAGGTGCCGTCGGGAGCCGAAATCCTGCGTTTCATCCTCACTCGTGACGCTCTTCCGACATATGTCGGATCTTAGACACTTGATTTCCGCCGTCCGTCGCTTGTCGCGTCCCGTGCGCGCTCGTACTCTGCCCGTTGATGGCTAGTACGGGCGGAGGAATCGGCGAAATGGGCCTGGGGGCGAACAATGTCGACGCTGACGCGAGGCCTGGGGGATCCGAGCTCCTGACCAGCAACGATCGCGTCGCGCTGCTTCGCTATCTGCTTCTGATGCGGGCCGTCGAGGGGAAGGGGCTGGCGCTCTATAAGCAAGGCAAGGTTCCGGGCTCGTTCTATGACGGCCGAGGCCAGGAGGCGATCTCCGTCGGCGCCACCTTTGCGCTCGGTCCAGGCGATCCCGTTTGTCCGCTGATCCGGGACATGGGCGCGCATCTCGTCAAGGGGACCTCGGTCGAAGCGATCTTCGGCCAGTACCTCGGCCGAGCCGAAGGCGTCAGTGGCGGCCGAGAAGGGAACATCCACTTCGGAGAACGCCGTCTTGGAGTCCTCGGGATGGTTTCGATGCTCCCGGACATGATGGTCGTCGCCACTGGGCTCGCGATGGGATTCAAGCTTCGCGGGGAGGAGCGGTGCGCTGTGAGCTTCTTCGGCGATGGTGCGACTTCGGTCGGCGACTGGCATGAGGCAATGAACTGGGCAGGCGTCTACCGGCTGCCGGTGATCTTCATTCTCGAGAACAACGGCTGGGCTTACTCCACGCCCACGAACAAGCAGTACGCGGTTCCTCCGCTGGAGCGGGCTCGGGGTTACGGCGTCGAGGCCCGAAGCGTCGACGGCAACGACGTCGAAGCGGTGTTCGAGGCTACGCACGACGCTCGGCTAGCGGCGCTGCGCGGAGACGGGCCGACGCTGATCGAGTGCAGGACGATGCGGATGCACGGGCACGGTGCCCATGACGACATGAGCTACGTCCCCACCGAGCTGGTGGAGGAGTGGAGCTCACGTGATCCCATCGACCGCTACTCGAAGCGGCTTCGGCGCGACCTTGAGCTCGACGTCGATTCCCTGCGAACCGAGATTTCGGAGACGGTGGCTGAGGCGGCGGAAGCCGCCTTGGCGATGCCGATGCCCGATCCTGAGGAGGCGACGAGCGGGGTCTTCTGCGAAGACCAATCCGGCGCCACGCTTGGGCTCGGCGAGGCGCCGTGGAGTGGCTTCTCGGCTTCCGAGGTCCAGCAAGCCGCAGCATGAGTGAGCTCACCTACCTCGAGGCGATATCCGACGCACTGAGGTTGGAGATGCGGACAGACCCGTCAGTGGTTCTGATGGGCGAGGACGTCGCCGGCTTCGGAGGGGCGTTCAAGGTCACGAGCGGCTTCCTCAACGAGTTCGGCGAGGATCGGGTCATCGATACACCGATCTCCGAAGAGGCGATCGTCGGGACGGCAGTGGGCATGGGGATCAGCGGCCTGCGGCCAGTGTGCGAGTTCCAGTTCGCCGACTTCGTTGCCTGTGGTTTCGATCAGCTCGTGAACGTCGCCGGCAAGCTGCACTACCGGCTTGGTCTCGCCGCCCCGATCACGATTCGCCTGCCAACTGGTGGCGGTTTCGCCGGCGGCCCGTTCCACTCCCAGAATCCCGAGGCCTGGTTGATGCACGCTCCGGGCATCAAGGTCGTGGCGCCGTCGTCCCCCGCCGACGCCAAGGGGCTGCTGACATCGGCGATCCGGGATCCGAATCCGGTGGTCTTCTGCGAGCACAAGCACCTCTATCGGCGCACCAAGGGGCCAGTCGAGGAGGAGTCCTACGCAACACCGTTCACCGCACGGCGAGTCCGCCAGGGTGACGACCTCGCGATCTTCACGTACGGCGCGATGGTGGAGGCTGCGACTGAGGCTGTTGAGAGCCTGGAGGGCGCGTCAATCGAGATCCTGGACCTGCGGAGCCTCGTCCCCCTGGATGTGGACGCGATCGTTGAAACAGCCGGGAGGTGCTCAAAGGTTCTGATCGTCGATGAAGCGAATGGAACCTGTGCGGCGGGAGCTCAGGTGGCCAGCCTCATCGCCGAGCACTGCTTCGAACAGCTGGACGGGCCGATCCGGCGCATCGCGGCGCCTGACGTGCCGATTCCGTTCTCTCCCCCACTCGAGGCGGCGGTTCTGCCCGGCGTTGAACGTATTCGTGAGGCCGCGCGAGATCTTCTTGACTACTGAGACCGGACAGACAGTCGAAGTGACCATGCCCCAGATGGGAGTCTCCGTGGCCGAGGGCGAGATCATCGAATGGCGCAAGGAGGTCGGTGACTCCGTCAGCGAGAACGAGACGATCTGCGACGCGACCACCGACAAGGTTGACGTCGAGATTCCGGCTCCAGTAAGCGGAACGCTGATGAAAATCTTGGCCGAGGCCGGAGTTGTCGTCGAGGTCGGCACGGTCATCGCCGAAATCGACTCGTCTGCGGGCGGCCTCTCTGCCCCGCCATCGGGTGAGGGCGCGGAGGAATCCTTGTCGGGTCGAGGTGCGGGTCCCCAGCGGAGCGACTCCCCCGTCGATCCTGGGCCCAGGTCGCGCTTCTACAGTCCCGTGGTCCGCCGCATTGCCGCCAAGCACGGTCTTGATCTCTCGGTGGTGACCGGAACCGGCGTGGGCGGCCGCATTCGGAAGCAGGACATCATCGGGTTGATCGACGGAAACGGCGCCGGATCCAAGCCGGTCGACACCGAGGCCGGCCCCGTACTGCACAGCGATTCCCCATACCAACGTGCCCAGGAGGCGCTTGGAGAGGATGCGGGACGGGCCGGTTCGAGGCGCGAGCCGATGTCCAGCATGCGACAGGCGGTCGCGCGGCACATGCTCGAGAGCCGACGCACGTCGGCGCATGTGACCACCGTGGTCGAGGTGGACCTCCATCGAGTCGTGGCTCGGCGCCAGGAGCTGAAGCAGCAATACGCCGACGACGGGATCAGTCTCACCTACCTCGCATTCATCGCGCGCGCGGTCTGCGATTGCCTCAAGGAGTTCCCGGTTCTGAATGCTTCCATCAACGGGTCCGACCTCGTCCTCCACGACTCGGTTCACCTCGGAGTCGCCGTCGCCTTGGAGCCAGACGGGCTGATCGTCCCGGTGATTCGGAACGCCGATCGCCTCAACCTGGGTGGCATGGCCGAAGCGATCGCCGATGTCGCTAGCCGGGCGCGATCGAATCGCTTGACGCCGGACGACGTCAGCGGCGGGACGTTCACCCTCACAAACCCCGGTCAGTTCGGAGCGATCCTCGCAACGCCGATCA
>WHSP01000245.1 GCA_009380025.1 Gemmatimonas sp. | reverse complement strand
GACGTCGTCTAGGAGCTCGTTCACGGCGCGGTAGGCCTCGTTGATCGCACCGTCGGTGTGGGAGCTCCCGGAGGCATCGGCGTTGGCGATCGTGATTCGCCCGAAGCGCTGGCGCCCGACGACGAATGCGCGGTCATCGGGTGTCCCGAGCGCCCACTCTACGGGGTCGTAGAGCGAGTTGTAGTTGTACGTGTAGCCGTGGGGCCACCGGTTGACGGTGATGGCTAGGATATCGCCGGCGGGGTCGAAGCCGCCGCCCGAGAGGGTCCGCGCGAGCTGATCGCGGATGTTCTGTTCAAAGGTCTCGAAGGGAGTGGTCAGAAGGTCGTTGCGACCGGCGATGTGCTGTTCCTTGCGCGGCAGCCCTGGTGCGCAAGGCGTACGCACCATGTGGACCATCGCCGGGTCCGTCGGCTCGAGCGGCGGCTGGTAGTCGCCGACGTAGACGGGATCCTCGAGGTTGAAGCTGGAGTGGTAGCTTCCCGGGGCGTAGACGTTACTCACGCCGAGCCGCTCGAAGGCCTCCCAGTTCCTCAGGAGCACGCTCGTATAGACGATCGGCGCCTTGATGCCGTACCCGAGCGCCTCCTTCTGCGGCGCAGGCAGCTGGGGCACGATGTGGGGGATCACATAGTTCCAGCATGCCAGGACGACGTTCCGCGCCCGAACTCGCTCGGCGCGCCCGTTCCGAATGTACATCACTTCGACGGTTGCGCCGTCCTCCGCCGAGTCCGCCCCCTGTCGGACCTGCACTACCGTGCTGTTGAGCCGGATCCTGGCGGTCGAATCGGCCTCGTCGAGACGGCCGTACTCGACGCGGGCCGTCACGATATCCTCCATCGTGCTCCCCGGTGCGGACGCCGGGATCAGCGACCGCACGAGCAGCCGCGCGACCGTCGCGTTGCCGTCGGGGAAGTGCAATGTCGGATCGCCTTCGTCGGCCCTGTCCGGGTTCTCTCGGCCATGCTGTCCGCCCGGCTCGTCGATCAGGTGCTCCGGCACCAGCGGGACGAGCTTCATACCGGAGAACCCCGGGTAGTGCATATTCCAGGCGTAGTATGCCGGCACGGCATCGATCCCCATACAGAAGAGACCGTGCGAGCGTGCGTTCAGGAACTTCGCCACGTCCTCGTGGCAGCCGGCGGGTCCGAGCAGGAAGTCGCGGTAGCTCATCCGCGCCAATCGCTCCTTCTTCTCGGCGTCCCCCAGGTCCGGCATGTAGTCGATCTCCGCCTCGTATAGCCGAACGACGTCTTCCTTCGCTTTGGGGGCCAGTGGCGCGTCCGCCAGAAACTCCTTCCACGGGCGCTGGTTGTACCCCGTTATCAAGCGATCCGCACCGAACGTCTCGCGATCGAAGAAAGTGGCGGATCCCATCCCCCGGGTTCGATAGTGATCGCGGTATGGCTCGATGGACTGATAGAACCGCTGACGGTCGACGCCCAGTTCGCGGAGCATCTGCTGCGCCTCGGCGCTGTACTGTGACGGCGCTTCGAGCTCCATCGTTCCCCCGTTGAGGAGGAACATCTGTCCGTCATGATGGAACTCATTCCGCTTCGCGTGGCCGCCGAAGTCGTCGTGGTTGTCGAGGACGATCATCCGGGCGTCGGGCGCAGCCGCGCGGCGGAAGAAGTAGGCTGCGGAGAGCCCGCTGATGCCGCCCCCGACGACGGCGAGATCGTAGACCTCCCCGGTCTCGAGGGGTTGGGCGAGTAGCGGCCCAAGCGAGCCGTCGCGGAGCTGGTGTGCGACCTCGAAGGACCCGTCGTGGCTGCCCCGCATGCCGGTCAGGGTCGGCGGATAGTACCCGGGGCCGGGGCGGGAGATGACCCCGGGTACGTCGGTCGAGCAGGCGCCCAGGAGGGACCCACCGATGGCGAGGCTCATGCCGTTCAGGAAATCCCTTCGCGAGATCTTCCGGTTCAGTCCGAGGTCCTTATTGTATCTACCGGGCATAGGTAGCTCTCCGTCAGCTGATTCACAGTAGGATCTCCTTGGAAACCACTCCGGCTGCGCTCGGCCCCTGCATACAAATCCTCACGCGAAGCGTGAGACCCGTCGTTGTCGTTCAAAGAGAATCGAGATTCGGGTTGGCGTCTCGTTCGGAGTTGGGAATGCCGACGCAGGTAGCCATGCCGGCGAGGCTGGGGCCGTCCTCGGTGAGGCCGAGCTCTTCGCGAGCCAGCTCTCCCGGGGCATCGTTCTGAGCCCAGCGGTGGAGATCGCCGAGGCGGCGTCCCTCCAACCAGAGCGCGATGCCCCGCTCGCGCTTGAGGAGCGACCACGCTTCCTCGAGGGTGGCGGGTGCGGGCCATGGATCGATGCCAACGCCGGCCCGAACATCGTTGATGATCGACATCGCCGCGTCGGCGTCCCCGCCCAGGAGGGCGGCTTCCGCCTCGATGAGGCGCATCTCCTCCCCGCTGGACAACTCGATGGACGACTCGGGCGACGGATACTTCTCCTGCGTGTACCACGGCACCGGTCCCCACGGCTGGAGTGATCCGGTTCCAAAGGGCTCGTCGGGATGGTCCTGCCACGGCGTTCGCGGGTCGCCGGTTTCCAGGTAATAGGTCTCGTACGGCGTGTTCCAGACGGACAGGGAGCGATAGGGCTCGTCCGCACTATACCAGTGGACAGCGTTGTAGTAGCGCCAGTCGCCCTGGCGGTAGTAGGGCAGCGTCCAGCTGAAGGAAGTCGGCACCTGCTGGGCGTCGGCGAGCGCCTCGTCCCAGCGACCGAGATCGACCAGGACGGAGGCGCGCCCGGCTCGGGCCGCCGTCACCAAATCGGACGACCCGGCGGCCGCTCCGATATCGATGGCCGCGCTGAAGCGATCGACCGCCGTTTCCAGGAACACCGCCGCGGGCATCGCCGGGCCAGCGTCGACCGTCACCTCACAGAAGTACTCGCCCATCAGCCGGTAGGCATAGGCGGTCCAGAGGTTGGCCTCTGCGACGTGGGCGTTCTCGCTGGCCTCATCCCCGAGCACTTCGGTCATCCTTTCGATCGCATCGTCGCCCGTCCAGCGGGCGTCGCTCGCCGGAGTCCAGCCGGCGTCGAAGCTGGGGTTCACCGTTCCCAGGTGTGATTCGATGTAGACCCCCACGTACTCGTTGGCCTGCGTGGCGTGCAACTCCCGCGTGCGGACGGCTACGTCCACCGCGATCCAGTTCAACGCGCCGCTGATCTGTCGCGGGATTCCGTTGACAATGGAGGCGAACGCGGCCGGGTCGTTGAGGAAGGTGTCATCCACCGGCCCGGGATTGGTGACGGAAAAGTCGCACCCTCCGAGCAGCGCGGCGAAGCTCGCCAGAACCAGGGTCGTGCCGCCTCGCGACGTCGTTTTCTTCTCGTATATCATCATCGTTGGCCTCAGGTATCGGATCCCAGTCGGTGCGTTCCGGCGTCAGAACGAGACGCGCAGGGAAGCAGTGAGGATCTTGCCCGGAGCGGGGTTCTCCCAGATCTGGCTGGCAAAGCTGTTCGAGGAGTTCCAACCGCCGGCTTCGGGATCCCACCCCCGGAACTCGTCCTTCACCCAACGGAAGAGGTTGCGGCCGGAGACGGTGAGGGTCGATCGGGTCGAACCGGGGACGAAGCGCGTGACGGGGACCTGAAGACTCAGCTCACGAAGCTTGAAGAAGTCCGCGGGATAGACGTAGAACCCCGAGCGGTGGTTCTCTCGAACGCACCACGCCCTCTCCATCGCGGTGAGATTGTCGAGGTTTCCGGCGTCGATGTCGACGTACGCATCGAAACAGGGTGGTAGAGGTGCGCCCGTAAGTGCCGACCAGGTGGTGGCGCCGTCCTGGACGAAGTGTCCCTCCTGATACTCGCCGCGAGCCGTGATCAAAATCTGTCCTGGGAGGGTGATAGTGGTGCTCGGCGTGACGATGGTCGTCGGGGTGTTGGGCCCGTAGAAGTGGTTCTGCTCGTATTCGATCGGTGCCTTCTCGTCCGGATTCAGGATCCGATCGCCTCGAACGACTGGGACCGGATACCCCTCGGCGATCCGGGTACCGCCGCCGGTGCCGAACTCAGGCGCTCCGCCGAGGGAAACGACCTCACTCTCGTTGCTGGAGTAGTTCACCCCTACGTCCCACTGATAGTTCGCATTACGGATCAGGGAGCCGTTGACCGACACCTCAATCCCACGGTTCCGAAGTTCGCCGACGTTCTGGAGCTGGCTCGCCCAATCGCCGGCCGACGGTGCCGTGTTGACGGAGAGCAGAGCGTCCGCCGTCCGCTGATGGTACGCAGTGAAATCGATCGTCAGGCGATCATTCAGAATGGCGCTTTCGAAGCCAGCCTCCACTTCCCGGGATCGCTCCGGCCCGAGATCGTCGTTGCCGGGATTCAGTGTCAGGAAAGCCGACTCCGTTCCCCAGGAGAGCGGGGTCCAGGTGCGCACGGCGTCGAACGCAC
>WHSP01000244.1 GCA_009380025.1 Gemmatimonas sp. | reverse complement strand
CATCGCTTCAAGTTTCTTCCTGAGGGCATGGGTGCAGCGGACGTCCTGGCGAACGAGAGCGGCTCGGAGGTGACCAATGCGTGAGGCGCCACGCCAGCTCTACCGCGTGCTCACCGGTCGTGCGGCGGTGAAGGTCGTCGACCGTCACGGCGAAACCTGCGTGGTGATCGACCTCAGTCGGTACCGCCTCGAACGCCGGGGCCGTTGATCTGGATGGCCGCCCAAACCGCGCGAGGCAGCGCCAGGTAGCAGTGCGAAGGATTCCAAGTGACTCTTGCTCGCCATTGTCCCGAGCATCCTGACGAGCTCGTCTTGCTTCCCCCCACACCCGTCCGGCCCGGCGGCCGATAAAGTCTCACCAGATCTTCTCGACGACCCGAACCACGGGAGGTACCGTGAGGCTCGCGACATCATGACCAGCACCGGTTCCCTCCGCCGCTCGCGGAGAGTCACAGAAGCCGAATTCACACCCGACGACCATCATCGACACAACATGAAACGTGTCCAGACGCTGGGTGACGCCCCCGTTGGCAAGGCTGCAAGGATCCGGTACATCTTCTTCGAGGGCCTCCGTGCCGAGTGCGAACGCCTTGGTCTGCGGGAAGGGCTGCTCGTCCAGTTGCGTGAGCGCACGGATTCTGCCGTTGTGGTCGGATGTGCCGAGGGACGATCGATTCTCCTCGACCGGAGTTCGGCGCGATTCATCGCTGTAGAGCCGATGTGATCAGTGGGATACGAGAGCCGATCTCTTCCAGCGTCCACTATCGGCACTCGGTCGTCGCAACCGGTGGTCGTCGGCGCAAGGACCGAGATACTGGACGCAGGGCAGGACCCTACGAACAAGCAAGCCTCATTCAGATTGGTGGAGCATGGAACCCAGTGGACGTCCGTCTTTTCGCGACCTGGAGGAGTCGGAGTGCTTCGAGATCCTCAGCCGAAACCACGTCGGGCGAGTCGCATATGCACGAAAGAGCGCTATCGATGTCGAGCCCGTCCATTATGTCTACTCCGACGGCTGGATCTACGGACGGACCTCGGAGGGGAAGAAGATCGAGATGACCGGGTACAGTTGGTGGCCGGTGGCGTTCGAGGTCGATGAGGTAGAGGATCTCTTCCGCTGGCGGAGCGTCGTCGTGCACGGGGGCTTCTACACGATGCCGTCGAAGGGTGTGGAGTGGGAGATCGAGGAATGGAAGAAGGGCGTGGAACTGCTCCGTACGCTGATCCCGGAGACATTCAAGAAAGATGACCCCGTACCCTCCCGAACGATCGTCTTCCGCATAGCAGTCCAGGAAATTCGCGGTAAAGAAGCGCATTCTGGGGAGTAGCGAGTTCGTACTCGATCCGCTCCGGCCGTCCACGCCAGTAAGGGAAGTGCTCATCGGAAAGCAGCCATGCCACCTCGCTGCTTCGGGGAACGAGCACGCCGGCATGTCGGGAATAGTCGTGGTAGCGGCCTTCGAAGGGGTGAGCATTGCAGTGCCGTCGACGTCCCGATAGCGGAGCGCCCTCATCTGCGTGATCTCCCCCGCCAGGGCGAAGCGAAATTCGGCGGAAGCGCTCACGGTTCCATCGACCACCGTCGCCCGGGCGGTGCTGTCGTCCACAGCTTCCCACCGCACTCCCTGGCCGGGAAGCAGCGCGGTTGGGAACCACACAGCCTCTCCGAGCCAGCGGGCGAGGGCGCTCTGCGCCATTTCGGGTGTGTGCCCGTCGTTCACGACCGGTATCACGCCGCCCAGCCGAGCGTCCATCGTGCCCGTCTCGGCCCGGTAGCGATCGCGCACGCGCACCGGGACGAGCGGGATCATCCGGATTTCCGCGTCCCAGACGAACGCGGGCGGGCGGCTGGTGAAGTGCTGGACTGCCACGAACGGCGCCCATCCAGTGTCTGGCCGGGTCCGGAATTCACCGATCCATCGGATCCTCGTTGAGCGGATGCGCCGCTGACCCTCGGGAAGAACGAGAGCGAAGTAGCGCGCGACCGGTGGAGGGAGCGAATCGAGATCCCCTTCGAAGGGCAGCTCGCCTGTATCGTCGTCCCGTGCCGCACCATCTGGAAGTTCGGCGACGGTTCGCATCGTCTCTCGGTTCCACACAAATCGTCCGACCGCCATAGCGACTGCTCCCGCGACCGCCAGCGTCCCGATCAAAACGCCCGAAGCAACGATCCAGCGCATCATTGGTTTGCTCCCTCTACATCACGCTCATGGCGCTCCAGGGCACTCAGCACGGCGGCATCCCGCCCGTAGACGTCGCGATAGAATGCAGCTCGCCGTGGAGATCAGCCGATGCGGTCCAGTAGAGCACGAGCACTGGAATCGGGGTCGGGAGCGGGATGGTCATAGTCGTGCCGTGCCCTGTCGCCGCAAGCAGCGAGTCGCGATTCCACCGACCGGGCTGGTTCAGGATCAGCTCGGCTAGCCGGAACGGGTCCTGGACGCGGATACAGCCATGGCTGAACGTCCTTTGCTCCTTCTCGAAAAGGTACCTCGCGGGAGTGTCGTGCAGGAAGACGTTGTACGAGTTCGGGAAGATGAATTTGATCCGACCGAGCGGGTTGGCGGGTCCGGGATCCTGCCGGAACACATACGGGAATCCCTCCGCGGAGTACTGACTGATCTCTACGGCGGAGACCTGGACGGGCCGACCGGCGCGGTCTATGACCCGCATCTGGGTCCTGCCGAGGTACTCAGGATCGCGCCCGACATTCGCGAGGATCTCGTGTACGATCCCCGGCGGCACGGTCCAGGTGGGATTCAGGTCGATGTAGCGCATGGTCGCCTGGAAGACCGGGGTTCGCGTCCAGGTCTGGCCGACGACCGCACGCGCCTCGTGCACGACGACGTTGTCGCGGACCAGGTATACCTTGGCACCGGCGATATTTACCGCGACGAACGTGTCCGGCAGGTCGGGTGTGAGCCAGCGGGCCCTTTCGAGGTTCACCCGGAGCTGCTCAATCCGTCTCCCGACGGGAACGTTCAGCTCGGCGAGTGTTGCGGGTCCCACCACGCCGTCCTCGTTGAGGCCGTGCCGGTGCTGGAACGACTTGACGGCCGTCTCGAGATTCAGATCAAAGACGTCCTCGTCTTCCGCGAACGTCCGCGCAAAATCGCCCTCGTGAACGAGCCTGCCGCGTAGCACGGCAACACGCGGATCGACGCTACCCACACGCAGGGCTGGGCCCGGCGGTATGCGCTCCCATCCCCCACGTTCCTCAACCACGCGCAGCTCAGCGAGACCAGCCGTCAGTCCCCGATACACGAAGTGCGATGGACGCAGCTCCGCGAGCGCGAAGCCCACACGCCCGGACCGCACGATCCGCCTCAGGCTATCCGCGCCACCCAAAGCGATGAGCGGCCGCGAAAGATTCCGCCCCGCCGTCGGATCGGTTTGATCGACCTTCCCGTAGCGAAGGTCGTGCGACAATCGGAGGAGTGCATCCGACCGGAGAATGTCGAGGTCGGCTCCGACAGCCGCATCACCTGCCTCCGTGCCGAGGGCCTCGATCGCGGCGAGGTGGTAGTCGGCCGGATCGAGCCCGTCGGCCGCTGCGTCTCGAATCGCCTCGGTGAGATCGACCGCCGCATTGGGACCGGTCCAGATGGGCGCGAATCCGGCACCTTCGTAAAGCTCAACAAGGATGCTCGACCGGTGGACCGTCACCCCCGAGATCGAGATCGATCCATCCTGCCGGAGCCTCTCGATACGCTGCCTCACCTCGCTCACCGGCCGCTCCTGAGCCCGGCCAGGCCCCGGAACCGCCAGGACGCCGGCGACCAACAGCACCGGAACCACCCGCAATGGAGAGCAAGTGAGCCCCAGCGATCGCCTCCATGTGCGACGCAGAGCGTTCATCATCTTCTGGTGTGAGGGGTCAGCACAGTTGTCCAGCTCCGGCCTTGCAATGTTGTCCCGCTGGCCGATCCTCGGCGTCAGCCTCCTTTGGTCGTTCTCGTCGGGATATTCCCTCTATGGTTGCCGCCATCATGTCGGTGGTCACTCGTTGACCCTGGTCGAACGGCCCGCACCTCCGATCCGTCCAGCTTCTCCCGACGTCGATCTGGCGATAGCCCGACGGACGCGAGGGCGGTGAGCCACGATACTTCCATCGGGATCCACGTGGACACGTGTAGCTCGCGAGCCTCCAGAAGAGAAGGACGGGACAACGACGACCGAATCAGACAAGCCATTGACGGGGCGGCATTACAACACTATACTACTATATAATTGTGTATGGTGCAGACCCAACATCACGTCTCCCACTCATTTCAACAGGGTCGAACGATCGACATGACTGCCCCGAAGATTTCCCGGGTTCTGGGACCTGTAGAGCTGGCCGCGCTTCTGCGCGGCCGCGCGGATTTACGCCTGCTGGACGTGCGGACGCCTGGCGAGTACGAGACGGCGCACATCCGCGGGGCCTACAACGTTCCGCTGGAAACGCTGGGCGAGCACGCTGCCGAGCTCCGCGCCACGGTGGGCGAGCCGGTGGTGCTGGTCTGCCA
>WHSP01000243.1 GCA_009380025.1 Gemmatimonas sp. | reverse complement strand
TACCGATCCGTGGTCAGCAGCAACGGGATTTTGCACTTTGACATCCTAACCTGTGCAGGAAGGAGATGGCGCCGAGTTGGGCGTGGGCGGGGGCGGTTGGACAGCGCTTCCGCGGCCGGGTGCGGATCGCGCGCAGGAGGATGCCGAGCAGGGCCGTGGTGAGCGAGGAATCGCGGGGCAGGAAGGGGCGCAGGCGCTTCGGTAGCGAGAAGACCCACTGGCGCACGGGCAGCGGCGGCAGGACCTCGTCGCTGAGGTGGGCGGCGACCTCGACCATCCGGCGAGCGTTGCAGGAAGGGCAGACAGCGCGTCCCTTACAGGAGCTATCGTGAGCTCACGATAGCTCCTGTTGTCCGCAGTGGGAGACTATCTGCAGTTCCCATCTGGTGCCCCATGGATAGCCGCACAGATCGGGCTGTCGCGTAGTCGCTGGAGCCAAATCATCTCCTGATAGTTTCTTGCTGGGGCTACCCAATCAACGTCCTCAGGGAGACAGACATGCACGCGCATTCCAGATCGGTTCCGAGGCGTTCGGCCGTCCGGTCGGCGACCTTCGTGGAGCTTTTCCACGGCTACCAAAGGGAGCTCGTCCAGGCTGGCTACAAGCAACACGTGGCGCGGCTCCATCATCGCTCGATCGTGCACTTCGGGGTTTGGCTTGAGCTCGAACGAATTGATCCCGAGACGATCAACGAGCAGACCGTGGCTACGTTTGAGCGACACCGTTCGCGCTGCAGGTGTCCGGGCACGTCCCGTGATCGTGGCCGACACGTCGTCTCATGCGTTCGCGTCTTCGTGCGTCATCTGCGCGAACAGGGAAGCGTTGCGCCCGAAGACGCACCACCGGAGCCGTTTCCCCTGGTCCGTGAATTTCTCGAGTGGATGAGAGCTGACCGAGGGGTCGTCGAGGCGACCCTCACATCCTATCGGCTCTACGTCACCAATCTCCTCGACTTTCTTGGAGACGACCCGAGAACGTATTCGGCTAGTGGTCTGCGAGACTTCATCGCCAAACGGTATCGACATTACGGGCGCAATTCCATCCGGATGGTCCTTGCTGCCGTGCGGATGTTCCTGCGCTATCTCGCAGTGGAGGGTCGATGCCGTCCGGGACTCGAGCAGGCGCTGCCGTCTCCAGCGAACTGGTCACAACAATCCCTGCCGCGCGGGCTGACCTCTCAGGAAATCGAGAGGGTCCTGACGCTGTGTCCATCGACGCGGACGGGGATCCGCGACCGAGCGATCCTCCTTCTGTTGGCCCGCCTCGGGCTGCGCGCTGGGGACGTGGCCGCCCTGCGCTTCTCGGATCTCTGCTTCCAGACGGCCACGCTCCGAGTATCCGGTAAGGGAGGTCGCGAGGTCCGGTTACCGCTTCCGCAAGATGTGGGTGACGCCCTGTTGGACTACCTGAGGGTTGGCCGGCCGTCGGCACCAAGCGACCACGTCTTTCTGCGTGCGATGGCTCCCTTCAAACCTTTCGGGGGGAGCCGACCCGGACACGCCGTCACACACGTCGCACGAACCGCACTGAAGCGCGCGGATGTTCAACGTCCGACGCGCGGGGCCCATGTTTTCCGCCATACGGCTGCCTGCCAGATGTTACGCGCAGACGTCGGGCTCGAGGGCATCGCCCAGGTTCTGCGCCATCGGTCCATCGAGACGAGCGCCCTCTATGCCAAGGTCGACTTACAACTGCTCGGTCAGGTCGCCCAACCTTGGCCCGAGGCGGCGCCATGCTGACCCAGGCAGTCGATTCTTACCTCGCCGCTCGTCGGGCTGTCGGTTTCCAGCTCCGAGACACCGAGGGGATCCTCCGTGACTGCGTCGCGTTTGCCTCGGGGGATGTCCGGTAGATTGTTGAAATTGGGTGGCGACTCCTCTGCCCGGATGCGAAGATTCGGGTGGGAAACCAACACAACACGGAGGAGCCACCATGGGGAAGAAGAATGGCAAGAAGGAGCCCGGTTGGCAACGGGGGAAGGGAGGAGGCGCAGGAGCGCAGTTGACGCTGGGCGCATTCATTCGCGAGACGCTCTACGAGACGGTTCTGGTGGCCGGTCTGGAGTGCGTGCGAGAGGTGCTCGAAGCGGAACGGGAGGAGGTGTGTGGGCCCCGCTACCACCACGCAGCAGACCGAGAAGCGTATCGGGGGCCGGTCATGGGCCGTCTTCGCTGGTCTTGGCGGGCCGGCGGGTGAGGGTGAAGCGGCCGCGGGTGCGCAGCACGAACGGGAGCGAGGTGGTGCTGCCGAGCTGGGCGGCGTGGTCGGCGGAAGACCCGCTGGAGCGCCGGGCGGTGGAGCAGATGCTGGTGGGCGTGTCGACGCGGAAGTACGCGCGCTCGTTGGAAGAGCTGCCCAGCGACGTCGGCAGCTCGGGAGTGAGCAAGAGCGCGGTGAGCGAGCGCTTCGTGCGGGGAACCCAGAAGCATCTGCAGACGGTTCAGGAGCGGGACCTGTCGGGTCTGGACCTGAAGGTGTTGTTCCTGGACGGGGTGCACTTCCGCAAGGAGCACGTGGTGATTGCGGCGGTGGGGGTGGATGCCACGGGGAGCAAGCATGTGCTGGGGCTGTGGGAGGGGGCGACGGAGAACGCCGCGTGCGCGACCGCGCTGCTGGAGAACCTGGCCGAGCGCGGGCTGCGTACGGACCGGTCGCTGCTGATCGTGCTCGACGGCAGCAAGGCGCTGGTGAAGGCCGTGCGCGCGGTGTTCGGCAAGCGAGCGCTGATCCAGCGGTGCCAAGTGCACAAGAAACGCAACGCGCTGGACGCGCTGCCAGAGGGCAAGCGCGTGTCGGTCAAGCGGGCGTTGAACGAGGCGTTTGCCGCGGAGGATCACGCGCGGGCGAAGCGGCTGCTGCAGAACCTGATCCGAACGTTGAAACAAGAGCACCCGGGCGCGGCGGCATCGCTGCGCGAGGGACTCGAGGAGCTGCTGACGGTGAAGCGCTTGGCGCTGGGAGATCGGCAGCTCGAGCGGATGCTCTCATCGACCAACCTGATCGAGAACCTGATCGGGCAGGCCCGGGACTGCTCGCGCCGGGTGAAGCGCTGGCAGGGTGGGCTGATGATGCTCCGCTGGACCGCAGCCGGGGTGTTGGAGGCTGAGCGTCACTTCCGCCGTATCATGGGCTACAAGGCCATGCAGACGCTGGTTGCGGCGCTGCAGAAACACGATGCGGAGCTCGACCCCAGTGTTCCGAATCGCGCGGTTGGTGTAGCGGCCTGAGCCCGAAGATGTCGCCGCCGAATTTAACAGCACGGCGGACATTGCCTTTGCCTCGGAGAAGGGAGACATACACGTCTGTAGCCGGACGGTCCTCGAATGGATTCGAAGCAGAAACGGGAGTCCACTGCGAAGCTGTGTTCGGCTACGGACCGCGGTCCGCTTCGCTCGCTACGTGCACGCCGAAGACGAACGCCATGAAGTGCCGCCCGAAGACGCCTTCGGCCGCCAGAGACCGCAAAGAAGGCAGCCGTTTCTCTTTACACCCGGGGGCCTGAAGGCGCTCGTCTGCGCGGCTCGGAGGCTGGAGCCGGACAGTTCGCTGCAACCGCACCTTTACAGCACCCTCTTTGGGCTCCTTGCCTCCACGGGGCTTCGGATCTCCGAAGCACTCGACTTACGGATCGAGGACGTCACGCACGAAGGGCTCGTCGTCCGAAACACCAAGTTTGGAAAGAGCCGATTGCTGCCCCTGCACGCAAGCACGAGAGAGCGGCTCGAGAGCTATCTGGCGCACAGGCTTCAAGAAGCCGGGGCCTGCCCCTTTCTCTTCATCTCCATCAAGGGTCGCAAGCTTCACGGCAACACGGTCCGTGGAGTCTTCCGTCGACTGGTCCACTCCTTGGACATTGCCCGGCCCGGAGACAAACTCCGTCCTCGGCTTCATGACCTGCGATTCTATTTCGCCAACCAGGCCCTGACGCATTCCCCCGGGGATCATGACGGCATCGGTCGCCACATGGTCGCCCTCACCACCTATCTCGGGCACGCGACGTTCGGAACGCTTACTGGTATCTCGAAGCCACACCCGCGCTCTTCGCCACGATCGCCGCCCGCTGTGAGGACTTCACGAATGGAGGGAACTCATGACACCGCTCGCGCCCGTAGTCGCCGCCTTCTTCCGCAAGAACCTCGCAGCCGAAAAAGGAGTCAGCAAGAACACCATTGCCAGTTACAGCTATGCGTTCAAGTTCCTGTGCCGATACGTCAGCGCTCGACTCGGCAAGACCCCCTCCGAACTCTCCCTCGAAGATCTCGATGCGCGGGTGATTCGGGATTTCCTGGAGCACCTCGAACAAGAATGCGGCAACACGCCCCGGACCAGAAACCTGCGGCTGAGCGCCATCCGGTCGTTCATGAAGTACGTCGAGTACGAAGTACCGTCGGCGCTAGCCTCGATTTCCACGGTACTGGGTTCTGCTAACGCAGGCGAGCGCGGGAGGGGGTGGCTGGCGGGGGCGGGACTGTGGATGGTCAGGGCAGGTGTAGGAGGAGCTTCTTACGGCCGAACCAGGGCATTGGGGTCGGGCGGTCGATGAGGCCGGTCTGGGCGAGGA
>WHSP01000242.1 GCA_009380025.1 Gemmatimonas sp. | reverse complement strand
GGACAACGTAAGGGAGTCGATCGCGGAAGGATCCGGATTCTTCGTCGGCGGCGTCCCCCGCATCGATCTTACGGCGAACCGCAACGCCGAGTCCTCCGAGGAGGAGATCAGGTCCGTGGGGTACCTGTGGGATACCGCGCTCGACTACGACGACAAATACATCCTGACCGTACTCGGCCGGCGGGACGGGAGCTCGCTGTTCGGCCCGGAGAACCGATGGCACAGCTACTACCGGGTCGCAGGCGCCTGGCGGCTCGCCGAGGAGCCTTGGTTCAACATACCGCACGTCGACGAGTTCAAACTCCGCTTCGCGCAGGGAACGGCGGGCGGGCGTCCCCAGTTCGACACCAGTACGAGACGTGGCTGGTCTCGCAGAGCGGCGTCTCGAAGGGCACCCTCGGAAACCGGAACTTGCGTCCGGAGCACACGACCGAGCGCGAGGGGACTCTCGAGGTGATCCTGGCGAATCGCGTCGGCATCGAGCTGACTTACGCAAGGTCCAGGACCACCGAGCAGCTCGTTCCGATCTTTCTCCCTAACTTCGCCGGCTTCTCCACCCAGTGGGCGAACCAGGGAACGGTGGTCGGAACCACGCTGGAGGCGCAGATCGAAGCTCGGATGATCGCGATGCCGGATCTGAGCTGGACCACGATGTTCGTCTTCGACCGCCCGCGTGCCAAGATCACCGAATGGCCAGGCGTCTGCCAGAACGTCGCGTGGCGGTGGCGCTGTGAAGGGCACAGCCTCTTCGAGATCTGGGGCGGCCAGTGGATCCGCCATCCCGAACAGCTTCTCGAGTTCCACCAGGGGGGAGAGATCGCTCCGTACCTCGACCAGTTCGAGCGGAACGACGACGGCTTCCTCGTCTGGGTCGGCGAAGGCAACTCGTACACAGAGGGGGAGTCCAAGGACCTTTGGGGCACCAGCACGACCTTCAACGGCGTGCCCTATAACTGGGGGATGCCGTTCGAGCGTCTGCTACCCGGGGGAGCTGGGTCCCGCGATCAGATTGGCAACTCCAACTACATGAATTTCGGCTGGGTCAACACCGTCCAGATCGGCGCCCTGTCGCTCCACGCACATCTGCACGCGTCCGTGGGCGGTGAGATCGTCACCGAGCAGTTCGGCCTCGAACGCTTCAACACGCACACCGCGATGGACCAGGCCGGCAAGCCCGACGAGCTCAAGAAGCCGATCCAGTACTACCATACCCTGGCCTCCAATCGCGGGAACAGCTTCAACGTGCAGCCGGCCGACTTTCTGAAGCTACGCACCATCTCCGCAAACTATCGTCTGACGCAGGAGAACCTGCGGCGGTTGTTGCTTTCGCAGGTCGGTCTCGAGTCGATGACCATCGGTCTTATCGGGCAGAACATGTTCACGCTCAAGCGGTGCGACTGCACCGATCCGGAGCAGGGGCTGAACCTGAACACCCGCTCCGCGAGCGTAGGTAGCGGCGCGTATCCGCTGAGCCGCACGATTACGATGGAAATCGACGTAACGTTCTGAGACTACCCGCGCGCTAGAGGACAAAAATGTTGAGTAAATCGATCCAAAGGCTGGTGCTGACGGGTGGGGTGCTCCTGCTCGGTGCCGGTTGTGACCTGGACGTCATCAACGTGTTGCAGCCGGACCGGGAACGAGCACTCGCTGATCCGGAGGATCTCGAGGCGCTCATCGGGGGAGCGTTCTCCGTTTTCTTCTCCGGCATCCACGGCTGGCCAGAGGGGGACTGCTGCGGTCACGTACCGAACATGTATCCGAACTACGCGACCGAGATGACCGGGATCCCTCTGAGCGGAGGATCCGAAACAGTCGTCGAACCGCGGTTGGCGCTGACGAACACGCCGAGTGTGTCGATCGACGGCCCGCGCGGTCACCGCATTCTGTGGCAGGTGATGAACCTCGTCGCCTCAAATGTGCACGATGGGCTTCGGACGCTGGATGAAACGGATGTTCGGATCGTCGACGAAGGCGTCGACGTCACGCCTCGGGCGCGCGCATTCGCGAAGCTGATGCAGGGTATTGCCTGGGGCTACATGGCGATGGGCTTCGACAAGGCGCTCGTCATCCCCGAAACCGAACCGCTAGGCGAGGAAATTCTCCAACAAGGGCGGGACGCGCTGATCCCCGCGGAGGAGGCGCGGCAGATGGCTCTTGCGTCGATTGAGGCAGCGAAGGAGATCGCGAGCCAGAATGGTATCACGTTCCCGGCATATAGTAGCAGCCCGCTCTTCTTCGGAACGCCCGAGCCGATGACCACGGACGACTTCGTCCGTGTCGCTAATACCTTCGCGGCCAGGATCCTCGCCTTGAGCGCGCGGACGCCGGCCGAGCGGCGCCAAGTGGCCTGGGGTCGCGTACTCGAACTGACCACGAACGGGCTGACCCGTGACCTCGAGTACGTGCTCGACGGCTCGGAAGTCGACGAAGGGCAGCGGTCGAGTTTGTTATATTTCCGACTGGAGGACAATGTGCCCGGGTGTGCCAACTGTTTCCGTTGGGACAATCGCCTGATCGGTCAGGCCGACATCTCGGGCAGGTACCAGACATGGCTGGCGACGCCCTTGAACCGGCGGGACAGGTTCGACATCGCCACCCCCGACCGACGGATCACGGGAGCGACGCCGCAATCGAACGGTGCATACACTCGTTACTGGGGCCATAACAACGGCTTTCCGGAGGGTCGCGGTCTCTACTTCCGGTCCGGGTACCAGTGGGCGCGGCACTTCTTCAGGGGCTTCGACGCCAACAGCGGGACCGCGATCCTGGCGAGCGCCGATGAGAACCGCCTGCTCCGGGCCGAGGCTCTCATCCACATGGGCGATCTGAGCGGTGCGGCCGAACTGATCAACGTCACCCGAACTCGCTCGCACACGCTCGACGATGGGATCACCTATCCCGGGCTGCCACCAGTGACCCGGGACGGAGTCCCGGAGAGTGCGGATTGCGCTCCCCGTATCGACAGTGGCGCGTGCGGGGATCTGATGGTCGCGTTGCGCTACGAGCGCATGATAGAGCTGGCCGGACTCGATGCGTTCCGAGGATTCGCCGACTCGCGGGGGTTCGGGTTGCTCCCCGACGATTCGTTCCTCGTGGCGCCGGTCCCTGGAAACGAGCTCGAAGTCTTCAGCTTGCCCATCTACACGTTCGGTGGCGACGGGGGTGAGTGGAGCGCCAGATATGCGCCGGTGACCATGGCCGACATGCAGTAACTGGCCACCCGCGCGGCAGTATGCCGCGATGGAAACCAGATCGGCCAAGGGATCGACGTTCATCCCTCGGCCGATCTGCATCAACGCATCCACCCCATCATCGAGCCCAAGCACGCTGATCATGCTGAAAGGTGAGGAGTTTGGTCGCTCGCGTTACGGGGTAAGTGTAAGCGTGTGCCGTCGAGAAGCGTCAACTCGCCTGCAGCAAGGGTTCAGCATAGGTTGTCAACGGCCGCGTTCGGTCGATGAGCCAAGGTTTACAAGGAGGATCTATTCAGATGCTGAGTGGAAAGACGGTCGCAGTTGCAGGAGGAACTGGAAATGTCGGCACCTTCGTCGTGAGAGCGCTGCTCGAACGGGGCGCCAACGTTGCCGTCCCCTCACGAACGGAAGAGAAGCTCCACGGATTCAGAGCTCATCTGGCGTCGCAGATCGGCGAGGATGATCTCGGTCGCCTCCACACTTTTGTGGGTGACGTGGCGGATGAGGTCGGGGCCGAGCACCTTCTGGGACAGATTACCAATGACGTTGGCGCCCCCGATGCAGTCGTGGCAACACTGGGTAGGCTCGTTCCAGCGCAATCGCTGCTGGATGCGAGGGCGAACGATCTACAGCAGGTGCTTCAAAGCTATCTCATCGCTCATTTCGTGGTGGCGAGGACGTTCCTACCAGGCTTGAAGGCTCGCGGCGGCGCATACGTGTTCGTCAACGGTCCGCTCGCCTTCGATCCTTGGAAAGGCTCCGGCGCTGATCTGGTGTCAATTTCCACTGCCGGGCAGCATATGCTCTTTCGGGCCCTTGCCCAGGAACTCGAAGAAAGCGACGTGCGCGTCGTCGAGCTCGTGAGCCACGCATTCATCCGGGATCGACAAACTCAGCCAAGCAGCGCGATTCCTGGCGAGGCGGTGGGCGCGTTCGCGGCCTATCTCGTCTCCCAGGCGGCGGGTGGGACGCATGGGAAATCCATTCGCCTCCGCTCAATGGAGCAGCTAGAGGAAGTGGGTCTCGAGCTCGGCATTGCGTAGTTCGGGACGCGCAGCCTCCGCGACCTTCCGTCGAGGTTCCGGTCTCGTATTCGAGGGGATCCCCAGCTCGTCTTCTCGAGCGCCCGAAGACGATCGCGCGGCCAGGTCTTTGGTCTGAATGCGGGTTCTGACCGTGAGCGCGCTATCCGTCACAATGCTCCTCACCTACCGGCCGCGTACGATCTCGACGGTTGCCTTCGCGGCTCCGCTGCTTGCCATCTTGCTTGCTGGCACGATCTACATCACCAGGTAGCGCTCCGTTAGAGTTAGAAGGCCGTTGATAAATCGCGCAGCTCTGCGTGGGAACGGATGCTTCCTTCGGGCGCGCA
>WHSP01000241.1 GCA_009380025.1 Gemmatimonas sp. | reverse complement strand
ATTTCTATCCGTTGAATCCGGGGGACATTTCTATCCGTGCTTGACATCGCGTTCGGCCTCCCTTGCACATCGCTTCCGTCGGTACTAGACTGCTCCGCGCCAAATAAACTGAAGGAAGACGCTGCTCAGAGCAAAGCCGTCGAAAGGCGGTGACGCAGAGCCACGGGGCTACCGCGACGAACGCCACGCCCGCCGAGCCGCCAGCGAATCGACGATCTGAGGATCTGTCGAGGCTGGCGGCTTTTTTATCGTGGGACGCGATGGTACTCCGAGTCAGCATCCGGCAAGATCGAATGAAGGCATGGACCTTCGGCCTGATGTGCTCGGAGTCGGGGTTCCACGAATTCTCGCATGGGAAGCAGATGATGCATACTGGGTTGCAACGACTTGTGCCCTTTTCGCTCTGTGCAGCCCTGCTCGCGACAGGGGGCTGCGACGAAGGCACACCGACCAACAATGAACTCGTGCCAGCGGCGGCGAGGCTCGATATCGTTGCCGGTGACCATCAGACCGGTGCCGCGGGCTCGGAGCTTCCGGATCCGTTGGCCGTTCGCTTGTTGGACGCGAGCAATCGCGCCGTCCGGAACCAGATCGTCAATTTCCGAGTTACCGCCGGCGGCGGGTCGGTCTTCGCCGGTGTAGGGCTGACGAACGACGAGGGCTTGGCCCATGAGCGCTGGACCCTCGGTAGCGAGCTCGGTGTCCAGACGCTGGAGGCGCGCGCCGTAGACTCGGTCACGGGTGAGAAGCTCCTCCTCGCAACTTTCGAGGCGACGGCTGTCGACCTCAGCTCGGGCCAGGGACGTGGTTCCGGAATCGTCAACGAGTGTTCGAATCCGGCAGCAGGATGGATCTTCTGCGATGATTTCGAACAGAACCGGCTCGACAGCTACTTCGAATACGACGATGCCGGAGGAGCGTTCGCCCGTATCGGCTCCACCGGCGTGGAAGGCTCGTTCGGAATGCGGACGCAATTCGGTCAGGGGAGCGTCAACGCCGGATCACTGAAGCTGGCGTTCGGCCGAACACCCGACGGGTACTTTCGCCCTGCCGACGCCGGAACGGCCAACTATCGCGAGATCTACTGGCGGGTCTACGTGCGGAACGAGCCCGGTTGGACTGGCGGGGGCGGTGACAAGCTCAGTCGTGCCACCAGCTTCGCAACCTCGAACTGGGCGGAGGCATTCATCGCTCATGTCTGGAGTGGAGGTGGCTCGGACGCCAACTACCTGGTCGCCGATCCAGCTTCCGGTACTGACGCTCAGGGCAACCTCCAAACTACGGTATACAACGACTTCGACAATCTGCGATGGCTGAGTGCGCAACGCGGAGTGACCCCGCTATTCGGCGGCCAGCGTGTTGGGGAATGGCACTGCGTCGAGGCGCGCGCGCGGTTGAATGATGCCGGGCAAGCAAACGGCCTTTTCGAGATCTGGGTCGATGGAGAGCTCGACTCCCGAGTCCTCGATTTGAATTGGGTCGGCGCATACGACAGCTACGGCATCAATGCCGTATTTATCGAGAATTACTGGAATGATGGATCGCCGCGGTCGCAGGAACGTTACCTGGACAACTTCGTGGTCAGCACTCAGCCGATCGGCTGTGAATGAGTTCCATCCGCCCCCTTCGTTGTCATCGCACGAACGGAGGCACATGTTTCTTGATTGTCCCGTCACCTACGAAGGGCCGGCTTGTTGCAATAGAGGGTCTATGACATAGTCGTGACTAGTCGTGACAGGATTTTCGGCATAGCAAGATCGACGCTGCTCAGAGCAAACTCGGCGAAAGCCGGGGACGCAGAGCTTCGGGGCTACATCGGACGTTCCGATACGCCAGCCGGGCCGCCAGCGAAACGACCTCTGGTCGTTGGTTGGTGGCCCCTTTTTGTTGGGTCAAAAAGTAGGTCCCCGAAGCTCCTCGGAGCAAGAGAAGCAGATGTTTAGGGGTGTTGTCGTAGCCAACCGCAGCGTGGGCCCGGAGGTCCGGTGACCGGCAGGTAGTTGGGTTTCTTCTCGCGAGGATGTTTGTGCATTCTCGAATCTGAACGGCAAGAGCATGAGGCGAAGAAACATGTCGAACCGAGTTCAAATGCGGAGACCTGCAGCGCTCTTCCTGGTGGCGACGCTGTTCGCTGCTTGCGATGACTCACCGACCGAGCAGGAATTGGCACCGACTCCGACACAGTTGCAGATCGTGTCCGGGGATCAGCAGGCCGCGGCCGCCGGAAGAGAGCTGCCGAACCCATTGGTCGTGCGGGTGATGAACGCCAGCGGTCAAGCGGTGGGGAACCAGATCGTGAACTTTCGAGTGACGGCCGGGGGCGGGACGCTCTTCGCCGGAACATCGCTGACGAATCCTCTGGGAGTCGCGCAGGAAAGGTGGACACTCGGTCCGGAGGTCGGTCCCCAGACGGTGGAGGCGCGGGCCATCGACGCGGCAACCGGTGAGAAACTCCTCTACGCCATCTTCGAGGCGACCGCGGTCGAACCATCCGAGCTGGTCGTTGGCGTCTCCATCTCGCCGTCCTCAGCGAACCTGAGAGCGGGCCGCTCGCTCCAGCTGACCGCTGCGGCCCGGAACGCCGAGGGCGATACCATTACTGGCAGGACGTTCACCTGGGCGAGCAGCGATTCGGATGTTGCGACCGTGACCTCGGCCGGGCGGGTGACTGCCCGATCATCAGGCTCAGCGACGATCACGGCATCGGTCGGCGGCAGGACCGGGTCCGCGACGATCAATGTTACGGGAAGCTCGGATACCACCCCACCTGCAAAGCCCGAAACCCCGACGATTCAGACGGCTCCGCTCAGCGCCGATTCGTTTACGGTAACGGCGACCTGGAACCAGGTAGCCGAGGCAGTCAACTATGTGTGGGTCGGCGGATCGAACAGTGGTGCCTTCTCGCACCAGGGTGACGGAACCTCAACGAGTACGACGTTCAAGGCGCGCCTGCTGAATGGCGCTGGCGGATACTGGTTCTGTGTCGCTGCACTGGATGACGCCGGCAACGCCAGCGAGGTTGCGTGCAACCGGTACTCGCCGCCGGACTCGGGGGGGGGGTCGGGCACGGTTGAAGAGGTCACCGTAGCTCCGTCTACCGCCACGATTGCGCTCGGCGCGACATCGCAGCTCACGGCGAGCGTGCTCGACTCACTCGGCAATATCCTATCCGGCAAGACCGTCACCTGGTCCAGCAGCAACACCGCCGTTGCCACCGTGAGCTCCGGAGGTGTGGTCACGGCTCAGGGTGTGGGTTCGGCAAGCATTACCGCACGCGTCGACGGCGAAAGCTCGTCCGCTTCGATTACAGTGCAGGCCGAAGGAGACCCAACGGTCGCGAGCGTGACCGTTTCTCCGTCGTCAGCCAGCGTCTCGGTGGGCGGGTCGAGGCAGCTGACGGCAACGGCTTGGGACGCCGACGGAAACGCGATTCCCGGGAAGGACTTCACCTGGTCGACCAGCAATAACTCGGTGGCTGCGGTCAGCCTGCTGGGGCTGGTGACAGGCCAGGCGGCTGGGACGGTGACGGTCACCGCGGCAGTGGATGGGGAGAGCGGATCGGTCTCGATTAGCGTCACCGGTGCTAGCGGTGGCGGCTCGTTGTCTCCGCAGTCGGGCGACCGGATCCTGTTCGACTTCCGTCAGTCGCTCCAGAATGCGACATCGGAACAACAGGCCCTAGACCTGGTAAGTGTGGAGCGAAGTGGACCGTGGGCATTCAGCGCCAACGTCGATGGTCAGGGTACGAAGGCGCTTCGCGTCGACTGGAGGCGAGCTGGCAGTTGCACCGACGCGGCCGCCCTCGTGGTGATTCGCTTCCCGACGTCGAACCTTCCCAGGCGGGCATTCATGCAGTGGAAGCAGCACATGGGGCGGACCTCGACTGGAGGGGGCATCGGGAATGTGAGTCAGTTTTCTGTGACGAACGACGCCTGTGGCAACGCCGGCCGCAAGATGGCCCTTATGTTGCGCGATGTCTCGGATGGAGGTGCCGAGGATCGAATCGAGTACCTCTGGCCGGGCCCAGATCCGGCGCTCCCAACGATCACAATCGATTCGCGCAGCAATCGCTGGATCGGAAATACAGGTGTTCGCTGGGAGCCGCAGCAGCACGTAGGTGAGACTTTCTCCCACACCCTCTACTATCAGGCGGAATCATCCGAGGGAGCGAACGACGGAATCATTCGCCTCTGGATCAATGGACAACTCGTGATCGAGCGGACGGACGCGGACATCGGATCTCAAGCGTTCAGTCGATTCGAGCTGCCTACGACAATGCGAGCCCCGGAGTTCGATCAGTCGGAGTACTTCTGGGATCTCGTTGGCTGGGAGCCGCAATAGTTTCGGCGGCAACTCGTCGACGGAGTCGCGTGCAGTCTTTGGGCGGGTCAGCTTGAACGGATACGAGCACGAGGCCGTGATCCTTTGGATCGCGGCCGCCTCGTCACTGAACGGCCGGGTCGCGCGGGAGCTGCGATCGAGATAATGAATTATATCGGAAGCCATTGCGCGATCTCCGCGCGCACTGCATCCTTTCAGCATAGGGCAGGATGTCCTTACGAGGTCGGCACATGAACGGCCCGGCGGCCCTCCGACTCCGTCTCTGGAGTG
>WHSP01000240.1:4508-4786 GCA_009380025.1 Gemmatimonas sp. | reverse complement strand
CCGAAGACGTAGACGCTCGCGAGGGGGATAAGCACGTAGGTGAGGCTGGTCAGCCCGTACGCAATCGACAACGGGGCGACTCGCAGAACGTAGAGCCAGCAAAGCGTCGAAGCGATCCAGGCTACGAGCCCAGACAGGACATGCACGTCCCGGGCGGCGGCGAGGAGGAACTCGAGGCGGCCGAGGGGGGCCAGGTGCTGGGCGCCGCACTTCAGAAAGAGCTGTCCCACAACCGAGAACGCCACCGCACCCAGGATCAGGACCATCGTCTTGCCTTG
>WHSP01000240.1:218-4498 GCA_009380025.1 Gemmatimonas sp. | reverse complement strand
CCTGTCTCGTGTCGAATCCGATCGGTGAGCGAGGTGCGCGCCCAGGGGAAGAGGACCACCGAGACCCACTTCAGGAATGTTCGAACGTATCCGAAGGGCTGGAGCTCCATTCGCCGGCTGGAGGTGCGCGCGGTGAGGCTTCGATCATAGAGGAAGCGCTCATGGTGGTACCGATAGGCCGCCCCGGTCAGTGGCCACTCTTCGGCGATCGCGCAGGACTCTTTGAAGGGGCCGTAGCTGTCGAAGTGCGCCCGGTCACAGCTCATGAACGCCGGCATCGACTTGGCCCTCGCCAAGGGGAGGCGTCGCGCCAGCGCCCAGAAGCTCCACCAGAGCCAGGCTCGGATCCCGGGCTCCCGGGAGGCGAGCCGATAGAGCACCAGGCACCTGCCCTCGTCCTCGTGGAGCTCCAGGATGCGGTCGACCGCGTTCTCCGGAACGATGGTGTCCGCGTCGACGAAGCAGAGCACCCGCCCGGAGCTGGCCGCGGCCCCGGCGTTGCGCGCCGCGGCGCAGGTCCCGCCGGCGCAACGGACCAGTCGCACGCCGACGTCATCGCCGAAGATGCCCACAATGGCCGCTGTGGCGTCCTCGCTCGCGTCGTCTGCCACGATGACCTCGAACGGGGTATCCGGGAGCCAGAGATCGTGCCGGGAGACGCCCGCAGCTCGAGCCACACTCGCGAGAATGGCCTCCAGGGTCTCGCCGATCAGCGCCTCCTCGTTTCGCGCGGGGATCACGAAGGAGAGACGAGTCTCACTCATCGCGCTCCAGGATCCACCCGGCGACCACCAAGGAGCGGCCGGTCAGCACGGGCCGCTCCCGCCGCGACCGGACCTGCAGCCCGGCCGCTGCCACATCCCGCCGAAGCTCCTGGGCGGTATAGAAGCGCCGCGTATTCATGGTGAACTTCGCATCCGGAGGTACGTAGCCGAGGACCTTCGACACGTGGAATGCCACGATTGTCCAGAGGAACTCCCGGAGGCGAAGCCACGCGTAACCCAACCGACCCGAATGAAGGGACTGCACCAGGATGATCGGGCCCCGGGTGACGCGAGCCGCTTCCGCCAGGACACCGGCCGGGTCGTTCGGGTAGGCAAGCATGAAGAAGAGAAGTGCGGCGGAGAACGTTCCTTCCTCGAACGGAAGGACCCCGTCGGCGATCAGGACCGGGGGCCGTCCCACGACATGGATGTCGCTCACGTCGGCGGTGACCACCTCGAGTCCCAGCTCCCGCTCCAACCGGGCCGAGAGGTGTCCGGTCCCCGAGCCGAGGTCCAGCAAAGGTCCCTCGGTCGGCAGCCATGCCCCGACCTGCTCCATCAGCTGACGGGCTCGCCGCTCCATGACGGCGTCAACTAGCGACTTCAACATCGCTCGCCTCGAGCAACCCCGCCAGTGTGCTCGGTTCGTACCCGCTCTCGAGGAGCTCCTCGGTGAGCTGGAGGATCGTCGGCCAGAAACCCCGCTCCAGATCTCTGGGATGCATCGCCAGGACAGGGACTCCACGATCCAGCGACTGAAGCAGCCACCCGATCCCATGCCCGATGTGCCCAAGCCAGCCCCAGCGATCACAATCCCAGGTCCAGGTCGCCAGCGGAACCTTTCGACCGGCGCGTGACTCGAGGGAGAAAAAGCCCAGAACGTACTCGAGTCGGAGCGCGTTCCCGTTCCCCAGGCGCACGTGCCCAGGCTGCCAGCCGGGTGCGAGGAAGCCACGCGCCGTCGCGCCGAAAGCCTCAGTGAAGACACGCTGTCCGCGCTCGATGGTGCGTCGAGTCTCTTCGGGATCCAGACCGTTCATCTCGTCGCAGCTGTCGGCGAACACCGAGATCGGCCCCCGGCCTCGTTGGCGTTGATGGAAGTAGCCGTGAAGGAGAAGCTCCTCGGCGCCCTCCCGGACCAGCCGGCAGTAGTCGGGATGCGCGGCGAGTGGCCACTCGCCGTGCCAGTTGGGCACCACGCCGAAGGAGAGACGACGCCCGAGAAAGGGTGCGAGGTCCCGGATCATCACCCGAGTCTCACGCGCGTAGGCCGGAGTGGCGTCGTGGATGCAGACGAGGAAGCGTCGCATGGTTGCTGCTCCGAGGCGCCGGCGGTCATGGGTGCGGCCGTCCGGATTCCTCCGTATCGCCGATCACGAGCGGCAAAAGCCTGAACGGCGGAAGCAAGATCGGCCTCGGTGAAGTCCGGCCACAGGACGTCGGTGAAGAAGAGCTCAGCGTAGGCCGACTCCCAAAGCAAGAAGTCACTCAATCGCTGCTCTCCACCGGTGCGGATGAGCAAATCCACGTCACGCGTACCGCTCGGTGCGTGGATGGCCTCATACATGGCTCGCTCGAAGGCCTCGCGGGTCGGGGGGATCCCCTTTGCGACACGGCCGGCCGCCGCCAACAGCGCATCGCGGGCCGAATAGTCGATCGCAACCCGGAGGTGGAGTGAGGTTCCTTCGCTCGTATGCTCCTCGACGTGCGCGATGCTGCGTCTGAGGGAATCCGGGATTCGGTCCCGACGCCCTATTACGCTAAAACGCACGCCACTGTCTGTCAGGCGGGCGCACTCGGAGTCCAGGTGCTTCTGGAACAGAAGCATCAGGTTATCCACTTCGCCCCGCGGACGGCGCCAATTGTCCGAGGAAAACGCGTAGAGCGTCAGAGTGGTGATGCCCAACGCCGGCGCGGACTCCACCGTTCGTCGGACCGCCGTCGCTCCAGCGACGTGGCCCGCCTCCCTGGATTGACCGCGAAGGAGAGCCCAGCGGCCGTTCCCATCCATATTGATCGCGACATGGAATCGATCCCGGCCTCCGCGTTCCGGTTGTTCGGGGTCGCGCCATCGCGAATCGAAGCTGCTTCGTGTCACGACGCATCTCCGTTCTGAATCTTCAGGTCGACAACGTTGTCCTCGCGATTGCGGTCGATCAGCTTGCTGGAGGGATCGATACCGGCGCGCGCGGGCTCTCGCGGTACGGTGATGCGGATCGTCTGCTTGCCGCTGCGGATGCGGTGCCGCTGCTGGTGGAGCGGCACGCCGAGGTTTTCCGCCGTACCGGGCGCGAAGACACCGATCTCGACGAAGTCGTCCATCGGCGTCTCGGTCTCATGGCCGACGCTGTCGGCTCTCATCTTCCTCGCGACGACGTCGAGCGTCACCTCGTACTGACCTCCGGTTGTCCGCGCGGCGACGGCCCGTTCCGTCTTCACGTCCCATAGCGTGACCGTCTCGAACATGTCGGTGATCAGGTATTGCAGCGAGTCGGGTGTGACGGCGCGTAGTTCCCGGACCAGATCGAGTGAGGTTGGGTAAGGTGGCCCGCTATTGCGGTGCTTCTCGAGCAAGCGTCGCAGCGCTGTATTGACTGCCTCCTCGCCGATGTGCTCGCGCAGCGTGTACATCGCGACGGCGCCCTTGCCGTAGGCGATGTGTGGGTGATCCTCGACCTCGGTCAGCGGCACGTCCCGCTCGAACGCTGCGCGCCTGAAGAGATACCGGTCCATCTGAAAGTCGTACACGCGACGCGCCTCCTGCGGGCCCAGGATCTTCTCGGTTACCATCATGGCGCTGTAGTTCGAGAGCGTCTCACTGAGGACGGCCCGGCCACGCACGTATGCGCCCCTCAGTTGCGCGCCCCACCACGAATGCGCGACCTCGTGAGCGGTCCCAAAGAACGTCATGTCGCCACCGCCCTCTTTGCGCCGGGTGATGAACGTCGGCTCCGCGAACGCGATCGTGGTCGCGAGCGCGCGGCCGCCGGTGAGCGCGTACGGCGGGATCTCGACGATGCGCAGCTGGCGGAACTGGTACGGCCCGAAGGTGCTCGTGTAGTAGTCGAGCGACGCCTTCATACTCTGGATCATCCGGTCCAACGTGTACCGGTGGTGCGGGTGATGGAAGATCTGGAGCTCAACATCACGCCATCGGTCCTCGATTACCGCATACTTCGCCGAGAAGAAAGAAGCGCTGAAGAGAGCCGGCACGTCGAGCTCATAGTGGAAGTAGCGCCGGCCGTTCTCGGTCCAGCTTCGCCGCAGCGCTGCTGACACGACCGCGATCTGATCGGCCGCCGTGCCCACCACCACCTCGACGTGAACGCCATCCTCGTTCCGCACGTCTTCGTCGTAGCGACTCGCCTCGGCGTCGTCCGGCGACGGTATCGGCGGCCGGGGCGCGAGATCGAAACGCTTCCGGGCGGTGCCCGACAGCTCGAACCGCGGCTGATAGCCGATGAACGGCAGCAACCTTCGATCGAAATAGCTGCCGTTGCGGACCACTTCGGTCTG
>WHSP01000240.1:0-208 GCA_009380025.1 Gemmatimonas sp. | reverse complement strand
GAGGATCCGGTATCCGGTCTGCTCGTCCACGACCACGTTTCTCGTGGCGCGGTCGAGCGAGATCGATCGTGTGTCGACGTCCCTATTGATGACGACATACACCGAGTCGATCGCCACACCGGTGCGGTTCACCAATAGGTACGAGCCGCGCATGTCGATGGCCGGCTCGTCTGGGTAGATCTCGACGCGCAGGTCCGCGTTGGTGATG
>WHSP01000023.1 GCA_009380025.1 Gemmatimonas sp. | reverse complement strand
ACCTCGTCGATTGCGGGGCATCCGCAGACATCTTTCTCGCCGCCGCGCTCGGACTGACCGACAGGGTCCTCGGGATGGTACAGGCCGATCCGGGACTCCTCGGTCTCCGGACCGGACGGGGCAAGTACGCCGAACAACCTCCGAGCAGTTATCACATCTACTTCTGGACGATCGGTGATGGCCGGTCCCCGCTCGAAGTCGCGGCGCAGTTCGATCAGCGGGAGACGTCGGAGGTCATGTCGAAGCTCGCCTCGCCGCTCCAGCGGTTTCTCTCCGCCTGCCGGCTGGGGGATGAGGCGGAAGCCAGGTCCGCCCTGCGCAAACATCCCGGCCTCATGGAATCGATGAGGCCGGACGACCATCGGGCGATCGCAGACGCGGCTTGGAATGGGAACGGGCGCGCCGTCGCTTTGATGGTCGAGCTGGGGTTTGACCCGCGCACACCCGGCCACGACTCGGGAACCGCTCTACATTGTGCCGCGTGGGAAGGGTCCATATCCACAGTCGGCGCCCTGCTGCGCCATCCCGAGGCGCGCTCGCTCCTCTCGATCCGGGACGTCAACTACGGCAGCACACCCCTTGGCTGGTGCTGCCACGGCTCCCGGTTCGGCAACGCCAGCCGCGATCACGCGGCCGTGGCGAAGCTCCTGCTGGAGGCGGGCGCGCGGCCGGGAGCCGATACGGCCGAGGCGTCGCCCGCCGTCGAGGCCGCTCTCGCCTCCTGGCGACGCAGTCAGTGATCCGCCGGCCAGGGAGGGAAGGTCTTCGTTCTCTGGCTTGGTAGCTCTTCTCACAATTACGACGACGGATTTCAGGTCACGAAGAGGTGTCATCCCCGTGAAGGAAAGTCTCACACCAACGGGGCTACATCCTTGGCAGGTTCGGCTGGGGTGGCCGGGCTCGGGTTGGTGGAAAATGCTATAAGGAGCAGGTGGATCGAGCCCCCCGCAGGGGGCACGGCTCGACGGGCGGGCTCGATTCGTCCTGCCGCTACTCAGGCGACTGCGGAGTTCGCATTTCGAAGTCGTCGCCGAGCGCCGGGTTGATGTAGTCGTCCGGAAGCACCCGATCGGGATCGGGGCGCACGCTCAGGTAATCGACGTGCACGGGGACCTCGAGCCAGCCGTGTGGCGTCCCGGCCGGCATGATGATGATATCGCCCTCCTTGACATGCTTCGAGACCCAGTCGCCGACAATCTGTCCGCTGCAGGAGGGCCCGTTGAGCGTTGTCGTAACGGTGCTCTCCGGTCCAGAGGCCCTACCGTTCAAGATCTCGCCACCGGTGACGAGCGTCCCGGAGCCGGAAACGACGACATACGTTTCGGTCTGATGCAGATGCATGATGCCCGACGCCCCGCTTTCGCGGTCGGAATCGGTCACGCCACAGCTCTGCGCCGGGGGCAAGGCGCCGGCTCCACCGCCTCCCCCGGCGCGACCTTCCTGCGCCTGGCCGGTCGCTCCGCGGTGGATGATGCCGACCGACAGGTTGAGGGCTCCGATGTCCCGGCTGACGATCTGCCGATCCACTCCGGGCAGCTCGTTGACCGTCTGCCACTGCTCCTCGGTGATGTAGGTGGCCCAGGTCTGATCACTCTGGGCCACCATCGTTGCCGGGAACGCGACCAGCGTCGCGACCAACCCCGGCAGGAACCTCCAGCACTTTGTCATACGGCCTCCTTGCATCGTGATCTCTGTTACAGGAACAGGACTCGGGTTGCTGCCGTCCCTCGACTGCGTTGCTGAGTACCATCATACCCGCCGCTGCGCGCCGGCGGAAGAGATTTGGATCCGCGGTCTCGACCCGTCGGGGCCACGCCATGCCATCGAGTCACCGCGCTCAACCCGCGGGCGAGAACAGGCAGGATCACGGATCCTGAAGTGCCGCTCCGAGCGAACGAAGCACCCCGCATGGTCCCGAGGATCGTCTACTCGTTGACGGGTCGCAGGCGGGCGTCACCTGGCGTCGAGGCTGCTCCAGTCCTGCTGCCGTGCCCAGTCCGCAAAGGTGTGCCAGCCGACGTCAGGGTAGAGTTGTCGCAGCTCAGCGATATCGGAGTCGTAGCCGACGCGGTCGAACCACTCGTACATGACGGCAACCTCTTCGCTCTGCTGGCGCACGACGTCGAGGGGGAGCTCCTGGTAGCGAATCTCGCGGCCCAGCACCTCAGACAGGATCGACGCCTGCTCGCTGCCGTTCAGCTCGTCGGAAGCCAATTCGATCCGCTTGCCCAACATGCTCTCGCGCCGCTCGATGACGAGAACTGCGAAGCGCCCGAGGTCGTCGACGGCGATCTGCTGCAGCTTGCGATCCGCCGGCAAGGGCGCGGCGTAGACGCCCTGGCGCACGCCGTCGAGCACCGGCGGGATGAGCATATTCTCCATGAACGCCACCGGGGCGATCACGGTGTACGGCAGGCCCGACGCAGCGAGGTACTGCTCGACCTCGTACTTGCTGTCGAAATGGGGAATCCCGGTCTGTCGGTCGGCGCTGGCGACCGACGTCTGGACCACGTGGGCTAGGCCCGCCGCGCGAGCGGCGTCGACCAACGTCTTGCCCTGCTCTACCTCGGCGGCGACCCCCTCCTCGAAGAACGTAGTCATCGCGAAGAGGGCCTCCACGCCCTCCATCGCGGCGATCAGCGCGTCGCGGTCGCGGAAGTCGCCGACGACGACCTCGGCCCCCGCGCTGGCCAAAGCCACGGCTGCTGGAGACTCACGGTTGCGGGTCATCGCGCGCACGCGCTGGCCATTGGAGAGCAGCGCGCGCGCGGTGGCGCCACCCTGCTTTCCCGTCGCTCCGGTGACGAGAACATTCATGGGATACTCCTCGTGGGGATCGGGTTATTGGGATGTGTGAAGGATCTCTCCCTGCAGCTCCCCGTCGACCGCTGCGACATAGGCGCGGGCGACCTCGCGAGCCGGGGTAGCGCCGGCGGGTCCATTCCGAGATCGAGCAAAGTCTTCTTGACCCAGCCGGGGCACACGGCATTGATTCGCAGGCCGCGAAGCAGGTCTCGTCCGGCTGCACGAACGAACGCCTCGAGCTCCGCGTTCACCGTGGCGCCGCCTGCGCTCCCTTCGCCCGAAGCGACCATTGTCGTGGCACCAGAGCGCTACCGGTTCAGCGCCCGCATACCGGCTGCAGGGTAGCGCGTGCCGGCGGCGACGCCCGCAGGCGCGATTGACCCGAGGCGGTCCAGGTCATCACCAGTCAGTTCGATCTCTGCGGCGGCCGCGTTCTCTTCGAGTCGTTCGATCCGGCGAGTTCCTGGAATCGGAACGATTCGGTCGTCCTGAGCCAGCAACCAGGCGAGCGCGAGTTGGGCCGCGGTGCAGCCCTTCTCGCGCGCCAACTCCTGGACCGCGGTCACCAGCGTCAGGTTCCTGCGGAAGTTGTCACCCTGGAATCGCGGATTGTTGCGGCGCCAGTCGTTGGCAGGCAAGTCATCCTCGTTGCGGATGGCACCAGTGAGGAAGCCGCGGCCGAGCGGACTGTAGGCGACGAAGGCGATCCCCAACTCGCTGCAGAGGGGGAGCAACTCTTCCTCGGGATCGCGCGTCCAGAGCGAGTATTCGGTCTGCAAGGCCGTGATGGGGTAGATGGTATGGGCGCGCCGGATGGTTTCGGGAGCCGCTTCGGAGAGGCCCAAGTAACGCACCTTGCCCTCGTGGACCAGCTCGGCCATCGCCCCAACGGTGTCCTCGATTGGCGTGTCGGGGTCGACGCGATGCTGATAGTAGACGTCGATGACGTCGACGCCGAGCCGCCGAAGGCTGGCGTCGCACGCCTGCTGAACATAGCCCGGGCTGCCGTTGACGCCGAGGAACGAGCCGTCAGCGCCGCGGACGCTGCCGAATTTGGTGGCGATCACCGTGTCGTCGCGCCTACCCTTCAACGCCTTCCCGACGAGCTCCTCGTTCGCCCCGACGCCGTACATGTCGGCGGTGTCAAAGAAGTTGATGCCCAGCGCCAGGGCCTTGTGGATCACGGCTATGGATCTGGCGTCTTCCGCCGGCCCGTAGAATTCGCTCATCCCCATGCATCCCAGCCCGATGGCCGAGACTTCGGGTCCCATCCTTCCGAGGTTGCGTCTTTCCATGGTCTCTGTCTCCGGATTGGGGGCTGCGGCCCGCCTCCTTGCAGCCGCAGACTCATATGGGTTCGGGTTGGATCCCCGGGAAAGGAACGCCAAATCCCGGATCGCAGCTATCTCTCCCGGGTCGAGTTGAGGGCCCGGTTCAGATCGGTTAGGAGGTCACCCGGATCTTCGATGCCCACACTGAGCCGCAACAGCGAGGGTGGGAGATGGTTCTGACCCGGGATGGCAGCTCGCCGCTCGATCGTCGATTCGACCCCACCGAGGCTAGTGGCGTGTTGAATGAGCTCGAGGTGACGACAAACCGCGTCAGCCGCCTCGGCCCCACCTCGAACCTCGAAGGAGACGACCGCGCCGAAGCCCCGAAGCTGAGCCCTCGCGATCGCATGCGTTGGATGCGTCGCGAGCCCAGGGTAGTAGGTCTTGGAGACCTGAGGATGTGCGTCGAGCTCCGTGGCGAGCAGTGCTGCGGTTTGCTGCGAGCGTTCGAGTCGCAACGCCATCGTCCGCGCCCCACGGACGGCGAGAAATGCCTCGAGCGCACCGGGTGTAGCGCCCGCGAGCTCACGGGCCTTCCGGAGGGGATCTCCAAGCTCGGAGTTCCTGGTCGTCGCGACGCCCGCGAGCAGGTCCGAGTGCCCGCCGATGAACTTCGTTGCGGACTGGATCGAGACGTCGGCTCCGAGCTCGAGCGGGCGCTGGTTGAGCGGCGTCGCGAACGTGTTGTCCACGGCCAGGAGGGTGCCCGGCTTCCGTGGCGCCGCACAAATCTTCTCGAGGTCAGCGACCGCCAGGAGCGGGTTCGACGGCGACTCCAACCAGATCAGGTCGGCGCTCCGACACGCCTCGGTCCAGCCGTCCGTATCGGACGCCGCGACCCGCTGAATGCGCCAGCGGCCCTTCGCTTCGCCCATCGTAGCGAGTGAAGCGACTCCCTGATAGCAGTCGTCGGGGAGAACCACGACAGAACCCGCAGCGATCTGATCGAATACGGCGGCGATGGCGGCCATGCCCGAGGCGAATGCCGTGGCAACGCCCCCCTCCAGCCCGCCAACGACTTCCTCCAGCGCCTCCCAGGTGGGTGTGCCCTCATCCCGAGCGTAACCTCGGTCTGCACCCAGGATGAAGTTCGACGCAGGAATAGGCGGGACGTTCAGGGGCGAGCCCGGATCCCGCCCTCGACCCGCCGATACGAGCCACGACTCGGGTCGCAGGCCTCGAATATGGTCGGAATCCGCCGCCGTCACGTCAGATCGGGCCATCCCGCTCCCTTCATTCGTATAGTTGCACAATTCTCAAGCGAGCGCAGTCGCGAAGCCCTCCCGCCAGCTCGGGTACCGCAGCGTCCAGCCCAACTCGCGCTTTGCCTTTGCGTTCGACGCGCCCCGGATCTCCGTCATCATGTTCACAACCATTTCGCCGGCAAGGATGCGTCCGAGCCAGCGTGGCACCCGGCGAGGCGACTTTGCACAAAGATCCTCATCCGATTCTATCCTCTCAATCCGCCCCCGGACCTCTGATCTAGGCGCGAGTGACCCGCTCCACCAGTAGCGCGGCGAGAGTTGGGCGTTTATTTCCGTCCCTTCGAGGAGACGGTTGCGGACACGGTGGGATGGGCGAGAGCCGTCGTGGGCGGGCGCAGGGCGGCGATCTCATAGGGCGAATCGAGGCGACGTATTGGCGTTGATCTGACCTTGGCGCGGTACGAAAACGTTGGAATCGTCGCAAGTTACGACCGCGTCCGAGCTGCCGAACTCGAGGCGGTAGGAGGGCATACTCCTTGCCCCATGGGACCTGTAGGCGGGTACCCGCCCGTACCGCTCGGCGTCAGCCACACCGACGCCGCCCATGCCCAGGCAGGAGTAGCACACAATGCCCAGAATCACGACCCAGGACGGGGCGGAGATCTATTACAAGGACTGGGGCTCAGGGCCACCCGTAGTCTTCAGCCACGGCTGGCCACTCAACGGCGATGCATTCGAGGACCAGATGTTCTTTCTCGCTTCTCACGGATATCGGTGCATCGCTCATGACCGGCGTGGCCACGGCCGTTCGAGCCAGCCGTGGGCCGGCAACGACATGGATACCTACGCCGACGACCTCGCCACCCTCATCGAGGCGTTGGACCTGAGCAATGCCGTTCTCGCCGGACACTCGACGGGAGGTGGCGAAGTCACGCGCTACGTTGGCCGGCACGGCACGCAGCGTGTTGCGAAAGTCGTGCTGATCGGCGCAGTGCCGCCTCTCATGTTGAAAACGCAGAAGAATCCGGAGGGCCAGCCGAAAGAGACATTCGACGAGATCCGGACCGGGGTACTCGCGAACCGTTCCCAGTTCTGGAAGGACCTGAGCCTCCTCTTCTACGGCTACAACCGGCCAGGCGCTGAGGTATCGGAGGCGGTGCGCTCCGCGTTCTGGCATCAGGCGATGATGGCTGGTTTCCCGGCTTCGTACTTCTGCGTCGAGGCGTTTTCCGAGACGGACTTCACGGAGGATCTGAAGAAGTTCGACGTGCCGACACTGATCCTTCACGGCGACGATGACCAGATCGTGCCGATAGAAGCTTCCGCGCGGCAGTCCGCCAAGCTAGTGAAAAACGCGCGTCTAGAGGTCTACAAAGGCGCGCCACATGGCATGTGCACGACGTTGAAGGAAAGGGTGAACGCCGACCTTCTGGCATTCATCGGCGAACGGAAGGCCGAAGCCGCCTGACGGGACGACCAAGAAGATGGGCAGCTACGGGGAGCTACCGGGCAGAAACAGGCCGAGGTATCGGAAGAGCGCCGTGAAAGCGGCACCGCTTCTGATCCTCGGCCTCGATTTGTCCGGCCAGCTCCCTGGCGTGGAATTCAGGCCCGCTGCACACCCGGCCGTCCGTTTTCGACCACGAACGAGGCGTCAGTATGGATCGGGCTCCCCTCGCTCGCTACGGAGGGCACGATCCGGAAGTCACTCGTCCACTGCTCGGGCGTCAGCGTCGCACGGACATAACCGCGCTGCGAATTGTAGTAGGGGATATGAGGGTTGTGCTCCAGGATCAGTTCGCCATCCTCCCTCATCGGGGTACCGTCGCCACCCGAGGTGATCAGGGGACTGTTGTCGTTGAGCGTATGGCTGCCGCGGATGTGGAGCGTGGCCCCGTCACCTCCTGGCTCTCCGCTCGAATTGACCGACATCACCCCGGTGAGTTTGCCGCCGATTGCGTTCGACAAATTCGTCGTCGGTACGGTCTCCAGTTCCTGGCCATCGACGCTGCCAACCGCGCTCGTCACCGCCCCTCTCGTCTGCGTCCCATACCCGACGACAACCACACCTTCCATCTCGACCGCCACGGCCGATAGCTGCAGGTCGGCAGGCACGGCCTGTCCGCTGACGACCGTGACCGAAGTCGATGCCTCCCCGTAACCGATCATGCGCACGGTGATGGTCTGCGGTCCCACCGCAACAGCGTCGAGGGTGTAGCCGCCCTCCGAATCGGTGAGGGCGCCGATGTTGAGGTCGGCAAGATTGACGATGGCTCCCGAAAGCGGCCTGCCATTGTCGGTCGTGACCGTACCTGTGATTCGACCTGTCTCCTGCGCCCACGTCATCCCCGGTACCGCGAGGACAGCAATCAGGCTCGCCGCAACTATCCATCCCTTTGCCTTCCTGATTCGTTTCATGCAAAACCTTCGAGTAAAGAAGTAGTGGATCCGTATCGGTCCGCGTGCTGCGTCTCGACAGCGAGTGATGACCCGACCGGAACTCCGCACCGTTACGAATCCCACACGTGAAGACTGTTGCATCGGGCCGGTGGCCAACCACGCGGAGCGCACGGGCCCAACGGCAACAGGATCGACGCACGCCGCCAAGTCGCCCGGAACGCGAGCGGTTGGGGCCGATCGGGAAACGAGGGGCAGTCTAGGTGAGGGGAGTCGCGGCAGGAACTTCAGACGCGTATCGGTACCGTACCGGATCCATCTCGATGACATGGTGATCTCCTCGACCCGGTCGCTGGCCGCCTTACACCCGGCGTCCGGGTCTGGAAGCGGCCGAAAAGCTGGCAGCTGGTTTCATCGGTAGCGGGTCGCCCGACGACCCGTCAGCCGGCTGGAAAATGGAGTGAATGCCTTGCGAAATCGTACTTTACGCCCCATTTTTTATGGTTCCGTCTTCAGCCGTCGCGGCCGCGCGCGGACCCGCAACCTCCGCCGGAGGACTCCCCGCCCGCGCCAGCCGCTCCGTGAGATTTCGTGAAACGAAGGAGTTCGATGACGATGAAGAGACGTGCGCTCGTAAGCGACCGGATCCCGGGTCAATCCCCGGTGTTCCTGGTCGCTCTGCTCGTGATGTTCACGGTGGCGGTCGCGTTCCCGAGCAGCATCGCCGCCCAGGGCCCCGGGGTCGAAGGCGGCAGCTGGACGTACCTCGGCGGCGACGCCTGGCACACCCGCTACACTCCGGCGGATCAGATCAACGCGTCGAACTTCGAGGACCTGGAAGTCGTCTGGGAGTGGGACGCGGGCAGCTTCGGCCCGAGCTCGGCACGGGCGACGCCGAGCTACGTGGATGGGAAGTTGATTACGGTTGCCGGCGATCGGCGTAGCGTAGCGAGCCTGGATCCGTCGAACGGACGCATCCGGTGGAGTTACACGGAGCCGATGACCCACCGCTGGGAGTACTCGATGCGAGCCGGCTACGGAAAGGGAGTCGCCTACGCAGAGGTCGACGGCCGCGACGTCGTCTTCATCTCGTCGCCCGCGTTCTTCCTCCATGCGCTGGACGCCGAGACCGGCCAGCCACTGGAGGACTGGGGCAAGCCCGTCGGGCTCCCCGGCTTTTCGGAGACGGGCGTGGTGGACATGATCCCCGACCTGGTCGCCGACTGGGGTCCCTGGCTCGAGCATGGCGGTCCGTACGACCCCAACCAGGGCATCCCGCAGGAGCTAGGCTATGTCACGACCTCCTCGCCGCCGATCGTGGTGAACGATGTCGTGGTCGTCGGTAACTCCGCGGAGCAGGGGTACCTCCAGACGCGCATCGAGAACGTGCCGGGCGACATCCTCGCCTACGACGCGCGCAACGGACAGCTGAAGTGGAAGTTCAACGTCATCCCAAGGCCGGGTGAGGAAGACCACGAAACTTGGGAGGACGACGCCTGGGAGTGGACGGGCGACGTGTCGTCGTGGGCGCCGATGTCCGCCGATCCCGAGCTCGGCCTCGTCTATATCCCGACGAACCCGGCGACGATCGACTACTACGGCGGCCACCGTCCCGGCGACAACCTCTACGGCACGAGCCTGATCGCCCTGAACGCCGAGACCGGCGAAAAGGTGTGGCATTTCCAGATGGTCCACCATGACGTCTGGAACTATGACACGCCGACCGCGCCTATCCTGATGGACGTGACGGTGGACGGCCGGGAGATCAAGGGAATCTTCCAGGCCACGAAGCAGGGATTCCTCTACGCGCTCGACCGTGAGACGGGTGAACCGATCTGGCCGGTCGAGGAACTGCCGGTGCCGCAATCGACGATACCCGGCGAGAAGCTGTCACCGACCCAGCCATTCCCCACAAAGCCTGCGCCGTTCGACCTGCAGGGCCGACAGCCCGAGCACCTGATCGATTACACGCCTGAGATCTACGAGCGCGCACTCCAACTCGCGGAGGAGAACAACCTCTTCAACCCGCTGTTCAACCCGCCGACCACCGACGACGAAGAACCGGCGTGGAATTGCCCCGGCGGCGCGGGCGGCGCGAACATCACCGGTCCCGCAGCAGGCGACCCGGTCAACGGCATTGTCTTCGTCACCTCGCAGAGCATGTGCTTCCGCCTCCAGGTGATGCCCGGGGTCGAGTCCAGCCGCGAGGGTCCGGAACAGGCCGGGTCGACCGTCGCCGACTGGGTTGCCGTGGCCACCTCGGTCAGGTCCGGCCCTCCCGTCACCCTCGACGGTCTGCCGCTCTGGAAGGGTCCCGACGGGCGCATCGTCGCGATCGACGTGAATACCGGCGAGCATCTCTGGACGATTCCGAACGGCGAGGCGCCTCAGGAGGCGCAGGACGAAATCCGGAACCACCCGCTACTCCAGGGGGTCGACGGCGTTGACGTCAACCGCGGGCGGGGCGGCCATGCCGCGATGACGGTAACGCCGAGCCTACTGCTCGCCACCGGTCGCCTCGCCGACGACACCCCGGTCCTCTTCGCTATCGACAAGCAGAGCGGCGAGCGGATCGGAACCGTCGAAGCCCCGCTCGCGGGCAGCTACGGCATGTCGAGCTGGGTGCACGACGGAAAACAGTACATCATTCTCCAGCTGAACGACGGACTGGCAGCCCTGGCATTGCCCGACTGACCGGGGAACGCAGGCACCGGGTTGCGGGTCAGCCCGTAGCCTTAGGGGAAAGAGGGACCAGACGACCTGGTCCCTCTGTCTTTAGCCAGCTCCTTGCACGGAAGGCGGTGTACCACCATCTTACCTCCGTAAAGGAGGCATTATGGCAACGCTCAACATCAAGAACTTTCCAACGGCAGTTTATCGGAAACTCCAGGAGAGAGCGCGTGGCCAGCGGCGTTCCCTTGCCCAGGAAGTAATTCACATTCTGGAGCGGGCGGTGGAGGACGGCCGTCATTCGGTTTTGGAGCTCGAAGGTCTTGGAGAGGAGCTCTGGACCGGCATCAACGCAGCTGAACACGTGGAGCGCGAGCGCGGCTCGTGGGATTGATCGAAAAGGTTCCGCCGGGGCCGGTCGCGATTGATACCGCGATCGTGATCTACCTGGTGGAGCGACACGAGCGCTTTCTGCCACTGATCCGGCCCCTGTTTGCAGCGGCGGACGAGGGGAAGCTGCAGCTCGTGACTTCTGTGATCACCCTACTCGAGGTTCTTGTCGTGCCTTATCGGGCTGGGGATTCGGCGCTGGCAGCACGGTATGAGGCTGTACTCAGCCGGAGTCGGGGCTTGGACCTGGTCTTGATCGACCTGACGCTGATACGGGCAGCAGCGCAGATCCGCGCCACCCACGGCGTTCGAACGCCTGATTCGATCCAGATGGCTGCGGGGCTCGCGCGCGGTTGCCGATCCCTCCTCACCAACGATCGCCGGCTCCCGAGCCTTCCCAACCTCACCGTGCTCCAGCTGGGCGACTACGACGCCAGGCCGTGATCGATTCGCGTCACGGCCTCGTCGTACCCGGGGCCTTCGCACTCGTCCCTTGTTTGGCCTCACGCTTCTCTGCCCGATCACGAGCCAGGCAAAGGGATATCCGTTCGAAGTGAAGCTCTCCTCCGGTGCACCGATTGAGGCGTGGTTCTTTCGGACCAGGTGAAGAGTCTCGATTGGCGGGCGCGAAAGGCCGAGCTTGCCGGCAGCGCCGATGCGGAACAGATCAGTGAGGCCCTCGGCAAGCTTGCTACGCTCCATCAAGCGGGCTGAACGGCTTCGATTCGTTCTCACGTCCGCCCCCCCTTATTTGGGAGGTAACACCCGCTACGCTTCGCATTCGCTCAGTCGACGCGTAGAATTTTGATCGGATCCAACCGGCTGGCGCGCCGAGCCGGTAGAAGGGCTTCACCTGTCGAAAGTCAAGAGAAGCGACCTAGCCCTCTAACTCCTTGGTGTACGTCTGAATCGGCTGGAGCCGCGGTCAAGTGGGCGTGATTCAGCACGGCAGGGTGTGGATTTGACAGCTCGACTCGCCGTAGTATAGAAGTTCCCGGAACGGGCGTAGCCGTAGCAGGACTCTTGCACGGGTCCTTCCGGGCGCCCCGAGTCGCTCGACGGTTGCGCCCGACGGCGCATCGAACGGCTCGTCGAGATCGACCTACCAGCGGCTTGAAATGCGGCCACGACAGCCGATTCGAATGTGCGTTCTCGTCGCGCTCTCGCTACCCACCCTCGGCGGGTGCCGCGGGGACGTCGAGCCTGCGGAGGCGGGCGAGGCCGCCCGAGCCATGGAAGGAGCGAGCGCACCGTTCGACAGCATCTCACCGGAAGAGCTCTACGGGGCGTCCCCGGCCGAAAATGTCTGGAGCCCGCGCCTGGAGCTCGAGGCGGCTGGCCTGCCGGACGGATGGGAGGGGATCGAGATCGCGATCATCGCGGATCCTCGGCTGGGAGGCTGGAACGGGAACGAGGAAGTCGCGACGGCGGCCGTGCAAATGGCGCTCGAAGCCAATCCGGACCTGATCGTGTTGCTTGGCGACTTCCTGGTCGAAGGAACGGACTTCGGACTCCTGCAGCGCGTCTTCGCGCCGATTCGCGATCGTCCCGTCTATGCCGTTCTGGGGGAACGCGACATCCGGAGTGACTCCATCGCTGCCAACATCGCGGCGGCGCTGCAATCGGTCGGAGTGCGAGTCCTTCGGAACGCCGCCGCACCTCTGGTCATCAACGGTGACACCGCCTGGATTGCTGGGGCCGACCCCGAGCTCCTCAACATGGGCGCGGGCGAACGAGCCTATATTCTGGCAACGCTTGGTGTGCCGGGACGAACTCCGCTCCTTCTCATGCACACACCCGGGCTGGCCAGGGGCCTGCCGAACAATCGGTACCCGATCGTGCTCGTCTCCGACACCTTTTGTGGCGACGTCCCTGTTCCGGGGTCCGGAAGCCTCGCCCGACTCCGGGAGACCACGTTCCCGGATGCTGCGGTCGAGGGAGTCGAGCGGCTCTTCCAGTTGGAAGGCAGCACACTCGTCGTGAACTGCGGCATCGGCTACAGCTTTGTCCCCCTGCGTTTCGGAGCCCCGCCGGAGGTTCCAATCGTGACCCTGGCTGGCTTGGGAGAGCCGACCGAAGCCGCGGTCGACACGACCACCGCGGTGCCCGATAGCCTCACGCAGTCCGAAGTACAGGCCGGCGACTCGGCTTCGTCGACGATCAGCCCTCCCGTCGAACAAGCTTTACCAGGCGCGCCGTGACCGACGCCCCAGCCCCGATCTCCGCGATTGCCACGGTAACCGGCAGCGAGAACCGCACGGGTCCGGCGCTTCCGGGATTCACTGCGAGGACCGCCCCGACCCGCTCCACCTCCGGACGATGGGAGTGGCCGAACACCACCATCCCCACATCTCGATTGGCCTCTGCGACCGCGTCCGCCACCGGGCGACCGAATCCATGACCATGTAGGACCCGTACCCGTACCCCACCGAGCTCCAGGTCGGCGGTCTCGGGCAACTGACTCCGCAGGTTCCACCCGTCAGTATTTCCCCAGACGGCCGTGACGGGGGCAATGGCTTCCAATTCCGTCAGGATATCCGGATCTCCCACGTCCCCGGCGTGAAGGATCTGCTGGACTCCGTCGAACGCCTCGATCACTTCCGGCCGCAGCAGGCCATGGGTGTCGGAGATCAACCCCAACCTGATCGGATTCGACGGGTTCATCGACGCCGCTGTCACAAAACCTCCCGGGCCGGAGGTGAAACCGGATCAGCTGACCTCGCCGCTCTTCCAGCGATTCATCGAAAAGGGAAGCCCCAAGTGGGCCATGATGCGGGCGACAATGAAATCGACCAGGTCGTCGACGGAGGACGGGCGATGATAGAAACCGGGCGAGGCCGGCAGGATGGTGGCGCCGGCTCGCGCCAGCCTGGACATGTTCTCGAGGTGGATCGTCGAAAGCGGCGTTTCGCGCGGGACTAGAATAAGCGAACGCTGCTCCTTCAAGGCAACGTCCGCGGCCCTCTCGACGAGATTCCGTGAAGTTCCTGCCGCGATCGACGCCAGGGTTCCCATCGAGCACGGGCAAATCACCATCCCGGCCGACGGGGCAGAACCGGAGGCCGGAGTGGCCCCGCGATCCCCCGGCTCGTAGAGCTCGACGCGGCTCCAATCGCCAGTAGCCGCGCGAAGCTCGTCGATTCCGCCGATCTCGAGCTCCTCCGCCAGGAGTCGCATTCCATAACTCGAGATGATCAACCTCGTCGGCGTCCTACTGTCGTTGAGGGCCCGGAGGAGGCGGACGGCGTAGGGAGCGCCGGAGGCCCCGGTGATTCCCAGGGTGATCGGCCCCTCATTCGACGCGGTCACGACAGGAGGCGCTCCCCCAGAACCATCAGGAAGAAGAGGACGGAGATCGCACCATTGATAGTGAAGAAGGCCGCGTCGATCCGCGAGAGGTCGTCTGCTCGAACGAGGCTCTGCTCATAGGTGAGCATCAGCGCGATAACTCCGACGCCCACGTAGAAGACGGGTCCCGCCCCGCCGAAGAGCGTGGCGGAGGCGATGAAGCACAGCAGAGAACCGAAGTGCAGGAGCCTTGAGACAAAGATCGCACCTCGGGCTCCGAGGGCAGCGGGCACCGAATGAAGACGCTGCTCCCTATCGAACTCCTCGTCCTGGAGCGAGTAAAGGATGTCGAAGCCGGCGACCCAGCAGAGCACTGCGCCGGCAAGAGCGAGCAGCGCAGTGCGCGGTTCACTCCAGCGTCCGGCAACGGCGAGGTATGCGCCGACCGGAGCGATGGCGAGGGCAACGCCCAGGACGAGATGACTCCAGCTGGTAAACCGCTTCGTGTACGAGTAGAAGAAGACCCAGAGAAGCGCGAAGGGGGCGAGGAGGAGGCAGACACGGTTCAGGGCCCCTGCGCTGACGAGGAAGACCACGCTGGAGATGGAAACGGCAGCCGCCGCCTCGGTAGGGGTCAGCTTCCCGCTGGGTATCTCGCGTCCTCTGGTGCGAGGGTTCTGCGCGTCGAAGACCCGGTCTACGATGCGATTGAAGCCCATTGCGGAGAAACGCGCGCTCGTGAACGCGAGCAGAATCCAAACGACATCCGTCCCTCGAACAGGCGTGTCATACGAGGCCAGGATCGCCCCGACGAGGCAGAACGGTAGGGCGAAGACCGTGTGAGGTAGCTTGACGAAGTTCGAATAGTCGACGACACGTCCTCTGCCGCGCAGTGTCTGACCTTCGAGCGTGTGTTGATCCGTCACTCTTCGTTTCTTCCGTGTAGGTACACTTCACCGCCCCACCAATTGTCTTCCCACCTCACTCGATGCCGAGCTCGCTCCAATAGCCATCGACACGATCCTTGATCTCGTCGGACATCTCGATGAGGTCTGGCCAGCGTCGAGTGAATCCTTCCTCAGGCCACTTCCGAGTCCCGTCAACCCCCATCTTGCTGCCGAACGAGGCGTGCTGAGACGCGTGATCGAGATCGTCTACCGGACCGCGCGCGAAGCGAACGTCCCGCTCCGGATCGATGTTCCCCAACGCATACCACCAGGCTTCCTGGGTGTTCTGGACGTCCACGCAATCGTCCACGACGACGATCACCTTCGCCAGGGACATGAGACCCATCCCCCACAGACCGTTCATCACCTTGTACGCTTGTCCGGGAAATTCCTTTCGGATCGAAACGAACACAAGGTTGTGGAAGACTCCTTCGGGCGGCATGTGATAGTCGACGATCTCGGGCATCGTCAGCTGGGCAAGCGGGAGGAAGATCCGCTCCGTCGCGCCACCGAGATAGACGTCTTCGACCGGCGGTCGTCCGACGAGAGTGGCCGGATAGATCGGCTCCTTCCGCATCGTCACGGTCGTCACATGGAAGACGGGGTAGTCGTCTTCGAGGGTGTAGAAGCCGGTGTGGTCACCGAACGGCCCTTCGACGCCCATCGGCTCGGCGGGATCGACGTACCCCTCGAGAACGATCTCCGCCTCGGCCGGAACCTCGAGATCCGCGGAAAGGGCGGTAGCGGTATACACCGGCTGCCGACGAAGGAAACCCCCGAACAGGAACTCGCTTATCCCGGGTGGAAGCGGGGCCGTCGGCGTGTACATCGTCACCGGATCGCCCCCCAGAGCGACGACGACCGGCATCCGACCCTGACCGCTCCGCTTCCAGGCACGGTAGTGGGCGGCACCTCCTTTGTGTTGCTGCCAGTGCATGCCGGTCGTGTCGGGCCCGAAGACCTGCATCCTGTACATGCCGACGTTCTGTGGGCCCCCGTCCGGATCGCGCGTCATCACCATCGGCATTGTGATGAAGGGTCCGCCGTCCTGCGGCCAGGTTCTCAGAACCGGAAGGAGACGGGTCAGGTCGAAGTTACCCGTCTCCAGCACGACCTCCTGGCAGGGAGGCGTTCCGCGATACTTCCTCGGTGGGACCTTCGCGAGCTCGGCCAGCTTCGGCAGCATCTGGACTTTGGCCCAGAGACCCTTGGGGACGTCCGGTTTCAGAAGTTCTCGAATCCGGTCGGCGTGTTCCTGGAGGTCGTCGACCGCCAACGCCGCCGTGATCCGACTCCAGGAACCGAAGACGTTGATCGCGACGGGTATCGGGCTCCGCGACCCATCCATTTGCACCGCATGCTCGAAGAGGAGTGCGGGTCCGCCGCCCGGGCGCTTCATTGCCCGATCCGCGATCTCCGCCATCTCGAGATCGACGGACACTGGCCGGCGAATCCGGACGAGCTCGCCCGAACGCTCGAGGTGCTCCAGGAACTCGCGTAAGTTCTGAAACGGCGGCATCGTCGTCATTCCGCTGCCCCGATCGCCAACCCGAACGGCGAGCGGGGGTCGATCCTCCGGCGGCGCCGAGCCGAGATCGCGCCCCCGCAACCTCGTCGCGCGATCACCCGCCGCCACCGGCCCGCGAAATCACGAGCAACGTCCCGTACGTGAGGTATGCGATCCCTCCAAGGGTCAAAAGACCCCTTGCAACCCGTATCTGTCGGAGACCGATTTCATCGAACACCCCCTCGGGACTCCAGAGGGCCCGGATCGATACCGAAACGCCTTCCACCGCATGCCGCGACCAGGCAAGGACCTGAAGGCCACCGGACACGATGCAACAGAGGACGAATAGATAGACCAGGGCGCTCGAAAGCAGGTTGAGGATCATGACCGTCTCCCCCAATGAAGGGCGACGATACCGCCCGAAAGTCGGGTCCAACCGACATCGACGAACCCTACTCCCTCGAGTCGCGCTGCCAACTCGGGTGGCTCCGGGAAGCGCAGAACCGATTCCGGGAGGTAGCTGTACGCTGAACCATGTTTCGAAACCAGCTTGCCGATGAACGGGAGGACCCGTTGAAAGTAATAGAAGTAGATGGCCCGAAACGGTTTCCAGGCGGGCGTGGTGAACTCGAGGACGACGATTCGGGCACCCGGCCGGAGCACGCGGTGAAGCTCGCCGAGTCCTGTGTCCAGATTTGCGACATTGCGGATCCCAAAACCGATCGTGGCTCCGTCGAAACTTTCGGCACGATACGGGAGGGAAAGGGCGTCTGCGCAGATCGCCTCGATGGGATGGCCCGAAGATTTCTCCTCCCCGATCCGAAGCATCGGGAAGGCGAAGTCACTCCCGACGACGGTGCCGGCGAAGCCCGGGCGGCGAGCGAGCTCGATCGACAAGTCGAGCGTCCCCGCGCAGTTGTCCAGGTACGTGCCCGTGGGCTCCCGTTCCCAGCCGAGGCGATCCACCGCTTTGCGGCGCCACCAACGGTCGACGTTCATCGACAACAGGTGGTTGAGCAGATCGTAGCGCGGCGCGATCGAGGAGAACATGCGGCGCACCTGTGCCGCCTTCTCCTCGTCCGACGGGAGGGCGCTGGAACGGAGCGTCATCGCGACGATCGCCTTCGGGCTGGACGAGCCGAACACTGAATTGGCTCGGAAGCTATCCGTGCCGTGGGGGGTGAGCAAGACGAGCCCTCCCGCAGGATGCTTCTGAAACCTCGCGAACTCTCTCGGCGTAGTGCGCTCGGGCGCCCACCGGGATTTCTGTTGAACGCTTTGGATCTGCTCCATTCGACCGATCACGAGCTGGTAGCCTTCGCGCGGTCCGGAAGCGAGAAGGCCTACCGGGAGCTGTTGGATCGCTACCAACGGCCGGTATTTTCGCTCGTCTATCGAATGGTCCGCGATCGCGAGCTCGCCGAGGATCTCGCCCAGGAGACCTTCGTCAAAGTGTTCAACCGTTTGGAGAGCTACAATCCGAAGTACAAGTTCTCGAGCTGGATCTTCAAGATTGCGAGCAATCTTGCGATCGACACATTGCGGAAGAAGGGGTTGGATACAATATCCCTCGACGGCTCGCGCAATGCGCGAACCTCCGAAGAGGTGGAATCTTCCCGTATCGCCGTCGCTTCGGGAGATGAATCCCCCGAGGAGTTGCTCGAGGCGAAGGAGCTCGGCGAGGAGATCGAGACGGCGATCGCCCGGCTCCGGCCGGAGTATCGGACGGCGATCCTTCTACGGCACGTGGAAGGAAGGCCATACGAAGAGATTGCGGAGATCATGGAGGTGCCTCTCGGCACCGTGAAGACCTACATTCACCGAGCGCGAGGGGAGCTGCGTGAACAGCTCGCCCATCTGCGGATCGAGACATGAAACTTTCACTTCGCGGATCGCGTAGTCGGTCATGAAAGAACACCCAACTGGGAGAGAGCCCGTGCCAGCAACATCGGCGCACCTGACAGCGGAGACGCTCGAGCAGCTCGCGGAGGGGAGCCTTCCTCCCGCGGCCGCTACTGGTGCCCACACGCACCTGGAAGCGTGCAGCTGCTGCGCATCGGAGCTGGATGCGATTCAGTGCTTGTTCACGCTGCTCGGAAAGCTGACTCGCTTCGCACCATCGGCCAGCTTTGGCGATGGGGTCATGGCCCGAGTACAGCTCGCGCAGGAAAGCCGAGTCCTGGCTCTGCTGAGACGGCTCCTTCCGACGACGCGGCGTGGATGGGCCATGATCAGTGTAGCGGTCACGGCGCCGGCAATGCCCCTCATCGCCCTGGTCCTCTGGCTCCTCACCCTGCCTCTCATCTCACCCGCCGCGGTGATCCAGTGGGGCCTTCTCCAGACACAGTCCGCCGCTCAGACGGCTTTCGCCTGGCTCATCGATGGAGCCCTTGGCTCCGGCCTCTTCGGGTGGGCGGCGACATCATATACAACGCTTCAGACGATTCCGAGCAGCGCCCTGGGCGGCGGGATCGCGTTCCTGGCGATCGCGATCCCGCTTTCCGGGTGGGGCCTGGTTCGTCTGACCCGCACCCCTGTCGGGAGGGTTTCCCATGCGAACTAGCCATCGGCGGGTCCCCGCGATGCTGTTGCCACTGGCCTTGCTTGGGCTGGTTGCGCATGGCGTGGTGGCCCAGGAGAGCGAAGCCGTCAGCGACCGGGACGGCGCGGCGCAAGGCAGAGTCGTCACCGGCGACCGCACGATCGAGGAAGGTGAAGTCGTCGACGAGATCGTGGTGGTCCGTGGGGACCTGCGAATACGCGGGGAAGTGCGGGGCGATGCGGTGGTTATCGATGGCGATCTGATCCTGGAGGAAGGCGCGCTCGTAGGCGGCGACGTGGCGGTGACGGGGGGAGAGCTGGTGAATCAGGGGGGCCGCGTGCGGGGTGAAATGCGGTCGATCGAGGGAAATGATCTGGACATTGCGGGCGAGGTCGACCGAGCGCTGAGTGAAGCGGATATCGCGGTGGGAGAGGCACGCAGCGCCCTACCTCCAACTCCTCCGACTGCGCCGAGGCCCCCGAGAGTTCGCGAAGAGGGTTCCGGCTTCGGTCCCGTCCGACGTGGTTTCGCGGGGATCGTATCGACCGTTGCAATGGGCCTGGTACTGGCGGGGATTGGCGCAACGCTGGTGTTCTACGGGCGGCCGTATCTCGAGACCGTGAGTGATACGGTCCGGATCTCCGGGATCCGCTCCGGAGCGACAGGGCTTGCGGCCAGCTTCCTGGCCTTTCCCGCTTTCGTGGTGCTCCTCGTTGCGCTGGCCGTATCGATCATTGGGATCCCCTTTCTCCTGATCGCGATTCCGCTCTATCCTCTGGCGTTGTTCGCAGGAGCAGTCTTTGGGCTCTTGGGCGTCGCGCATGCGATCGGCGAGCGAACGGCCGAGCAGAGCCGCGATGGCCTGGACTTCCGCTACAGGAACTCGTACGCCTACCTCTTCACCGGCCTGGGGATGATGCTCACGCCGCTGCTCGCGGCGCACCTCATCTCGATGACTGGCTTCCTCGGCTTCATCGGAACGTTGTTGCAGATCGCGACGTGGTTGGCGATCTGGGTTGCGAGCACTGTGGGCATTGGCGCCGTCATCTTATCTCGGGCGGGAACGCGTCGGACCTTCGCTTCGACTCCCACCGAGCCGGTCCTGGATACGGATGACCTCTTCGTGGACGAACCGATCCGGAGGGACCATGCATAAGTTCCCGCTCCTCAGGCTCCTCACTCCAGCGCTCCTCGTGGGAGCCTTCGTCACCAGCCAGGCCACCGCGCAGACGTGGAGGACGATGACCTCGGCGCGCCAGGTCTGGGATACGGCTCCCCTCGAGGTGGACATCGACTATGGAGCGGGCAAGCTCACGATGGCCCCGGCCGAAAGCCCGATGCTGTACGAGATGGAGATTCGCTACGACGAGGAGGCGTTCCGGCCGGTGGCCGAGTACGACGAAGACGAAAGGGAGCTACGGCTCGGGGTCGACTCCGAGCATGACCGCCGGCGGGTGCGCCGGCGGGTGCGCCGGCGGCTGGACATACAGGAAGGGGCCACGGCGAGAATCGGCCTCGGCCGGGATGTCCCCTTCGACATGGACCTGAAATTCGGGGCGGGAGAAGCCGACATCGAGCTGGGCGGGATATCGCTCCAGCGTTTCGATCTGGAGACGGGGGCAAGTGAGACGCGAGTCTCGTTCAACGAACCGAACCCCATCGTTGCGGAGCGGGTATCGATCCAGGCGGGCGCTGCCGACCTACGCGTGACAGGCCTGGGCAACACACGAGCCCGCCGGATTGAGTTCCAGGGCGGCGTTGGCGCGACGGTGCTGGACTTCAGCGGTGCGTGGCAGGGTGCGTCCACCGCGTCCGTCGAGATGGGTATCGGTTCCGTCGTGCTGCGGTTACCCCGGAGCCACGGGGTCAGGCTCAACCGGAGCTCGTTCTTGACCAGCTTCACGGCACCGGGCCTGGAGCAGCGAGGAGACGGCTACTACAGCGCCAACTGGGACCGGACCACGGATCGGCTGACCATCGATGTCAGAGCTGCGCTCGGTTCGATCGAGATCGAGTGGATCGATTGAGAGGCCTCCCGCGGGTGGCTACCTGGACACAGGCCGCGCAGGTGGGATGAGTCGCCGGCGAATGCGCCGGATCACATCATAATGAAGGAGGGCGACATGCTCGGCACGCTACTTACATTCTTGCTCGTAGGGTTTCTCGGCCTCGTCGCGATCAGCATCGTTCTTTCGATTATCGGGATGCTGCTGTCGGTGACGTTCGGGGTGGTCGGCTTCCTGCTCTTCAAGGTCGCGCCGCTGCTTTTTGTCGGGTGGCTCGTGCTGAAGGTAGTCGAACGCGCCCGCGGCGGCAGGCGGATCTCGGCTTCGGACCAGCGGTGGCTGGACAGCTGATTTCGCTTGCGTAGTACCGTCTCCACACGGCCCGCTGATCGGCGGGCCGTTTCCGTTGCGTTCTCGGCGGCCTGGCCTGTACACAATGATCGACCTATGGCGACGTATTCGAGTCCCTCCTTCCGGGGGTCATTGTGAACGACTCGAGTGTCGCGCCACAATTCGGCACCCCGTCCTATTCGACGTTCGTTTCGATCGGCTCCACCCGGGAGTCGCTGCCTTCCGCGACCTCGGCCATGACCCTGTGGACGATTTCAAGGAGGGCGGAACCGGCCGGGGAGTCGGGAGCGCTGATGACGGTCGGTACGCCGGAATCGCCTGCTTCGCGGACCTCCAGCTCGAGCGGGACCTGACCGAGCAAGGGGAGTCCGCAGAGCTTCGCGAGTTCCTCGCCGCCGCCCTTGCCGAAGAGGTCATAGTGGGTTCCACAGCAAGGGCAGACGAAACCACTCATATTTTCGACGACGCCGAGCACGCGGGTTTCGACCCGTTCGAACATTTTGATCGCACGCCTTACATCGCCGGTGGAGACGTCCTGAGGCGTCGTGACCATGACCACACCATCGACGCGGACCGTCTGAACGAGCGAAAGCTGTGCGTCACCTGTGCCGGGGGGCATGTCGACGATCAGGAAGTCCAACGGACCCCATTCGACTTGCTCGACGAACTGTTTGAGAATTCCGGAAATCAGCGGGCCGCGCATGATCGCGGGTTGAGCCTCCTCGAGCAGAAGCCCGAGGCTCATCACCCGAATACCGTGCGCCAACAGTGGCTCGATCTTCTCCGATCCCTTTGCCCCGGTAACCGTCGGCCTGCGCTTCTCGCCAAGCATCATCGGGACGTTCGGGCCGTAGATGTCGGCATCGAGCAGACCCACGCGGTGCCCTTCACCGGCGAGCGCGGACGCCAGATTGACGGCGATCGTGCTCTTCCCCACACCTCCCTTGCCCGAGCTCACCGCGACGATTCGCTCGACGTCGGTCAACAATTCAGGGTTGGGCTTGGGCGCCGGAACACTCCCGGGTCGCAGCGGACCGCCACCACGTCGAGGAGCCGTGCGGGACGAGGGCGCACCTCGCGCGGAAGGCAGGTTGACGTCGATCTTCACGCCCTCGACGCCGTCGATACCTTCAGCGGCCCCGCGCGCCTGCCTAACCAGGGTACCGGGGTCATCGGGCTGGAGGACGAACCGAAAGCGAACGACCCCCGATTCATCGACGTTCAGGTCGCGGACACGCCCGGACGAAACGACGTCTTGCCCGCTCGCGTCGAGGACTCCTGTCAACGCCGCGGCAACGCGGCGGAGTAGCTGCTCTGGCTTCATATGATTTTGGGGCTATCAGCTAACGTCTATCAGCGATCAGCGGCGCGAGGGCCGACGTCGAGGCACGAACGATTCCTTGGGCCCGGGTTACCATCCGCCCAACGACCTCTTCCGGCAAGAAAAAAGAAACCGACGCTCGGATCGAGCGCCGGCAGATCGACGGTCCGGCAGGAAACGCGACCCCGCGACCCTTCCGCTCAGCCTCACACGACCGCTACCTCGGTCACTTCCGGAACAGCGGCCCTGATCCGGCGTTCGATCCCGTTCTTCACCGTCATCGATGAGATGGGACATGCGTCACAGGCGCCGATCAGCCGAATCTGTACGACTCCGTCGTCGCCACTGAACCCAACGAACTCAACGTCCCCGCCATCGATCTGAAGAGCGGGGCGGATCGCCTCGAGCTCATTCTCGATCCGCTTCGGTATCGTCATCTCGGTCCGAGTCGGTAGTGACGTTCGCATCATCCTCTGCCAATCTATCCGGGGCAAAAAACAGGGTCAAGCGCGGCACCACGGAAGGCGTTGGCGCTCTCGGGTTTACCCCGGATCGGCCCAGGTTGTGCCCGCAAAGGTGGCGGGAGGATAAAGGGCGCAGTAGAATCCTTAGTCCGTTCGTCAGGAAGGAGGCAAGATGAGTGGTATCCCGAGCGTCCCGACGCCTCGGAACGAGTCAGTTCTGTCTTACGAGCCGGGGAGCGCGGAAAGACAGGAGTTGAAGGCGACTCTGAAGCGGATGGCGGACGAGCGGATCGAGATTCCGCTCGTCATCGGAGGGCAGGAGGTCCGCACCGGTGACATCGCGGAGTCGACGATGCCGCATGCCCACGGGCACGTGCTGGCGACATGGCATCGAGCTGGCCGAGCGGAGATCGAGAGGGCGATTCGAAGCGCCCTGGAAGCCGGGAGAGAGTGGGCGGAATGGCCGTGGGAGGACCGGATCGCCGTGTTCCTCAAGGCGGCCGAGCTGCTGTCGACGAGTTGGCGCGCCCGGCTCAACGCGGCCACTATGCTCGGACAGAGCAAGACGGCGCAGCAGGCGGAGATCGACAGCGCTTGCGAGCTGATCGACTTCCTGCGGTTCAACGCCCATTTCGCGGCGCGGCTGTATACCGAACAGCCGAACTCTGCGCCGGGCATCTGGAACCGCATGGAGTATCGGCCACTGGAGGGGTTCGTCTACGCGATCACGCCGTTCAATTTCACGGCGATTGCGGGCAACCTGCCGGGAGCGCCGGCGCTGATGGGTAACGTCTCCGTGTGGAAGCCTTCGGACAAGGCAATCTACAGCGGCTATCAGATCGTCAAGTTGCTGGAGGCGGCGGGGTTGCCACCGGGGGTCGTCAATTTCGTTCCAGGCCACGCCCGCAGCATCACGGAAGTCGTCCTCAGCAGCCCGGGGCTGGCGGGGATCCACTATACGGGCTCGACCGAGGTTTTCCAGTCGATCTGGAAGCAGGTCGGGGAGCGAATCTCGAGCTATCGCGGCTATCCGCGATTGGTGGGCGAGACAGGTGGGAAGGACTTCATCCTCGCGCACGCGAGCGCCGATCCGGAGGCTGTGGCGGTGAGCATCGTGCGCGGTGGGTACGAGTATCAGGGCCAGAAGTGCAGCGCGGCGTCCCGCGTATTCATTCCCGCGTCGCTCTGGCCGGAGGTGCGAGAGCGCACGCTGGAGATGATCGATGACATCCGCATGGGAGATCCAAGGGATTTCCGCAACTTCATGGGTGCGGTCATCGACCGAACGGCGTTCGACAAGATCACCGAGTACGTCGAGCACGCGAAAACGGCTTCGAGCGTCGAGATCCTGGCCGGGGGAGGGTGGGACGACCGGGAGGGCTATTTCGTAGAACCCACGCTCGTGCAGGTTTCGGATCCCTCCTATCGGCTGATGTGCGAAGAGGTCTTCGGGCCTGTCGTCGCCGTTCACGTCTATCCTGACGAGCGGTGGACACAGACACTATCGATCGTCGACCGGTCTACGCCCTACGCGCTTACCGGTGCCGTGTTCGCGACTGACCGGCGGGCGATCCGGGAGGCATCTACGACACTGAGGAATGCCGCCGGGAACTTCTACATCAACGATAAGCCGACCGGTGCCGTGGTCGGTCAGCAGCCCTTCGGAGGGAGCCGCGCGAGCGGAACGAACGACAAGGCGGGATCGATTTTCAACCTGCAGCGATGGGTGAGCCCGCGAACCGTGAAGGAGACCTTCGTGCCGGCGAAGGCGTTCGGCTATCCGTTCATGGCGGATTCGTAGAAGGGCGATCAGCTATCCGATCCGTTCGGTCCCTCAGCTTCGCGAAACCGCTCGCTGATAGCCGAAGGTCCGCACCGAGCGGTCGACGCGGGGCTCGAAGGCGAGTCCGATACATTTTGCAAGGAGAGACTATGTCGTCGCAGCGGTGGGTGTACTTCTTTGGCGGTGGGGGGGCGGATGGCACCCGCGAGCAGATGGGTTTGCTGGGTGGGAAGGGTGCGAATCTGGCCGAAATGACCCGGATCGGGGTTCCTGTTCCGCCGGGGTTCACCATCACCACCGAGGCGTGCCGGCAGTATATGCGGCGGGGTGATCTTCCCGCGGGACTGGTTCAGGAGGTCGAGAGCAACCTGCGGCGGATGGAGGAGTCGACGAAGCGGACGTTCGGAAGAAGCAGTGCGCCGCTGCTGGTCTCGGTGCGATCGGGGGCGGCGGTCTCGATGCCGGGGATGATGGACACCATCCTGAACCTCGGATTAAACGACGAGACGGTGGAAGCACTTGCCCGCGACTCGCAGAACGACCGGTTCGCCTACGATTCCTATCGTCGCTTCGTGCACATGTACGGCAACGTCGTGCTGGGGATCAAGGCGGATCGTTTCGAGCACCTCCTCGAAGAGCGGAAGAGAGGGCGCGGTGTCAAGGAGGACACCGAGCTCAATGCGAACGATCTGCGTGTGCTGGTGCAGCAGTTCAAGGATCTGGCGCAGGAGGGGACGGGCGAACCGTTCCCGGAGGAGCCGGCGGAGCAGCTTTGGGGGGCGATTCGAGCCGTTTTCGACTCCTGGAAGACGCCGCGGGCAATCGCGTACCGAAAGGTGAACGGGATCCCGGACGATCTGGGAACCGGCGTGACCGTGATGGCGATGGTTTTCGGCAACCTCGGCCCGGACTCGGGGACGGGCGTTGCGTTCACGCGCGATCCGTCGACGGGTGAGGCGGAGTTCTTCGGTGAGTTCCTGATCAATGCCCAGGGTGAGGACGTGGTCGCAGGCATTCGTGATCCACTCCCCATTCGGGAGATGATGAAGGTGTTCCCGGAGGCGTACGAACAGCTCGTGGCCGCGGGGAAGACTCTCGAACAGCACTATCGCGAGATGCAGGACCTGGAGTTCACCGTCGAGCGTGGGACGTTGTACATGCTCCAGACGCGAACCGGGAAGAGGTCAGCCGCAGCGGCCGTCCGGATCGCGGTAGAGATGGAAGAGGAGGGCCTGATCGATAAGGACGAGGCCGTCCTTCGGGTGGAGCCCAGCCAGCTACACCAGCTCCTGCACCCGACGATCGATCCGAACGCATCGTTGGAAGTGCTGACGGCCGGCCTGCCGGCGGCTCCGGGTGCGGCCTCGGGTCGGGTGGTCTTCAACCCCGAGGAGGCGGCCACGAGGGGTGCGGCGGGCGATTCGGTAATCCTCGTTCGGCGCGAAACGTCGCCGGAGGACTTCGAGGGAATGGTAGCGTCCAAGGCAATTCTGACTTGCCGTGGCGGAATGACGTCTCACGCGGCCGTCGTCGCCCGAGGAATGGGGAAGTGCTGCGTTGCCGGAGCGGCGGGGGTCCAGATCGATGAGGCGTACGGGCGGTTTTCGGTAGGTGACGACGTAGTCCGCCACAATGAATGGATCACCCTCGACGGGTCGACGGGTCGCGTGATCCGGGGGAAGGTACCGACGGTCGAGGCCGAGCTCGGCGAGGACTTCCAGAAGCTGATGATTTGGGCCGACGAGGCACGTCGTCTCAGTGTGCGGGCCAACGCCGACACCCCGAAGGATGCCGAGAGGGCCCGGAAGTTTGGCGCGGCGGGGATCGGCTTGTGTCGGACGGAGCACATGTTCTTCGAGGAGGGACGCATCGACGCGGTTCGCGAGATGATCCTCTCCGAGAACGGAACCGGCCGCCACCGCGCGCTCGAGAAGTTGCTGCCGATGCAGAGGGAAGACTTCGAAGGGATCTTCCGGGCGATGGATGGCCTGCCCGTGACGATTCGGCTTCTCGACCCGCCCCTGCACGAGTTCCTGCCGATGGGCGGTGCCGAGATCAAGAGCCTTTCGAAGAAGATGGGCATCGATGCGGCGAAGTTGAGAGGCCTCGTGGACCAGCATCGTGAGGCAAATCCGATGCTGGGGCACCGAGGGGTGAGGCTGGGCATCACGATCCCTGAGATCACGCGGATGCAGGCGCGCGCGATCTTCGAGGCGGCAGTGAACGTTCAGAAGGAAGGGGTGACGCCAGTAGCCGAGATCATGGTTCCCCTCGTCGGAACCGTCGAAGAGCTCCGCAGGCAGAGACGACTGATCGAGGAGGTCGGTCAGGAGGTGCTTTCGAGATGCAACGCTAAGGTCGACTATGTGATCGGTACGATGATCGAGCTCCCTCGTGCGGCGCTTACCGCCGACGAGATTGCCACCGAGGCTGATTTCTTCTCCTTCGGTACCAACGATTTGACGCAGACGACCCTGGGACTTTCACGAGATGATGCCGGCAGCTTCCTGCCCCGCTACATCGAGGAGGGGATTCTTCCCCATGACCCGTTCCAGAGTCTGGATATCGAGGGGGTTGGCAAGCTCGTCGAACTTGGAACGAGGCTGGGTCGAGAGGCGAGGCCAGAGTTGAAGGTCGGCGTCTGTGGCGAGCACGGAGGGGATCCCAACTCGATCGATTTCTTCCATCGGACCGGCCTCGATTACGTGTCTTGCTCGCCATATCGGGTTCCAGTGGCCCGGCTTGCCGCGGCGCACGTCGCCATCAAGACGGCGCAGGCGAATGGGCCGATGGCGACGGTGTCTGCCGCCGCAATGGCCGGCGCATGAGCATTGTCAGCAGCGAGTAGGATTCACTGCCCGGTCTGAAAGAGGGCTCCCTTTTCGTCCCGGGGGCCCTCTTTCGTTTGGTCTCCGAAGAAACCAGTCCGGTTGCGCTCGGGTTTCTGGACCGTTGCGTTGCAGCCCCGCTGCAACCCTCAGGAGGCGCTCATCGGCACCGCCTCGAGAGATTCGTCGGACGGAGGCAAGAACCGGTCGACGAGGTCCATGTATTCGAGGGACCCGAGGAAGAGCGGCGTCTTCTCGTGAAGGTCGGTAGGCTGGACGTCGAGGATCGGGCGTTCTCCGTCCGTGGCGCGGCCGCCGGCCTGCTCGATCAGCATGGCCATCGGCGATGCCTCATAGAGCAGACGAAGTTTGCCCTTCGGGTTCTGCTTTTCCCCAGGATACATGAAGAGGCCGCCGTAGAGGAGAGTGCGGTGGACATCGGCAACCATGGACCCGACGTAGCGAGCGGAGAACGGGTTCTGGCTCACCCCGTCGAGGCCTTTGAGGTGGTTTAGCAGATTCTGCTGACGGGACGACCAATTGACGAAGTTGCCTTCGTTGGCGCTGAAGATCCTCTGCCCGGGCGAGGGGATGCGCATCCAGGGGTGGGAGAGGATGAACTCGCCAATCGAGGGATCGAGGGTGAAGCCGTGCACGCCGTTGCCCGTCGTATAGACGAGCATCGTCGAGGAACCATAGAGCACGTAGCCCGCGGCGACCTGGCGCGATCCAGGCTGAAGGCAATCTTCCAGCGTACCGGCCGGCCCAGCACTCACCTTTCGATGGATGGAGAAGATCGTCCCGACCGAGATGTTGGCGTCGATGTTGGACGAACCATCGAGTGGATCGTAGAGCAGGCAGTAGTTCCCGGTTCTGAACTCCCCGGGAATGTGGAGTAGCCCCTCGGACTCCTCCGAGGCCATGACGCAGAGGTGGCCGCAGTGGTCGAGAGCTCGGAAGATCACCTCGTCAGCGTACTCGTCGAGCTTCTTGACCTGATCTCCGTGAACGTTTACCGCGCCGGTCTTACCGATGATGTCGACCAGCCCGGCACGGCGAACTTCCCTCGTGATCAGCTTCGCTGCCAACGCCAGGTCGTAGAGGATGTTGCTGAGCGCCCCGGTTGCTTCGGGAAATTGTCGCTCGGCTTCGAGGATGTGCCGCTCGATGGTTACGACGGATCGTTCCATTCGATCGCTTCCTGGTCGGAGTCGGCAGTGGCACCCGAGACCTCCGCCTCGCGCGCCTCCACCTCGTAAGGGTTGTCGCGATATCCGTGGCGAAAGGTCGCCCACGAGTATCGAATCGGAAAGAGCAGGTCACTCTCCCACTGTCGAACGTGCGCCAACTCGTGCGCGAGCAGGCCGGGAGTCAGGTCTACGCCGGGCCGCAGGATGATCGTCCGCCCAATCGTCACGGCTGCGGCCGGAGCGCCCATGCCCGAGAGGCGGCCACCTAGCCACGGAACGAGGCGGCCCCGACGGAGGACGACCCGCTTCGGCAACGCATCGATCGCGGGTGTGGCCGAGGGCACAACCTGGGCGCCGAGGATCGCCCCACGGATCCACTCGATCATCTCACCACTGCGGTCGCGACCACACCACGCCGCCCGGCCGTACGTCAATGGTAACGCTACCCTCGCGGTCGGTTCGCGCGACCGCAATCCCGCTCCGGCTCACGCGCTCGATGACCGACGGCGCCGGATGCCCGTATCGATTCCGGCGACCCGCGGAGACGACGGCCAGATCGGGTGTTGCCACCGCGAGGAGCGATTCCGCGGTAGAGGTCGAACTACCGTGGTGGCCGAGCTTGAGCACATCGACATCCAGGGCATCAGCGTGGCGCCGCACCAGGATCTCCTCTACCTCGACACCGGCATCTCCGGTCAGGAGCATGGCGAACTCCCCATAAGTCACGCGGGCTACCGCGCTAATCTGGTTCGCATCCTCTGTAACGTCAACTGTTTGTGAGTCCGGCCAGAGGAAATCAAAACGAACTCCGTCCAGTTCCATCACCCGTCCAGAGCGGACTGCCCTCCACTGGGCCCCGCTCGTCTCGATCCCCCGGAGGACGTCGAGGTAGACGTCCTTCCCCACCGGAAGTCCGGGCTCGAATACGAAACGAATGGGGATGGAGCGGAGGAGCGCGGCGGCTCCGCCGATGTGGTCGAGGTCGGGGTGGGTGAGCACGAGGGCCTCCAGCCTCCGTGCCCCACGTTCGCGTAGGAACGGAAGGACTGTGCGTTCGCCAGCGTCGAAGCCGTTCGAAGCGGGCCCCGCATCGAAGACCACCCATCGACCACCGGGTGTCCGAAGGGCGATCGCGTCGCCTTGGCCGACGTCGATGAAGTGGATTTGAAAGCCGTCCGTCGCCGCTCGGACGGCAAGCGGCCAAATCGTGAGGACGAGGGCGACGGCCCCCCCTCCGACGACGGCACGGAATCGGGCTCCCCCATAGTGGGCAAGTCGCCAGGCCAGGATACCGACCGCGGCAGCAACGGACCAGCTCCACCAGGGCGGCCCCGTGACCGTTGCGTTCCCGTAGGGAACGGCCGCGGCAAGGGAGGCGACCGAATCGAGGAGATCGAGGAAAAGCGCGGACCCGTCCGCGAGGAGGTTGCCGAGCGGCGGCACGACGGGATCGACGACGAGGGCTGAGAGGGCACCGATCAACGCCATTCCCATCAACGGCACGGCTGGAATCCCAGCGACAATGGAGATTGGAGCCACAATACCGAAGTGGTGAGCCACGATCGGCGCCGTGACGAGGAAGGCCGCGAGGCCTACGGCCAACGCGTCGAGGAGCACGCGGCCGGCCGCCCTCTGGGTCAGCCGGTCGGGAGCCAGGGTGAGGAGAGGCGCCCGCAGCATGAGAATGCCGAGGACGCCCAGGAAGGACAGTTGGAAGCCCGGGTCCAGGACGGCCAAGGGCCGAATCGCAAGGATGAGGAAGGCGGCGGCCGCGACCATCGGGGCGGCTGCGGAGGGCCGCTGTAGCAGACCGGCGACCAGGGCGAGGGTGATCATGGCGCCGGCGCGCAGAGCAGATGCGCTGGCGCCGATCAACAACAGGTAGGCCCAGGTGACACAGAGTGTGGCAGTAATCGCCCGGCGCCGCGAGAGCCGGAGCACAGTGGCAATGAGCAGGATCGTCGCGGCGATGAGCCCGACGTGCAACCCCGAGATGGCCAGGATATGCGACAGACCTGCCCGGGCGAAACGGTCACGGAGTTCTCGGTCCACGTATTCGCGGCGGCCGAGGACGAGCGCCTCGACGAGGTCGACGTGTCGAGGAAAGAGACGCTCCAATCGCCTATCGGCGCCCGCACGTAGACGAAGTGCCAGATTGTCGGCCGATACGGAAGGTACACCCCCCGTCAGAGAGTCGACGAGGACGAAGCCGCGAAAGCGTGGGTCCCGCGGCCAAAGGCTCCGGTCCGCACCGATATCGAACGTTCGCCAGGCGCCGACGAGCTCGATCCGGGCGCCGACCGGAATCGGCGGCAGGTCCGGGGGGAAACGGATACGTAGCTCGCCGGTACAGCCCGGGCGCTCGGAATGGCGCGCCCGCAACAAGGGGAGCAGGGGAGGTGGCGCGCCCTCCTGCGAGGCTCGGTGAGCCGCTCCGAGGAGGCCAACCACGGAGATCGGCTCACCGTCACGGAATTGGCTGCGGCAATCCTGTTCGACCTCTCGTGCCGCGAGGGTGCCGACGCTTGCCCCGCAGGCTCCGAAGGCCAGTAGGATCGGCCAGGAGGCTGTTCCCCCGCGAGGTGCTCGACCGATCAGGAAGGCGGCGACCAGGCCCGCCAGGAGAACGCCGAGAGCGACCGAGAGCGGCGGGGAAAAGCGGAGCGTGGGGAGGAGTCCGGCGAGGTAGGAGAGTAAGGCCGCCACGAGAGGGCGCCGAAGATGAGTCACGTAGGCGGATCGGGTGGGAGATCGAACGGCTCGTAGTGGGCGTGGCGGTCGGGCGGCAATGGATCGCGCGTCGTGAGAACGTCCCTGATCTCCCGGTCGTGTCGTATTCCAAAGAGGAACATCGCGACCATACCGAGGAGAAAGACGATGAAGACGAGACCGACGAGGGAGATCCGGTAGAGCGTTGCCACTCCGACGTTCAGAGTGACCCGCTCTCCCGAATTGAGGAACGAGAAGAATCCGGCGGCGATGACCAGCAGCGCGACACCGACCCAGCGACCCCAGGCGGGCTGCTTCCGGCGCGCTACCCGACTTCGCCGCACCCCACCCGACTCCAGCCCGTCATGCGACACGCTGGTCCGCACCGGACAGGAGTTCGCCCGTGAACGTGGCTCCGGTAGTCGAACTGAGCCGTACCTCGACGAACGTCCCAATTAGTTCGCTCGGACCTTCGAACACGACGACTTTGTTCCCGTCGGTTCGACCCTGCAGCCCGCCGCGTCGTGCACTGCGTTCGACGAGTACCTCCGCGATGCCGCCGACCTGAGCGCGATTGATCTCCAGCTGGATCTTCCGGTGTAGGTCGATCAATCGTTCGAGCCGAGCCTGGGCGACTTCGTCCGGGATGAACTGATCGGCCGGGAGTCGGGTCGCCGGGGTGCCCTCTCGTAGCGAATAGCGGTAGAGGAAGGCGTCGTCGAAGCGAACCCGACGCATGAGGTCGAGGGTCGCTTCGAACTCCTCGTCGGTCTCTCCCGGGAACGCGACGATCACGTCGGTCGAGAGCGCGATTTCGGGAATGGCAGCGCGAACGCTTTCGATCTTCTCCAGATACGCCTCGACGGTATAGCGGCGAAGCATTCGCCTCAGCGTCCGATTGTGTCCCGACTGAACAGGGAGATGGAGCTGCTTGCAGACGTTTATCTCGTCCCCCATCACCCGCACCAAGTCGGGGGTGAAGTCGTTCGGATGGGGGGACGTGAAGCGGACGCGTCGGATACCGTCAACGCGTGCGACCGCCTGGAGCAGGGTCGGGAAGTCCCAGTCCCCAGACCGATACGAGTTGACGGTCTGTCCCAGGAGGGTCACCTCGGGCACACCCGAAGCTGCGAGGTTGCGAACCTCCGCCAGAATCTGATCCGGATCACGGTTCTTCTCGTCGCCGCGAACGTAGGGTACGATGCAGTAGGTGCATTGGTAGTTGCACCCACGTTGGATCGGCACCCAGGCGGAGACATCGGAGGTACGCCGCGGAGCGATCCCCTCGTAGTTCTCGTGCGGATCGAAATCAAGGACCGTGAGACCGCGGGAGGACGGGGTCGTGGAAGGTCGCGAGTCGAGGATCGGCAAGGCCGACGGAGCTGGTGCGCGAAGATTCCGCAGCGCCTTTGGAACGTTCCGATAGGAATCCGGACCCATCACCAGGTCGATCCCTCCAACCTGCCCCAGCAGCTCGTCTCCGAGTCGTTGAGCCATGCATCCGGTGATGCCGATCACGAGATCAGGTCGACCTTTCCTGTACTGCTGAAGCTGTCCCACCCGTCCGCGGACACGCTGCTCCGCATGTTCCCGGATCGCGCAGGTATTCACCAGGATCACGTCCGCGTCCTCGGGGCGGTCAGCCGCTGTATACCCCTCCTCCGCAAGGATGCCGTGCATCAGCTCGGTGTCACTGATGTTCATCTGGCATCCGTAGGTTTCTATGAAGGCCTTCTTGCTCACCGCACTCTGCATTTTCGGTCCCGCCGGTTCGGACCTGCGAAGTTGGCGCATGTCCCGTGCGAGTCCGCTGGTACCCCCATTCGAACGGAGCGGTTCGCCGAACCGCGGAGAGTGTGTCAGGCCCCGACCAGTTCGCGGTAGAGAGGGAAGCGACCGCACATCTCGCCAACCTCTCCCCGAATCCGCTCCAAGGTCGATTCGTCCTCCCGTCCTACGATCGCGCGATCGATCAGACCAGCGATCTCGGACATTTCCGCCTCCCCCACCCCACGGGTCGTAAGGGCCGGGGTTCCGATCCGGATTCCGGAGGTGACGAAGGGCGACTCGGTCTCACCGGGCACCGTATTCTTGTTGACCGTGATCCCGGCCCTCTCGAGTGCCTTCTCCGCGACCTTCCCGGTCACGCCCTTGCTTCGAAGGTCAACGAGCAGGAGGTGATTGTCGGTCCCCCCCGAAACCAGATCGAACCCGTGTTCGAGCAGGCCCGTCGCGAGGACCTGAGCGTTCCGGATCACCTGGGCCGAGTACTCCTTGAACTCCGGTTGCAACGCCTCCTGGAATGCGACCGCCTTGCCCGCGATCACGTGCATGAGCGGCCCGCCCTGGATTCCAGGGAAGATCTGCTTGTCGACAGGCTTGGCGTACTCTTCCGTGGCGAGGATGAGGCCGCCGCGAGGCCCACGAAGGGTCTTGTGGGTGGTCGAGGTGACGACGTGCGCCCAGGGAATCGGACTCGGGTGGTGCCCGGTCGCGACGAGGCCGGCGATGTGGGCCATGTCGACGACGAGCCTCGCGCCGACCCCATCGGCGATTTCGCGGAAGGTTGCGAAGTCGATCATCCGGGGGTAGGCGCTCGCACCGGCAATGATCACCTTCGGACGATGCTCCTGGGCTAGACGCCCCAGCTCTTCGTAGTCGATGCGCTGATCTTCCGCTCGCACCCCGTACGGAACGACGTTGTACAGACGCCCGCTGAAGTTGACGGGTGAGCCGTGGGTCAGGTGGCCTCCCTCGGACAGGTTCATTCCGAGGATCGTGTCGCCGGGCTCGAGCAGGGCAAAGTACGTCGCCATGTTGGCCTGAGCGCCGGAATGTGGCTGAACGTTCGCATGGTCCGCCCCGAAGAGCTGGAGCAGCCGATCCTGAGCCAGCCGCTCTACCTCGTCGACGACTTCGCAACCGCCGTAGTAGCGGCGCCCCGGATAGCCTTCGGCGTACTTGTTGGTCAACACGCTGCCCATCGCCTGAAGCACTGCGGAAGAAACGAAGTTCTCCGAGGCGATCATCTCCAACTGGTCCCCCTGCCGCTCGGCTTCCGCGGCGAGGAGACGGTGGATCTCGGGGTCGGTTCGGCTGAGTGGTTCCATTATCCGCAAAAGCTGGAGACCTCGATCGTTCCGTGACGCGCCGAATGGTAACCCGAGGCGGACCGGGTGTCGAGTCGACTGTCCGAAGCTAGCGCCCCTGCGGCGACAATTGAAGGCGCCCGGCACATCCCTCTCGGAGAGGGTGCCTACCCATCATCGTAATCTGACGCGAAGACACGGAGTAAATGACGGTCCGTCCCCCGCCCTTCGCGGCTCCGCGTGACCTGCCCTGTCAGAATTCGTACTTCAGCCGCAACAACGCCAGACGACCGATGTCGGGAACCCCGACGAAGCTTCGATAATCGGAGTCGAACAGGTTCTGCACCGTCAACTGAAGTGAAGCACCGGGTAGCGGACCGATCTGGTAGCCGAGCGTAAGGTCGACGAGAGTGCTCGCCTCGACACATGTTTCGGAGCTCTGGGCCTCTGGCTCGATGCACAGGATCCCGATGTAGACGCCGGAGTTGACGGGGAACCCCCCGAGGTGTCTCACCCGCGCCTCTCCATTGAATCCGAGCCCCTCGTTCCTGTAGCCCAACCAAGCACTCCCCTTCCGCTTGGGCGCGTTCAGGGTGACGATCTGCCCTTCCGTCGTGAAGTGGTCGTCGCTGACGAGGGATCCGGAGAGCCCGAGCGTCCAGTCTCCGAGAAGAGCGGTCGCCGAGATATCGCCGCCCCAGAGATTGATATCGCCGAAGTTTCGATAACTCACGACGAGGTCGGCGGCGCCGCCAGGGATGTCGGGCGGGTAGACGACTCCGCCCGGAATCGAGGCAAGCCCCTCGGCGATCTCCTGCGCGAGAGGCCCCGCGGCTTCGGGCGGCACGCCGCCTCCGATCAGCGCCTGCTCGATCAAAGGAGTCGAATGATCAATGACCTCGGCCGGGTTCAACTGCACCAGCGGCGCCTGCGGAATGAGCGGGGAGATGAAGTCGTTCTTCTGCGCGTACCAGACGTCGGCAGCAAGCTGGAGGCGACCCCCCAGGATGCCGTTGTAGCCGACCTCGTAGGTAGCGGTATTCGACTCCCGGATTCCCGGAACGTCCTGGGGAGGAACGAACGGAGCGGGCATGCCGGTCACGGGGTTGATGCCCCAGATATCGGCACCCGTCGGCACCTGCGGAGTCATGAACTGCAGAAAGGCGGCAGCCTGATCCCGGGTGAAATCCCCCTGCTGCACCAGTGCTCCCGCGATGCCCAGGAGCTGCATCGCCCAGAGGTTCTCGACGTTGATCGCCTGGAGCTCCGTTCGGTCAGCGGTGAAAGGCGACCGCATCACGAACTGGCCGTCATCCGTCTGGAAGCTGATCCCGTCTCGACCTGTCCCCTCGGCCCGAATCGTGTAGCCAAGCGGCCCGAGAGCTTCTGATGCCGGACCTGCCTCGAGATCGAGGAAGAGCTGGACGGATCCCGGATTGGAATAGGCACGATTGTAAGAGAAGCGTAGAGACTGGGTCTCATCGGGCCGGAAAACGAGCGCCGCGCGGGGGGAGAAGACGGCTTTGTCGATGACGGAATGCCGGTCGACACGGCCGGCGAGGATCACGTCGAAGCGATTGCTGAAGGTAGTTTCCGACTGAAGGAAGGCGCCGATTTCCGTGTAGTCGTCCTCGTCCTCGAATCGGCCGTGGATCGTGCCGTCGGTCTCCGGCACAGTGTGCAGATAGTCGACCCCATAAGTGAAGTCCTGCCAGTTGGTCGGCGAGACGGCGTGCTGAACCTGGCCGACGTAGAACTTGCTGTGGTCGATCGTCGGCGCACCGGTCCTGAGGAGGAAGGTGTCGCCGGAGTCGGAGAAGTTGGCGTACGCTTGAGCGAACAGGCCGCCGCTGTTGAATCGCCCCTGAACGTAGGTGTAGGAGAACTGGTCCGCCTGCGAAGTACCCAGGCCAGTGAGCTCGAGGCCGCGGACATTCGTGCTACGCCCTGCCGACAGGATCGCCGTCGCGTCCGGAGTGATCCGCCAATCGGCGCGCCCCTCGAGGGACCACCGCTCCGCGTCGAAGTCCCGCACTCCGATCCGGTCGTAGAATGGATCGCTGGGATCCGCTTCCTCACGCGCACTCACCTCGGCAGGATCGGTGTAGGGCCACTCCTCACCTCGGAAGTACATCCCGGAGAGCTTGAACCCGAAGTTGTCGTTGAGCAGATATGCGGTGCGGCCCGAGCCCTGAAAAACGTCGCGCGTGCCGCCGGTCATGGCGAGCGTCGTCCCCTGATAGGTCAGCGGGGAGCGCGTGAAGATGTGCGCCACTCCATTGGCCGTGTTCGGGCCGTAGAGCGCCGACCCGGGCCCAAGAACCACTTCCACCCGCTCGATGTCCTCGTTGGTCGCCGGGACGAGGTGCAGCGCGTTGAGCCGGAGCGAGGGAACGGAGGCGATACGGTGGTCGGTGAGCGTGAGGAGAGCTCCAGAGAAGGCGTTGTTGAAGCCACGTGCGACGACGTTCGTCGATTGAAGCCCCTGCGTCACGATGTCGACGCCGGCTAGACTCCGGAGGTGGTCCGTCGGCTGAACCGCCGGTCGTTCCGCAATCTGTCCGGGACCAACGACCTCGACACGGGCCGGCGCGTCGAGCGCTCTCTCCTCCCGACGAGACGCCGATATGACGACCGGATCGAGATCGATTGCGCGCGGGACGAGCGAGAATTCTGCTTCCGAAGCCTGGCCCGCCGTCACCGTCACCTCGAGACGACCGGCCTCGTAGCCCGTGGTCCTCGCAGTGACCTCGTACGAGCCAACGGGAACGTCGAAGATGCGGAAGCTCCCGGACTGGTTGCTGAGCGTGGAACCGTAACGCCCGCCGTCGGGCCCCGTCAGCTGCACGACAGCGGAAATCAAGGGCACTCCGGTCTCCGCAGATCGAACCACGCCTGAGACCGTGCCGGACTGAGCCGCGGCCGGGATCGTGGTCACAGCGGCCGCCAGCACCGCGAGCAAACCGTGCAGAAAGAGTCTGAATGGCATAGGAGATCTCCTCGATCTACGTGAACGTGGTCGGTCTCGAGGGGAAGGCGCAAAGAAGCTCTGGGGCTGCACGGCACAGCCACTGCGACAAGTATACTCAGCGTCAAAAAACGCGGTCAAGAGGGCCGGACCGAGGTTCGGGTTGTCTTCAGACCCAGGTCTTCTGGATTCTCCCGACCTCGGTGATGCGTCGTTCGGCGATTCGATCGGCGGCGCGATAGGTGGGGATTCCCTCGTCGTGCGCGAGCTCGAAGAGGCTCAACAGGGTCGTGTAGATCTCGCCGGCCTTCCGCATCGCCTGCTCTCCACTCCACCCCTTGAGCTCCCCGTAGACGCTGATCAGCCCGCCCGCATTGATTACGTAGTCTGGCGCGTATAGGATTCCGCGATCGTGCAGGACCTGCCCATGGCGAGGCTCGGCGAGGACATTGTTGGCTGCACCGGCGACGATCTGGACGCGCAGCTGTGGGATCGTCCTGTCATCGATCGTCGCTCCGAGAGCACACGGAGCGTAGATGTCCGCATCGACGCTGTAGATCAGCTCCGGGGCGACCTCTTCCGCGCCCAACTCGTCCACCACTCTGCCGACCCGCTCGGCGTCGATATCGGTGACGATCAGATTGGCGCGTTCCTCCGCCAGGTGGCGGCAGAGATGGTACCCGACGTTGCCGAGTCCCTGCACCGTAACCGTAAGGCCGCGAAGACTATCGGACCCGAACGTGGCAGAAGCGGCTGCCTTGATCCCCCGGTAGGTACCATAAGCGGTGAGTGGCGACGGGTCGCCCGAGGTCCCGGGGAGACCCGTCACGTGACTCGTCTCCATGTGGACGTAGTCCATGTCGGTGACGGAGGTGCCAACGTCCTCTGCGGTGATGTAGCGGCCCCCCAGGCTCTCGACGAAGCGTCCGTGAGCTCGGAAGATCGGCTCCCGGCGCATCATCTTCGGATCACCGATGATCACCGACTTCCCGCCGCCCAGGTTCAGGCCGGCAACGGAGGCCTTATAGGTCATACCGCGTGAGAGGCGGAGTGCGTCGATAATAGCTTCGTCGTCCGAGGCGTAGTTCCAGAAGCGAGTCCCGCCGAGCGCCGGCCCGAGCGTGGTGTCGTGGATGGCGATGATTCCCTTGTAGCCACAGGAAGGCTCGTGGCAGAAGACCACCTGCTCGTGGCCGCGATCACTGATCAGATCAAAGATCTCCATATCATGTCCAACTTAAACGTTAGAAAGCTGTTGAATAAAGCCTCTTCATCTGTTTGCGTCCGCGCCTGTACCCGTCGTTATGAGAGAGAGTTTTCCACGCGCCGCGAGGAGAGCACCGCCAGGTGCAGCTCCCCGCAGCAGCGTGTGGAAAACTCGACTCCGGCGGCTTCCGTTTCAGAACCGTCTCACGGACGGAAACAGGTGAAGACCCTGAATAAAACACGCCTGAGCGAAGGCCGAAGAGAAATCGTGCAGGTCTAGGCGCGCGACGAGCCGCGAG
>WHSP01000239.1 GCA_009380025.1 Gemmatimonas sp. | reverse complement strand
AGCGTCGAGTCCACCGTCTCCCATTGCTTGCGATCCTGGGCGAGCTGCGCTCGCCCCTGGGACGTGATCCGATAGTACTTGCGGCGGCGGCCGCTCTCCGCGACTTCCCACCGCGCCACGACGTGGCCCAGCCGCTCGAGCCGGTGCAGGACGGGGTACAGCATCCCGTCCGTCCACTCCATGCGGCCTCCGGACAATTCCCGCACCCGCTTGATGATGGCGTAGCCGTAGCTGTCCTCTTCGGCCAGGATCGCGAGGACGATCGGCGTCGAAGAAGCGGCCATCAGATCCTTGTTGATCTCCACGATTTGCACGCGTCGCGCGTCCGAATTCGAGTCTCCATAGCAGCATGATGCATTGCAGTACCATGTATGTCAAGAATGGGATTCAGACCGCGAGCGCGTCGGGCCGGTGGGATCGCCCAGAGCTGCGTTGTGTGCTGGACCAAGTACGGGCCCGGGGCGTGGTCGTCGTTGGAAGCTGGACTGCCTCTCACGGAGTCTGAAGGATCTCCTCCACCTGATGGAACGGATCGAGGAGAATGGCGAGCGGGGATTTTGGGCAAGATAGGGGCGGATGGGGCTCCCGGGTTACCGCTGCACCCACCAGGGTTCAAGCACCGCCACGACGTGTTCCTCATGCACTGGCCCGAAGTAGCGTGAGTCGTAGGCGCTCCGATGATCGGAGAAAAGCCAGAGCTCGCCTGAGGGCAGGCGGTAGACGCCCCACGGATGATGCGGGACGGGCCGTCCATGACGGTCCTGGACAGCCGTTCGGCTGTTGGCGATCATTTCGCCGTTGACCCGGATTCCTTCGGGCTCAATCCTCACGACATCCCCTCCGACCGCGAGCACAACTTTGCCTAACGGTCGCACCCGAGCCGGGCACTTCCCGGGACCGAGGTAGCCCCGTGCCCGAGCGAACTCAGCTACGCGGCGGGGCAGACACACCTGCACAATCGAGCCATGCGTTGGGGAGCCGGCGGTCACGCGATACACTCCGGGTGGCAGGCTCTCCGTCAGATTGAACCGGAACCCGAGCACGCCCAAGAGCGAAATCGCCACGCCCAAACTGATCAAGGCGACGATGATGCGCATCACGCCGACACCGCATCGTACTGTGGGTTCGGATCGAACTGGCCCCGGAAGAGCGGATCGGTCAGGAAGTTCAGTCGCCGGGTCACGATGGGATTGTGACCTTTCAGGAACACGACTTGGAGGTCGCGGTCGAGGCGTCGCACCTCGTCGGGCGTGAGCAGCCGCCGTCCCTTCTCCGAGACAGCCTCGCTGGTACCGCGCTGGGTGTTGTGGAGCTTCCCGTGACTCACACCCCGGGATTCGTGGTCGCTCTCAACGAAGATGGTGGCTTCGCCCGTGAGCCACGACAGGTACTCGGACGTCGTCCGGTCATTCGAGGCGCCGAAGGCCTGCAGGATGTCGCTGTTCGTGACGAACGTCTCCCAGGTGTTGGGATAGGTCGAGCGCAGACGCGCGATGTCCTGCACGAAGAGCCAGAACTGCACGCCGAAGCCAGCGGCGAGGCTCATGTCACGTTCCACTGGCCCCAGCCGTCCCAGGTTCTGAAATTCGTCGAGCAGCAAGACGACGCGGTGAGCGGGCCTCCCGCGCGTGCGCATGAGCGCGCGGAGCGTACAACCGACCATGAGGCGGATCCAACGGTGGTACTCAGGAAGGCGATCCGAGGGGAGACAGAGGAAGACGCTCACCCGCCGTCGCTTGAGGTCGGCGAGATCGAAGGTGGACTGGCAGAGCGTCCGACGCAGATGTGGGCTGTCCAGAAACTCCGTGTGGCGGTGGAGCGAGGAAATCACCGAGCCGCGCTCCTTGAATGGTTTCTGAAGCAGCACGGCAGCCGCGCGGGCAATCAACCCATCCACCGCTCGGCTGGCGAGCATGTCGCTGAGCAGATCCTCGAACGGCCCGGGGGACTTGGGCGTGCCTCTCCGCAGAGTCGCCAGCTTGCGCACGTGCAGGAGGTGCTGGTCTTCCGGAGCGGCGTTCGCTTTTACGTGGAGCATAAGCCCCGCCAGGAACGCACGGGCTGTTTCGTTCCAGTGTACGTTCTCGGCGCCCTCGTCCACCGTGACCATCATGTCCGCGATCATGCGGGCATCGTCGATCGCATCCGGGCTTTCGACGTCGATCAAGTCCACCGGATTGAACCCATCCCATCCCTCTACGACGCCGAAGGGATCCAGGATGCGGACCTCCTGGCCTAGTTCGCGCCGTCGCCGTGCGGTTACTGCGGCGTTCTCCGGCTTCACATCGACCACGACGACGGATCCCGGGTAGTCCAGCAGGTTGGGGATCACCGCGGAGACGCCCTTACCGGAACGCGTGGGTGCGAGAGTGAGCACGTGGCCTTCACCGTTGAAACGGAGCAGTTCGCGGTCGTCGAAGTCTCGGCCGATAAGAAGTCCTTCCGAGCCACGGAGCGGCTCGCCGGCCCCCCAGCGGGCACTCCCGTGGGAGCTCGAGACCTTACGCTGTCGCTCCGTGCCCAGCGCCAGCAAACTGAAGAGCGCCGCGGTCGTGCTTGCGACGCTGACCAGGATGCCGTCGGAAACCATGGGTGCGAGCTCAGGGATCCGGTGGTAGACGATTGCCCAACGCAGGAAGCGAAAAGGGCCGTAGAGCGGGCCGAGAGACGCGACCCACCAGGCTACGGCCGCAGCGAGGAAAGGAATGGCAAACCCGCGCGAGCCGCGCCGAAGAAGGAAGAAGAGCGCAGCCACGAAGCAGGCGCCTGCCGCTGCGAGGGTGTAGGAATGCAGCTCGACAGGAACCGTGAAAAGGCTCGGCCCCAAGTTCGGGTGATAGGCGAACCGGTATGCGATGTACTGGGCACCGGCCCAGAGCCCGACCGCCCCCGCCAGCCCCACCAGCAGCATCGAACGGCCGTATGACCCAAGACCCCGGCGACGCGTCGTGGTCTTGAGCTCGGGGACGGTTGTCATTTTGACTGTTGTTACCTCTCGCACTTGGCTCGGGGCACCGATCTGGGCCGGCGCAGTCATCACATGGCGCGTGCGGCGAGGCGCGCTCATCCTTTAAACCCTTGAGCAGGTCAAACCCCGTACGGGAGATCACTACCGAGGTCTGCGTTCGCTACCTGGGAAGCGCTTGGTCCCGGTCGCGCTCCCACTCGTCCATCGCGATCCTGACCGCCTCAATGCGGGTGAGGCTCCCGCCGGCCGCAGGGGTTTCAGCCAGTCTCGGCCTGTGTGATCAGGGCCCCGGCGAGGATTTCTTACCTACCTACCTACTCAATCAAGGCTGACGTTCGGCGAGGCGCTGATCGGTGTACGGGCCGTTCAGCACCAGGTCGCGTGCGAGAAAGATGTAGAACGGCGTCCCGGCCTTGACTTCGAGCGTCGGGCGAACGTCCATGTTGCGCCGGATCGTTTCCATTGAGATCTGCGAGAGTTCGCGACCGAGCGCGCCTGCGGCCACCTGGCCGGCCGCAGGGGCAGCCAGCACACTCGACTGCTGGGTTTGGCTGAGCTGCGCGCCCGCGCCGATGATGGAGAGCAGAACTCCCTGGCCGTACAGCCGCATGTAGTGGTTGTCCACGTCGCTCTTGACGCCGGACGCACCGAGTAGGTCCTTCGTTGGCAGACCGGGCAGTGGGAGGCTTCGCCCATCCGGGAAGATCAGCCGAGTCCAGGCCACGAGCGCCCGAGATTGACCCAGCGAGACCTGACTGTCATAGCGGCCGAGGACCTTGGTGCCGCGGGGGATGAGGACGTGCCGCTGCTGCGAATCGTAGACATCGCGCGAGATCTGGGCGAGCATCTCGCCGGGCATGTCCGAATTCATGCCCGTGACTATCATGGCCGGGAGCACGGTGCCTGCCATGAGCTGATACTCTGAGATCGGATCCACGAGATCGCCGGGAATGTACGGGGTCGGCTCCTCTGCCTCTGCCATCCCCTCCAGAAACGCCTCGTGACGATTGGGCGGTGGCCCCTCGCGGTCTGCGCTCGCCGCGAACGCTGGCGACGCCGAGAAAGCGTCGTGCAGTGGACCACCGCTCATGGGCCCATACGCCGCCGAGACGCCGTATGGGTCGAGCGCAGACGGGTCGTCCAGGGCCGACGGCACGGTCGGCATTCCGGACGCTTGACTGTCCTGGGGCCGAAGCGGTGCCTGCAATGCACGCAGGTAGGCTTCGTCCCGCGGTTCTTGCGGTGAACCACCTGCGGGCTCCTGCGGCAGGCCGGCATATGCAACAGGCGCGACCGCCCGACCGGCAGATGCCGGGGTAACCACCGTGCCTGAGTCCTCGGCGTCGTTGCTGTCTTTGCTCTCCTCAGCCGAATCCGCGTACGCCGGCGGAGGCACTGGTGCATCCTGCGGCGGCCGAAGCAAGAAACCCGGCAACCCCATGCTTGCACTCGCCTCGACGCGCGCTCGGTCTGCGCGTCGGGTTCCTTCCTCCTCTGGTTCTGAACCCACGAACCGGCTGACGACCATCACGATGACAGCCACTGCAAGCCCGGCGACGAGGAGCACGTTCCGGCTAAGCCGCGCGACTCGCGGCAGGCTCGGCGGGAGGAGATCCCGTCTCCTCTTTTGATCCTCGGGCGTGTTCATGACCCATCCTCCTCCTTCCGAGCCGCTCCCCGATTCTCGATCTTGATCTCCCGCTGGCCGTCGCCCGTGCCGACCACCAGGACTGCCCGCTCGAGCACCCGGTCCGCGACGATCGTGTCGCCGCGTAGCGTGTAGTTCAGCACCTGCCGATTCCCGTCTTGAAGCTCATAGA
>WHSP01000238.1 GCA_009380025.1 Gemmatimonas sp. | reverse complement strand
TACGTCGAGCGCGCCCGCTTTACCTCACGGGCGATCCAGTCGGGCGTCAGCGGCGTGTGATCGACCGCGATCCCGAGCCGGCGCAGGGCGTCGTTGACCGCTGAGACGACGGCCGCAGGGGCGTTGATCGAGCCACCCTCGCCCATGCCCTTCCAGCCGCCGATCGTGTTCGGCGACGGCGACTCCAGATGCAGGACCTCGATCGGCGGCGTCTCGGTCGCCCCCGGGAGCAGGTAGTCGATCAGGCTCGTGGTCAGCAGCTGGCAGCAGGTGCGGCTCGTGGCTCGCGCGCCGGGCGACATCGGCGAGCGAGACCCGCCTGCGGCCGCTTCCGCGAACGAAGGCTTTGACGAGGACTGGTCATTTGTATTATGTTATAGGTAGTGGCTGTCCGGGAGGAGAACCGGGAGGGGAAGGCGCGCGGGGCTAGACGAGTCCTCAGCCCCTCCATGGACGTGTCCACAGACCTCCTGGACGATGAGGAGTCCGTCCCGGAGCGGATCCTCTCCGAGGAGGCAACGGCCTTCGTGGTAGAGCTCCATCGGCAGTTCGACCCGGTTCGTCAGGAATTGCTCCGTGCGCGGGTCGAACGTGGGGCCCCGCAGGGCTTCCTGGAGGAGACCCACGAGATCCGCGAGGCCAGTTGGCGGGTCCCGGAGCCGCCGCAGGACTACCGCGATCGGCGCGTAGAGATCACAGGGCCCACCGATCGCAAGCTGGTGATCAACGCACTGAACTCTCGCGCGCTCGGCTTCATGGCGGACTTCGAGGATGCCAGCTCGCCGACGTGGCCAAACCAGATTCGGGGGCATCTCAATCTGATCGATGCGATTGAGGGCACGATCACCTATCGATCCTCTGACGGCATCACGTACGAGCTCGGGGACGACCCAGCAACGCTTCTGGTCCGTCCCCGGGGGTGGCACCTCCCGGAGAAGCACTTACGTGTCGCGGGCGAGCCAATTGCCGGCGCCCTGCTGGACTTCGGTCTTTTCATATTCCACTGCGCACGGCGCCTCGTGGAGCGCGGATCCGGTCCGTACCTGTATCTGCCGAAGCTCGAAGACCGCCTCGAGGCACGCTTGTGGAATGACATCTTCCGTTTTGCGGAGGACGCGCTCGGAATCCCAGACGCGAGCATACGGCCGACCGTACTGATCGAGACGCTTCCAGCAGCCTTCCAGATGGACGAGATCCTCTTTGAGTTCCGGGAGCGGTCGCTGGGCTTGAACGCTGGTCGTTGGGATTACATCTTCTCGATGATCAAGTGCTTTCGTGAGCAGCCGGAGTTCGTGTTGCCCGACCGCAACCAGGTGAGGATGACGGTGCCGTTCATGCGCGCCTACACAGAGTTGCTCGTCCAGACCTGTCACCGGCGAGGAGCGTTCGCGATGGGTGGCATGGCGGCGCTGATCCCTTCGCGCAGCGACCCCGAAGCCAATCAGCGTGCGATTGAGGCTGTACGCTCCGACAAGCGCCGAGAAGCGACGGATGGGTTCGACGGCACGTGGGTCGCGCACCCGGATGTCGTCGAGATCGCCAGGGATGAGTTCGACGCCGTGCTTGGTGAGTGTCCCAATCAGATCTCGCGGGAGCGCCCAGGCGTCGATGTCACCCCCGATCAGCTCCTCGATGCGGCCTCGACCCCAGGCGAGATCAGCGAGGACGGTCTTCGCAACAACGTCTCGGTGGGCTTCCAGTACATCTCGTTCTGGCTCGCCGGCCGCGGCGCGGCCGCCATCAACAACCTGATGGAGGACGCGGCCACGGCGGAGATTGCGCGATCTCAAGTCTGGCAGTGGGTCCGCCACGGTTATGTGGATCGATCGCATGTTCGCGACGTCCTCGAGCAGGAGATGCAACGCATACACGCCGAGGTGGGAGACGAGACCTGGCGCAAGGGCCGCCCCGACGAGACTCGCGAGATCTTCGAGCGAGTCGCGCTCGGGGAGGAGTTCCCCGACTTCCTGACGCTACCGGCTTACGAGTTCCTCGAATAGCAACGGGCCCTCATCACGATGAACTCACCAGGCTCGATGCACACTCGGGACGCCGCCAAGGAGAGTGCGAACGGGTCGGATCTGCTCGACATCGACAGCCTGTCGGTTCGCTTCCAGCGCGAGGGATCGTCGCTTCAAGCCGTCAGCGAGGTTTCACTGTCGTTGAGCTCGGGCGACGTACTCGGGATCGTCGGTGAGTCCGGCAGTGGGAAGAGCACGCTCGCGCGCGCGATCTTGCGCCTGCTCCCACGAAACGCCCACGTATCGGGGGAGATTCGGCTGGAGGGCCGGGAGCTTCTATCGTGCAGCGACCGGGAGTTTCGGCGCCTACGGTGGGCGCAGATCTCGATGGTCGTTCAAGACGCGATGAACGCGCTCGATCCGGTCTGGCGTGTTCGGGACCAGCTCTTGGAGGCGATCCGCGTTCATGGCACCGTCGGTAGGCGCGACGGGAAGGATCGCGCCGCCAGCTTGATCGAGATGGTTGGGCTGGACGAGCATGTGCTCTCTCGCTATCCACACGAGCTCAGCGGCGGCATGCGCCAGCGAGTGTGCATCGCGATGGCCTTCGCCTGCAATCCACGCCTGGTGTTGGCCGACGAGCCGACCACCGCACTCGACGTGATCACGCAAGACCGCATTGTCGCTGAGATCCTCGAGCTACAAGTGAAACGCGACCAGACGATGATCTTCATCTCTCACGACATCGCATTGATCAGCGAGGTGTCCCACAAGATCGGTGTGATGTATGCCGGTCACCTAGTGGAGATGGGGACCGTCGGCCAGATCCTCTACGAGCCGAGCCATCCGTACACGATGGGCCTCCTCAATGCCTTCCCACGTGCTGACATCGATCACGAGGTGGTCTCGATCCCCGGTGACCCGGCACGTTTCGAGGCGATCACCGAATCCTGCCCATTCATCGAGCGGTGCCCTTTCTCGCAGCCCGTTTGCCGCGAGCACAAGCCCCGGCCGCAGGAGGTCACGCCAGGGCATTGGGCCGCATGCCACTTCCTCGACGTGGCGCCGACCCTACGGGAGCGAGCAAAGGACCCGCTGACTTGGCGACCCGCCAACGTGAAGGCAACCATTCGTGAGCCCCAGCCATCGTCATCCGCGAAGGAGAGGTCTGCCGCATGACGGCCACGCTCGAGCTGGCCGATGTCACCAAGACCTACTCGATGGACTCCTCCCTCGCGCGCATGTTCGGCCGGCGGTCGCGCCACCTCGTGGCCGTGGATGGCGTCAGCTTCGCCGTGGGCCCCGACGAGTCGCTGGGAATCGTCGGCGAGAGCGGCTCGGGGAAGTCGGTCACGGCCGAGCTCATCGTGCGCCTGCAAACGCCGAGCAACGGCCAGATCAGCTACGGCGGTCGGGACATCAATGAGCTCTCGGGCGACGAGCTGCTCGCGTATCGCCGCGCCGTACAGATCGTCTTTCAAAATCCCTTTGACGCCCTCAATCCAGCCAAACTCGTGTGGCGGAGCGTCAGCGAGCCGCTCAGTATTCATCGTATGTGCGCGAGCAGTGAGTTTCGCGAGCGGGCGAGGCGGGTGCTCGATGAGGTCGGCTTGGCTCCGGCTGGGATGTTCCTCGACCGGTACCCGCACGAGCTCAGCGGGGGCGAGGTTCAACGCGTTGCCATCGCTCGCGCCCTGATCCTCGACCCACAGCTGATCGTCGCCGACGAGCCCACCTCGATGCTCGACGTCTCCGTGCGCGCAGGTGTGTTGAACCTGCTCAAGGAGCTGCGCCGCCGCCGGCAGCTGTCGATGATCTTCATCTCACACGACTTCTCGACCATCCGCTACATATGCGACCGCACTGCGGTGATGCAGGCCGGCGAGATCGTTGAGATCGGGCCGACTCGCGAAGTCATCGATCATCGCCGCCATCCCTACACGCAGGCGCTGATGGCGGCCCTGCCGATTCCTGGTGACGGCCTTCAGCGGGAGCGTGTGCTGCTGACCGGTCGCCGGCACGACCCGACCAGCGCCTGGCCCGGTTGTCGATATGCGGGACGCTGCCCGCATCGCCGCGAGGTGTGCGATCACGTCCGACCGGTTCTAGTGAAGGTCGCGGATAACCATTACGCGGCGTGCCACGTAATGGCCCCCGCGACGACCAACGGCGCGCAAGAGCACGCTCATGATCCGCACCCTGATTCCGCGGATCACCAATCAAAGGAGGCCTCGTGAGGATGCTGAGTTGGACAGAGTCTCGTAGGCACACCGAAGCGGCGCGACGCGGACGCAGGCGGGCTGTCGTCCTCGGGTTGGCCGCGATGGCGCTCGCTCTACTCGTGGCCGCCTGCGGCGGTGGGGGCTCCTCGGAAGACGCGCCGGATCAAGCCGACTCGAATCAGGACGCCGTCAACCAGGACGCCGTCGTCGACGGAGGCGGGGGCTCGGTGATGCCGACCGTGAGGATTCTCGGGCCGAGCCCGGCCTACGATCCGAACCAGAACGAGGCGATGAAGGTGGTCATGGAGGGCATGGCCGAGCTGGGCATGGAGACGGAGGTCGAGACCGTTCCCGACTTTCCGGCCTTCGACGATGTCGCCTCCGCTCGCGACTACGACCTAGCGTTCGCGGGCTACGTCGGGACCATGCTGCGCCTGGAGCCGACCGAGCTGCTTGGGGCACCGCTGAGCTGCGCCGGGGTGGACAGCACCAACTACAGCGGCTACTGCAAGCAGGAGTACGAGAAGCTGTTGCAGCAGGCGAACACGGCCAGCGACGCAGACAAGCGCCACTCGGTCGTCGACCAGATGCAGCAGATGCTTGCCGCGGACCTACCAATGATCGTCATGTA
>WHSP01000237.1 GCA_009380025.1 Gemmatimonas sp. | reverse complement strand
ATCCGGGGGTTCCTCCTGCGTCCTCATCGGTGGCAGGGATATACGGTGGGCTTCCAATGGGGGCTACTACCCTGGGCGAACGACTCCTCGCGGCTGGTCCGGCTTCAGGCGGAGGCCACCAATCTCGAGCAGGGCACGCCCACGATGGCAGCGCACGAGGACGAGGGATCGTTCTACACCAGCAAGACCGTGCCCCAAGGCTACACGCACCGGGGCCAGGTTCTCGGAGCGGCCATCGGACCGGGCGCCTCGAGTCAGTGGGTCGCTGGCGACTTCGTCGACCAGCGCTACCAGGCAGGCATTTTCCTGGGTCGAGTTCGCTGGGACAACGATGCGTTCTATCTGGCCCCCGACCGCCACTTCATCGCCCACGACGTATCCGTCCTGGTGGGTCTTCGGGGTGGCGCGCGAACTGGTTGGGCCGACTTCGATGTCGTCCTCGGCCGCGAGAGGCGCCTCAACTACCTCTACCAGAACCCGTCCCTCGCCTTCGAGTCCCTCGATGCGGTCGATGTCAGCAACTGGTTCCTGCGCTTCAGCGCGGCCGCTCGGTAAGGAAGTTCGCCCGCAGATGTACGAAGGTGACGCGTCGTCGTTGTCTGATCCTCGCCGGGTCGGTAGTATGGCGTGCTATGGATCGTGCGATACGTCCATCGGCCAAGTGGACCATGGCCACTACACGAACCCAGTCCCGATGAGACGATACCACGGGCCAAAGGCGGCCCTTACGATCGCCTTGCTCCTGATCTCCTCCGGCGCTCGTGGGCAGGAGCATCTCCTTGGATCCTCGGCTCCGCTGGCGCTGAAGCCAGGGGATGTCGTCGAGGTCACCATCTGGCGGGAGCCCGACCTCAGCGGCCAGTTCGTGATCAACGAAAGAGGGATCGTAACCCTGCCGATGCTTGGTCCAGTGCCAGTGGTCGACATCCCGATCGACTCTGTGCGCGACGTTCTCCTCACCGAGTACCAGAAGGAACTCCGCAACCCGTCAATCATCATTACGCCGCTCCGGCGGGTAAACATCCTCGGCGAGGTCGCCCGACCGGGAATGTACGAAGTAGACCCCACGGTGAGCCTCGCTGGGGCGATCGCGCTCGCTGGGGGCGTCACCCCATCTGGTGACATGGACAAGATCCGCATCGTCAGAGAGTCGGGTGTGATCTCGGAGCGCGTTGGAGCGGGCGCGACGATCCATTCGGTCGACATCCTCTCGGGCGATCAGATCGTGGTCCTGCAACGAAGCTGGTTCGACCGGAACAGCACATTCGTCGTCAGCCTCGTCCTCTCGATCTCCAGTATCGTGATCGGCCTCGTTCGATAGTCGTGCCCATCGGATCCATTTCCTTCCCCGATCCCATCCGCTCGACATTGCCGCCGGCCTGAGAACCGCTGGTCGAAGATCGCATCTGACGATATCCTGTCATGCCTTCGCTCGACTGCTTAGCGCAGCGTACCCACGAGCCGTGTCTCACCGCCCTCTGGGGCTCGAGGCGCCATAAACTGTCAGAATCCCAGGCCGGTCGTCGCCTCCAACGAGAAACTGAAACCCAGTCCGTTCTGCTCGTAGTTGTGGTTGAGGTGGTAGATGCCTGTGATCGACCCGGTGATCTCGACCGGCCCGATGAATCGAAGCCCCTCAACCGTCAGCGCGTGAAATGCGTCGACCGAAGGCAGCTCGGGGTCCTCGACGATCCGGCTACTCCGTTGCTCACGTCGCCATTCGACTGTCCATCGGCCATCGTTGTGGAGATAGTCGGCCCCAACCACTGCCCCGCCGCCGCCGTATGCGGCCGCCGGGATCAGTAGCTGACCCCGCTGGGTGTGACCCTGCCCTACTTTGCTGTGGGTATAGAGCGGAATGATCTGTCCGCCGCCGTTGAACAGTCGCCCCCGGCGGGTGTTCTCCGTGTTCATCGCTTCGCCACGAAGGAGCGCCATAGTCCGCCCGCCCTCCATGGACCATGCCTTGGCGAATCCAACCGCGTATCCGCTCAAGTCGTTCATTTCCAGCAACAAGTGGCGCAGATCCCAGGCGTGGTCCTCGCGTACGAACTCGCCGTAAACCTCGAATCCGCTGCTGGGTAGGACCCAACGGGCGAAAATGCCGGCTATCTGGTTTTCGGGTCGATCGTCCGCCTCGGGGATTCCCACCTTCAGAATTCTCTCGAACGGGCGAAAGATCTCCGCGGCGCCGGGGCCGCCCTCCGGCCAGGGGATGTGGTAGAATCGGCCGAAGCCGAGCTCTAGGCCGTCCACCCCTCGAGGGCTGAACGTCATGATGAGGCCGGACGCGAACCGTCTATCTTCACCGGACTCGACCGGGGAGAAATCGGACTGGTCGAGGCGCCCGCCCAGTAATCTGGCGTGGAGGCGACCGATCCAGACATTCACCGGAGCGGAGGTGCCGATGAAGGCGTGCGGGAAGCCTCCGGCATTATTGCCCAGCAGGAGGGGGTATTCCCGGGCGGGGCCCCAGTGCTGATCGGCCGTAGAGACCCCGGCGGCGAGGATGGGAATATCGAGCCGGAGCGTCGAGTTGCCAGGGTCGACGCGCGCATACGCCTCGTCGCCGAAGCGCTGCGGGAGATCGATGCTGAGCGGACGTCGCGGATCGCGGAAAGCCGGGTCGCCCGTCTGACCGTTGGACTGGAGAGCGAACCCGTCATTGGTCGCGTTGAACGCGACCGGAGCGACCGTCAACGAGATCGGCCCGACGTAGGCTGCGAAGCCACCTGCCGCCTGTGAGCTGAATCCCCGTCCGGACCAGGCAGGGCCATCGTTGGCGCCGTACGGCATCGAGGAGTTGTACGTCCCCTCCACGCGTGGTCGGACGATATGGATCGCGGCCACAGCGCGCCCCGCCTCGAGAAAGTCATAGCGGCCTGCCCAGGGATGGAGGCTGTCCCTCGGGAGGAGGAGATCGACTTCGCGCTGGCCGAACCCACGGATCGACCAGGGGACAAGGACCTCGTGCGAGCGCCCGAGGATCTGCAGGGCCCGCAGGTACGTTTCGATCTCGCTGTTGACGAAGACCTCGTGGGCGACGGAGATGTCGGAGCCAACCTGAGCGTCGAGGCGCTCGGCAGGCGCAAAGACGAGCGACGCCAGCGTCGCCAACGCAGGGGAATATCGTGCCAGCTTGCAGAACATGGTCACACGCGAATGGATTCAGCAGAACAATCTACCGCAGCGTCGCGGAGAGCGCCGAGGCTTCCCGGGCAAGTACCGAAAGCCGCCGGCGTAGACCGCTCACCAGCACCTCGCGCTCGGACGGGAGGACGATGCGACGCCAACCGTAACTCGAGAACCCTCCACCGACAATCAGGAGGAAGACCCCCTTCTCGATCGCACCGAGGGGTACGAATGCGAAGCCGAGCACTACGACAGCCGGCAATACCAGACGCCCGGCGGTGCGCAGGGCGTGACGGCCCGCGGGCTCCAGGCGGGCGGCAAGCCAGAAGAGCAGGAGCGCATCGACCGAGACCCTGGCTGTCCACGCCATCGCTGCCCCTTCGATCCCCAGGCGAGCCGTGAGGTTCCAGATGAGCGCGAGGAAGATCGGCAGCTCCAGCAGGTGCAGTTTAGCGGTCACATCCGGGCGCCCTATCCCCTGGATCACCGAGAAGGGGATGTGGCCGAGGCTGTTCAGGAACACGCCCAGTACAAGCCACTGAAGGACCCTCCAGCTCTCGACCGCGAACGTGGATCCGAGCCACAGTGTAAGTCCCTCCCGGGCCAAGGCGACCACCACGAGCGCGATCGGGAACATCAGCAGTACCATCACGCGAACCGCCCCCTCGAACAGCCTGCCGAGCCTCGCTCTCTCCTTCGTCCCGACGGCCGCGAACGCCGGGAAGAGCACGCCCATCAGCGCTACCGGCACCAGGAGGAGCCGCGTCGCAGCTTCGTAGGGTGTGGCGTAGTAACTGACAGCCGCAACCGAGATCACAGCGCCGATCAGGAATCGATCGAAGGAGACCATGATCGGGCTGACGACGTTGCTCACCGTCATCCACCCACCGAACCGGAGCAGCGGAAGCACGACCCGTCGGTCGACCCGGAGCTGCCGGCGGAGCACCGGAACCGACCGCAGGCAGAGCGCGAGATGAACGAACCAGCCGACGAGCCGGAGCACGACCAGCACCGCGACCACCGCGGCGAGGTTGTTGGTAAACGGCAGCACCGCGAGGGGGCCGAGGAAGGAAAGGATACCCATCGGAACCCGTACCGCGTTCACCGCACCGAATTCTTGTCGAGCCTCGAGAACGCCCCTGAGGCCCGCGATCCCAACAACCCAGGGCAGCGCCGTGCCCAGCAGCTGGAAGGCGAGGACCGCTTCGCTCTCGAGCGGTGTCGGCACGTTCAGGGCATCGCGCACAAGCCAGGGAGCGATGACGATCAGGACGCCCCCTCCGACGAGCCCGAGGAGGAGCATCAAGGCCGAGCCCGTCCAGATCAGTGCGGGGAGCTCGTCGTCCCGGCCGTCCGCGCTCTTCTGCGCCACCAACTGGGTGAGCGCGCGCCCCAAGCCGAGATCGAAGAGGGAGAAGTAGCCGATCGCCATCCAGGCGAGGGCGAGCAGGCCGAACCGCTCGACACCAAGCCCCGAGACCAGGATCGGAATGGCAAGCAGCGCCGCAAGAGGCGGGATCGCCAGTCCGAGCACGTTGAGCGCGCCGTTCCGGGCGAGGCGACGCGTCGTGTGCAGTGATGCGGCCGGATCCGTCAAGCGCCTACCCTGCTGAGATTTCGCGAATTGCCGCGCGGGAAAACGGGCTGCCACGCCGCGGGCCGGGTGCATGATAGCCGAGCCGGGGCGCAAAGACTATACTATCCGCCGAATTCGACGGCAGATCTCTGACCGCCACGGAGTTCATGGCTTTAGCGAAGTTACGGATCCTC
>WHSP01000236.1 GCA_009380025.1 Gemmatimonas sp. | reverse complement strand
TCGGGGTCTGCCTCGACGACGTCGATTCGCGCGAGTAGGAGGATCGGCGCGAGGCCAGTGTCGGCGCCACGGAGACGGGCGACGAGGTTCCCCTTGCGCGGCGCGGGCTCCAGGACCTGCACATCCTCTTCGGGGAAGCCGGCTTCGAGGAGCCTGGCCTCGAGCGCGCGGGCCGCCGCGGTGTTGTCACCACTGCTGTGCGTGGTGTTGATCGCCACCAGCTCGGCAAGCATCTCCCGCGCGAGGGCCTCGTAGCGCGTCAGCTCAGAAGACTCCTGCGCTGCGAGTGTCGTTGTAGCCAGCAGACCCAACGCCGTGGCGACGACCGTAATCCGCATTGGTTATCTCCTCGAGCACTCTGTGTGAAAGGCGAACATCCAGCAATATCCTCACGCGTGAGACCGCCGTTCCCTCACCCTTCGCCGACCAGATCGTCGAGGCCGAACACCCGCCCGTTGGCGATGACGAGCCGCACCCGGTGCGCATGGCGAATATCTTCGAGAGGGTTGCCCTCGACGAGGACGAGATCCGCAAGCTTGCCCACCTCGATGCTCCCAGCCTCGAGGCCCAGAGCGTCGGCAGGTACGACGGTGGCCGTTCGGAGCGCCTCGTAAAGAGTCATTCCGGACGCCACGTATGCGGCGAGCTCGGCGTGCAGACTCGCCGGAACGGGCGAATCGGTACCGGCCACGACGCACCCCCGGCCTCTTGGATGGCCATCACCATCTGACCCTGGGCTCCCCCGCCGGGTGGGGGGCTCCCTGGCCGCGGTGCGAGGGTCGACTCGCGAAGCCAAGCGGGGAGGAGGTCGAACCGGGGATCTGTGCGTAAGGCGGGGTCCGTGTTCAGGATGTCCTGCATCCAGACGCCGCCGAGAGCCAGCGTCGGAGCGAAGGTCATTCCCGCAGCGCCGAGAATACCGGCGACGTCACCATAGCTCTTCTGCAGAGTCGCCGCCTTGGGAGAGTAGCCGCGCCGGCTGGTTCCGCCCGCGTGCTCGACGCCGTCGATCCCGAGCATCGCGGCGGGATAGATCTCGTGTGAGGATGCGGGAACGCCCATCTCGTGAGCGAACTCGACGATCCGGCGCTGCTGCAGGTCCGGCATCCGGACGTAGCTCTTGATCATGTCGTGCTGGAGAGCCCGTGCCCGCTCGAGCTCCAGCTCGAGGTGGTCCTCGTTCGCGATCGCCACACCCATCTTGTAGTACGCCCGCTGCCACTCCATCAGGTACCCGGCGGTGTAGATGCGCGGCCCCACCCGTGCGCCCGCCTCGACGGCCTCTCGATTCTCGACCGCCTCGTAGGGCGTTCCGCCGGGGCTCCGCACGGTGGTCACCCCGAAGGAGAGCCATGCGCGGCCGTGTGCCTCACCCAGATCGTCCTGGAGATGGGAGTGGTAGTCGATCAGGCCGGGCATCACCGTCAGCCCGGAGGCGTCGATGATCTCCGCATCGTCGTAGCCAGCCGCACCGCTCGGTACGATGTCGACGATTCGGTTCCCGTCGAGCACGATGTCCATCGCTTCACGCGGAGTCGGGCTGATCCCGTCCACGAGCAGGCCCGCGCGGATGACGCGACGCTCCGATGGGATGCTGGGGGCGTACTCGAGTCGCAAAGGCACCGTCTGCGTCTCGCTGCTCTCCACATCGACCAGCCGTAGCCGGTCCATCGACTGGTAGAGGAGCTGCCGCGAATCTCCGGTCCAGCTCGGCGCGTGGGCCATTTCGCTGGTGACCTGCCGCGGCGGGCCGAGGGGCTCGCCGGTGGGAGAGACTGAGACTACCGCGAGTCGGCCCCCGTAGACCATCGCCATCATCGAACCATCGGGAGACCAGACCGGGCCCGCCCCGACCCGCGAATCGATCGACTCGTGCTCGGCCGGCGCGTACCACCGCGGCTCGCCAACCGTCCCGGAGGCCGGCACGGTCAGTACCTGGTTCAACCCCTCGCGGAACCGAGACGAGTAGGGGTCCAGCGCCGCAAATGCGACTCGGTCTCCGGCAGGCGACCAGGTCGGCGTCCCCGGACCGAAGCTGGATTCTTGAACGATGGTGACGGTACCCGAAGCTACATCGACGACTGAAACGTTGGCCCGCCGCCAGAACCCATCGACGTTGAGGAACGCGATCCGGGATCCATCGGGAGACCACGCCGGTGCCATCGCGGACGACGGGAGGAAGGTAACCTGGCGCTCCTGGCCGCCCTCGACGCCACGGATCCACAGGTCCAGGGTTCCGCCACCCTTGTCCGAAGCGTAGGCGATCTGCGAGCCGTCGGGTGACCAGGCGGGGTCGGTCGCGAGGAAGGGATCGCTGGTGAGGTTGATCGGCTCGTCGCCTACGGGCATCATCCAGATATCGCCGAGTGCGGCGAAAACGACCGTCTCGCCGTCGGGTGAGATCTGGGGACGGACGATCCCGACCGCCTGTCGCGGCTCTCGGGAATCGAGGTCGCGCAGTGATCGGGCATAGCGGGCCGGCGTCACGTCGAGAGTCGCCGAGAAGGCGACCTCCGTCGCACCGCCTCCCGCGATCGATCGCCTACGGATCCGTCCGTCGGCGACGTAGAAGAAATCGGTCGGCGAAACCCACCCGACCCGGAACGGGAACGCGTTCTCCTCCTCCGTCAGCGGGGTTCCCTCGAGTTCCAGCCGGCTAGACCCTGAATCCAACGCGTGATAGACGATCTGTCCGTCCGGGCCCCAGGAGGGTGCATCCGCGCGGACGCCCTGGCCGGACACCTTGCGCTGCGCCCCGGTCTCCAGGTCGATCGCCCAGATCTCCTGGTCATCGACCCGAGGCGAGGCAAACGCGAGCTCAGAGTCATCCGGGGACCACGTCGGCATGAAATCGTTCGAGGCGCCGTCGGTGATCCTCTGAAGCTCGCCTGTCGCGATCTCCAACACCCAGATGTCGTAGAAGCCTTCATCGCCCCGGTCAGAGGAGAAGGCCAGGCGTGTCCCATCGTGAGACCACGCAGGTTCGCGGTCGTCGTAGGGCGCCGTGGTGAGAGACCGCAGCCCATTTCCGTCGGGCGAGATGACCCAGAGATCGAAAGAACCTTCGCGGAACGACTGGAACGCGATCAGGTCGCCATCCGGGGACCAGGCCGGCTGGCGTGCGTCGTTGAAGACGTCGGTGATCGGCTGTGCCGTACCGCCTTCGGCCGGGACCAGCCAGAGGACGCCCTGCAGGTCGATCGCGAGGGTGCTCCCGTCGGGCGAGACGGCAACCGACATTGACGTCCCTTCGTCCACGACGACTTCCGAGCTACCGTCGGCGCGAGCGCTGGAGGCGCCCGAGCACGACGCCGTCATCAGGCTACCGCCGACGAGCAGAACCAAGCTCGGGAGAGAACTGCACTGCCTGACTTTTCGTGTGAACATGGCCGCCCGAAAAGCTTGTCGAGTGAAAAGATCCGCCCATTCGCCACCACGACCTCGACCTGTCGTGCATCCCGAATGTCGTCCAACGGGTTCCCTGGGACCAGGACCACGTCGGCGAGCTTACCGACCTCGATGCTCCCCAGGTGGTCGCTAACGCCGAGCGCCGACGCCGCGTTCCAGGTCGCCGCTCGCAACGGCTTCCAGGTAGAGATCCCCAACGGCGACCGCGCCATCGAATACGTGCTCGACGCCTACGAGCAGGCGCAGACGACGTGGCCGCGCCCGGACCCGCGCCACCGGATCGAGCACGCAACCCTCGTGAACGATACCTTGCTGCGCCGTATCAAGGAGCTGGGCGTGGTTCCCGAACCCTTCACCACCTACGTGCACTACCATGGCGAAAAATGGGCGGAGTACGGCGACGAAAAGCGGAGTACGGCGACGAAAAGCGGAGTACGGCGACGAAAAGATGAAGAACATGTTCGCCTTCCGCTCCTTCCTTGACTATGGTATTCCTGCAGCCTTCGGCTCTGACTACGTCCCTGGACCCTTCGAACCCCTCATGGGCATCCAGAGCCTGGTTACGCGCAAGGATACACGGCAAGGTCTGGGGCGCCAACCAGAGTATCACCGTTGCCGAGGCCATCCGCTGCGGCACCATCAACGGCGCCCACTGCCTCTTCATGGAGAACGATCTCGGCTCGATCACGGCGGGAATGCTCGCCGACTTCGTCCTCTTCGCGGAAGACCCCCACACGACCGATCCCGATCGAATCAAGGAGATCCGGGTCGTCCGTACGGTCGTCGGCGGTAACACCGTCCACGAGGCGTGATTCACTTCTCCCCTGTGCGGTCTTCGCCATCGGAATCGAGGCACAAATATGAAGAAGATGACACGTTCGGAGTTTCTCCGTGGTAGCGCGAAGCTGGCGGCCGCGGTGGGATTGGGGTCGCTGCCAGCCGCCTGTGCGGAAGAGGGCGGAGAGGACGTGGGAACGGCAGAGCTCGCGCCGGACCTCGCGCTGGTCAACGGCAAAGTGTACACGATCGACGACCAGTTGCCGGAGGCCGAGGCCTTCGCGATCAAGAACGGGCGCTTCGTGGCGGTGGGATCGAGCGACGACATCCGGAACCTGGTGCGCCCCGGCACCGAGGTCATCGACGCCGAAGGGATGCCTGTCGTCCCGGGGTTCATCGATGCCCACTGCCACGCGAGTGGTGTGTCGGAGCTACAGAACGTAGACGCTAACGTGCCGAGTATCGCCGAGCTCAAGGAGGCGATGCGCCGACGCGCGGCAGAGACCGAGCCGGGATACTGGGTGATCGCATCGATGTACGACGATACCAAGCTGCAGGAGGGCCGGCCGATCACCCGTGCGGATCTCGACGAAGTGGTGCCCACTCATCCTGCGATGGTGGGACACCGGGGCGGGCACACAGCCGTGTACAACAGTGAGGCCTTCCGCCTGGCGGGGGTCACGGCGGAGACCCCGCAGCCACCCGACGGTCACTTCTACGTCGAGAATGGCGAGCTGACGGGAAAGGTCGCGGAACAGGCACGCGGGGTGTTCCGCGATGTGGGGATGCGCCCCGAAGTGACCCGCGAGGTGCGGCAGGCCGGCGTCGCCCTGATGT
>WHSP01000235.1 GCA_009380025.1 Gemmatimonas sp. | reverse complement strand
GGGCTCGTCCGAACCGATCTCGGCGCTGCAGGGGGATCTGTTCGATCGCGGCTTCGCGACCGCCTCCTTCGTCGAGGAAGCGGTGGCGCGGCTTGTCGACATGTACCGCGGACTCTTCGTTCAGCAGCGCTCCACCCGCCACCCGCTCGCCGAATGCCGAACTTCCTGGGTCGACCTGACCCCGGAAGGCGTGGCGGTGGGAAGAGGAGAAGAGAGGGCCGGCCCCCCCGGCCTCGAACTGCAGCTGCTGAGTGATCCCCGCCCGATCCGCATCGGCACCCTCACCCGGAGAGACCACGTCGTGCCCATCCGCTACCTCGAAGGCCAAAAGTGGCACGCCCTCACCTCCGCGGGCCCCGATCGCGTCTCCGGTGGCCATGAGGAGGCGCGCCCCTACGCCCGGGAATACTACCGCTGCGTGAGCGACACCGGTGCCCTGCTCTGGATCTACCGCGATGCCATGGAGGATCGGTGGTTCCTGCACGGCTGGTGGGATTGAAAAGGGTTGCCAATTACCAGATGCCGGTGACCGGTAACCACTGGACACCGGTAACTGGTAACCGGTAACCCAGTGGTTCCTTACGTCGAGCTCAAAGCGCGCAGCGCCTTTTCCTTCGGGGATGGTGCGGTCAGCGCGGAGATGTTGGCCGAGCGTGCGGCGGAGTACGGCTATCCGGCGATGGCGCTGGTGGATTCCGCGGATCTGGGCGGCATCGTTCGCTTCGCGACGACGGCGGAGCCGAAGGGGGTGAAGCCGATCGCGGGAGCCGAGCTCCGTGTGGACAGCCTGCCGATCGCCCTGCTAGCCCGGAACGAGGAGGGGTTCCGGAACCTCGCTCACCTGGTGACGCGCGGCCGATTGGAGAATCTGCGCGGATCGCCGGGGCTGACGATGCAGGAGGTGGGAGAGCGAAGTAAGGGACTCCACCTCCTCACGGGGCCACCGATGGGGGAGATCGCCTCGCTCGTCCGGAGTGGAGGCCAGGAGGCCGCGCGGGAGAGGCTCGCCCGCTGGCGGGAGAGCTTCGGTGGTCGGGTCGCCGTGGAGGTCCAGCGTCACCATGTCTCGGGAGCGGAGCAGGCGCTCGCGCAGGCGCTGATCGGCCTGGCCCGTCAGGCGGGGGTGCCGTGGGTCGTCACCAACGAGCCGCGTTACCTGGACGACCGCGGCCGCTGGGTGCACGACCTCCAGACCGCCCTGCGAACCGGCCTCGACGTCGGCAGCGCGCGGGCCGAGGGGAAGCTCCTCCCCAATGGAGAGTGGCGGCTGAAGACCCCCGAGGAGATGGCGTTGCTCTGGAAGGGGTTCGAGGAAGGTCTGGAGGAGAGCGCCAGGATCGCGGCCGGGTGCGACTTCTCGTTGCGGTGGGTCCGCCCTCCGCTCCCCCGCTTTCCCCTCCCGCGGGGCTACGACGACGACTCCTTCCTCAGGGCGAGGGTCTACGAGGGGGCGGCCGAGCGATGGGGCGAGATCGACGAAAAGTCCAGGCGTCAGCTCGAGCACGAGCTCGACGTCATCGCCCGTCTGGGGTTCGCCGGCTTCTTCATCATCATGTGGGATGCGGTCCGTTTCGCGCGCTCGAGCGGCATCCTCTGCCAGGGCCGGGGAAGCGCGGCCAACAGCGCGGTCGCCTACTGCCTCGGCATCACCGCCGTCGACCCCGTCGAGCACGGCCTTCTCTTCGAGCGCTTCCTCTCCGAGGCCCGGACCGACGGTCTCACCGAGGCGCCCGACATCGATGTCGACTTCGAGATGCACCGCCGCGAAGAGGTCCTCGACTACGTCTACGGGCAGTACAGCCGGGCGCATGCGGCGATCACCTGCGTAACCCAGATCTACCATGCGCCGAGCGCCCTCCAGGATACGATGCGCGCCCTCGGCTACCCCGCCCAGCTCACCTTCAAGCTCTCCAAGCGTCTCCATCGGAGCTCCCCCACCGACGGCGCGGATGCCCTCCGCGGCGGCCTCGCTCGGGAGCAGGGGCTCGACCTCGACGATCCGCGGGGCCGATCCATCCTCGCCGCCATGCGCGCCATGGAGGACCTTCCCCGGATGCGCTCCACCCACCCTGGCGGGTTCGTCCTATCTCGCGAGCCGCTCGGGAACTACATCCCCATCGAGCGCACAACGATGGGCCGCACCATCCTGCAATTCGACAAGGACGACCTGGACATCGCCGGAGTCCCCAAGTTCGATTTCCTCGGCCTCGGCGGGCTCTCAGCCGTCCGCAACGCGTTCGACGCGATCCACGCCTACAGCGGAAAGAAGCTCGAGCTCTACAACCTCCCCCAGAACGACGAGACCACCTTCGAGATGATCACGCGGGGCGACACCGTGGGAACCTTCCAGATCGAGTCTCGCGCGCAGATCGCCTCCGTGGTGCATACGAAGCCGGACCGGCTGTACGATCTCGTCGTGCAGGTAGCGCTCATCCGACCCGGACCGATCCAGGCGCGCTTCGTCCACCCCTATACCCGGCGGCGGCGTGGGCTGGAGGAAGTCTCCTACGCCCACCCCGCACTCGCGCCGATTCTCGCGCGCACCTACGGGATCCCCATCTTCCAGGAGCAGGCGATGGCGATCTCAATGGCCCTCGGTGGCTACTCCGCCACCGAGGCTGACGAGCTCCGCCGCACGATGGGGAACCAGCGGAAAGTGGCGCGCCTGAAGAGCGCCCTCCAGAACCTGCGGGCTCGCATGGAGGCCCGGGGAATCCCCTCGGAGACCGCGGAATCGATCTCCGAGGACCTGCTCAGCTTCTCCAACTACGGTTTTCCCGAGAGCCACGCCTGGAGCTTCGCCCTCATCGCCTACGCGACGTCGTATCTCAAGGCGCACTACCCCGCCGCGTTCCTCCTCGGCCTCCTCAACGCCTGGCCGATGGGCTTCTACGCCCCCGCCACACTCGTGCACGACGCGAGGCGTGCCGGAGTCGAGGTCCGGCCTCCCTGCCTCGCTCTAGGTGGTTGGGAGTCTACCCTCGAGAGGACTCGCGACCCCGATGCTCCGGCCGTCCGCATCGGCTGGAGCCATATCCGCGGACTGGGCCAAGCGGCCCATGAGCGCCTCCGCCTCGCCAGAACCGCGGGGCCCTTCTACTCCGTCGAAGACGTCATCCAACGGGCGCAGCTCGGACGGGGCGAGGCGCTCCACCTGGCACGCGCCGGAGCCCTCGAGGCGTTCGAGCCCGGCCGCTACGCCGCCGCCTGGGAAGCCCTCCGTGCCGCAGGAGACCTCCTCCCTCTCGCTCCAGCCCGTCGCCTCCCCTTCCGCCCCCAGGAGCTCGTTGGCCACGAGAGGATCTTCCTCGATTACCTCGCGACCGGCATCTGCGTCGACGGCCACCCGATCGAGCACCTCCGCCGCCGTCTCTCCGCCGCTGGAATCGCCTCCAGCACCGAGCTCGCGACCCGCGAGATCGGTGAGACGGTCATCACCGCGGGGCTCGTCATCGCCCGCCAGCATCCCGCGACCGCCAAGGGCACGGTCTTCCTCCTCCTCGAGGACGAGCACGGCTACATCAACGTGATCGTCCCGCCTCCGCTTTTCGAGAAGAACCGTGAAACCGTCCGGTTCTCGCCCTTCCTCATCGTCGAGGGCCGCTTCGAGAAGGAGGAATCCGTGTTGAACGTCGTCGGGCGGAAGTTCAGGACCCTGGACGTCGATACCCTCACCCATCGATCCAGAGACTTTCGATGATCGCCGATCCCGGATCCGGATTGTTCTGCATCCGATACAACGCCCGTAGCCGAACTGCTGTTGATCCTGGCCGGGTTCTACGTCGCCGTCGAGCGCGGGCACGAGCCCGATGGACCGGCTGCTTCGCTGGATGGTGATCGTCGGCGCGGTTCTGCTCGCTCTGCTGATCGGCAGCGGCCGGATCGGCTGACGATGGATCCGGAGCGATCGCGAGATCTTCAGGCCGGCTCGCCGCAGTCATCGACACGACGCGTATCGGTGACCTGGAGGATCTGCCAACCCGACGCCGCTCGGACGAGCTGGAAGGCGTTCACGCCGCAATGGCTGAAGGCGTCATCCAGGTAGAAGGCGTAGCGCATCCACGCCGTCGCGAGCCCGTCATCGACCCTCACCTCGAGATCCCAGATCCGCTCGTCCCAGACCTCGTCGCGGGCAGAGCCGATCGCCTCGACGAACGAGTCCGCAGAACGGGTCTGTACCACCCATTCCCCGCCCTCCGAAGATACGCTCTGGAGCGGTGCGTCCGGGCGGAACAACTCGGCGGCGGCCGCCCCATCGCCGGCCCGCATCGCGTCGAAGAGACGTCCGACGGTCTCTTCGACCTCGCTCTCCGGTGACTGCGAGAGCGCCTCACCCATCCCGACACTGACCATCATCGCCGCGGCGACCGCAACGGCACGAAGAACTCTCATTTCGATTCTTCCTGTTCGAAGTTCACTATCGATCCTCCGACCCCTCCCCTGGTCTCGCGCGGAAGCGCGGAGTACACGGAGGTTGATTCGTGTACCCCGTTCTCCGCGTGCCTCCGCGCCCTCCGCCTGAATCGTCTGCTCGGAGTACTGCGGCTCCGGTCATCTCGCGATGATGTCCCGCGTCATCGTCGAATAGCCGGCGCTCCGTCCCCCTCCCTCTCGAACCGGTTTCCTGGTTGGACACCGTCGGGGAAGGCAGCACCTCGGGGCGAGTCCGACGTCGTCGAGGGCGGTCGACGCTTGCATATTTAGCCAGACTGAGGAAACCTCCATCTGGCGGACGGTGTATTACGAGGGTGAATCGCCTCGGGATCGGGGTTGCGGCATGCAAGGTGGGGCACGGCACCGACCTAGGGCAACCGGAGAGGCGGCGGAGGTGGCAGAATGGTGGGGTGGATCGTGACGAACGCTTGACTTTCGCGGTTGTACCCGCGATAGAATTAAGGGGGTCTGTGGTGAGCACAGCTCATCATTATCCCGTTATTCCCGATACTTCTGCCGAGGGCATAGCAGTTGGAGCGGTGCGCCTGGGGGCGTAACCGCGGCTCGTAGGTAGACCGTGTATTCCTGCTCACACGAC
>WHSP01000234.1 GCA_009380025.1 Gemmatimonas sp. | reverse complement strand
GACCTGCACGATTTCTCTTCGGCCTTCGCGCAGCCTGTTTTTCAACAGCCTTCTATGACGTCGTTGGTAATGCCCGGTCCAGCCAAACAGCCCCCGATCCGCGTCGTGATCGTGGGCGCCGGTGCGCGCGGCAATCGCGTTTTCGCAGGTTTGATATCGCGCGAGGACACCGGGTTCGTGAACGTTGGCGTCGTGGAGCCGAACGAGGCGAGGCGGGATGCTTTCCGGGCGCGCTATGGAATTCGGCCCGAGCACGCCTTCGGGTCGCTCAACGATTTTCTCGATGCCCCGCGCTTCGGCGATATCGTCTTCATTTGCACGCCCGACGTGACCCACTATGCGCACGCGCGGGCCGTCTCCGAGAAGGGGTACGACATCCTCCTCGAGAAGCCGATCGCCACCAACCTTCCTGACTGTCTGGCGCTCATCGACGTGCAGCAGACGCACAGGAACCAGATTTTCGTCGCCCACGTCCTCCGGTACTCACCGTTCTTTCAGGCGGTGAAGGAGGTCATCGACTCGCGAAGGCTCGGCGAGATCCGCGCGATCGACCTTCAGGAGAACATCGGTCACTGGCACTACGCTCACAGCTATGTCAGGGGGAACTGGAACCGGGAGGCGACGAGTGGTCCCATCCTCCTGACGAAGAGCTCCCATGACCTCGATATCATCCATTGGCTAGTCGGTGGGCGAGTCGAATCAGTCGTCTCGTATGGCAACCTCGACTATTTCACGGAGGCGAACGCTCCGCCGGGAGCGGCAGATCGATGCGTGGTTTGTCCCCACCAGGACACCTGCCTGTACAGCGCGATGCACTTCTATCTGAACGATCGGGACGAGTGGCCTTTCAACGTCGTCGCCCCTCCGCCGGACTCGGTCGAGGCCCGCCGGAAGGCGATCGAGGAGGGTCCCTATGGCCGGTGCGTCTGGCGGTCGGAGAACAATACCTGCGATGACCAGACCGTGCTCCTTCGGTTCAGCTCGGATATTCACGCCACCTTCGGCCTCCATGCTCTCACCGCGGAGAATTCGCGCAGCATACGCATCCTCTTTGACACTGCCGAGCTGACTGGCAATCTGTACCGGGGGACGCTCACCGTCTCGCACTTCACCGGTCGGCCGGACGAGTTCAGAATCGAGGAGATTCAGCTTCCGGGGACGAGTGACAGCCACGGCGGGGGCGATTTGCGTCTTCTACGGATGTTGTACGAGCACCTGACCACGGGAGCGCACGCCGACCTCGTCACCTCGCTGGAGAGTTCGCTTCCCAGCCATGTGCTTGCATTTCTGGCCGAGGAATCGCGCCGAGAGGGTGCCGTGAAGATCCCGGTACCGGAGATCTTCTCGCCTCGCGCAATCGACGCGCTGGGGCACGATGCGCGGCTCTCACGCTAGCATGGATCGAGTCATCCCCGGTTTGCGACCGGGCATCGACCCCGATACGTTGCAACCGTCGAAAGCGCTTGCGTAGCTGGAGTAAAGATTGACGGAGAAGCAAAGCACCCGAGACGCACCCCTAATTCTGGCCACCGATCTGGACGGCACGTTCGCAGGTGGAACGTCACTCGCCCGTCGCGATCTACAGGAGGCGATCCGCTGCTCACCGGCAGCGACCCTGATCTACGTCACGGGCCGTTCCGTCCCCGCCACGCGCGAGATCATCGCAGAAGCCCCTCTTCCCCAACCCGACCTGCTCATCGCCGACGTGGGCACGACCGTCGTCCGCGGCGACGATTTCCAGCCGCTCCGCGAAGTACAGGGCACCATCGAGGACCTCTGGCCGGGAGCCGATACGGTTCGCCACCTCTTCCGCGATTTTCCCGGCATCGAAGAGCAGGAGGTTCGGGCTCCGAACCGCGTATCCTACTGGCTCCGGGAGGGTGCAATGGAAGAAACCCTGACCCACATGACAGAACGTCTGGACGACGAGAGGCTCGACCTGATTGGCTCGGCCGGCGTCTATATCGACGTGCTTCCGCCTGGCGTGAACAAGGGGAGCACCTTGCTGCGGGTTCTGGATTGGCTCGACGTTCCCGGTGCGGATGTTGTGGTCGCGGGGGACACCCTCAACGACCTCGCACTGTTCGAAACTGGCCTCCGGGGCGTCGTCGTCTCGAACTGCGAGGCTGGCCTCCGAGATCGGCTTGCCAACAGGAAGCATGTGTACTTCGCCCGGGGGGAGGGCGCCGCTGGCGTCCATGAGGGCTTGCAGTTCTTCGGCTGCTTGCAGGGAGGCGCTGATGGCGAGTGAATTCATCGTCCTTTCACATCGGGAACCCTACCAGGAAATCGAGACGGAAGACGGCCCTCGTCTGCAGCGAAAGACCAACGGGGTGTTCACAACGCTCGACGCGGTCATGAGATCGCGCCACGGAACGTGGATCGCCTGGAAAGAGATCGACCCGGAGCATCCCTTCCAAACGTGGATCGAGGTGCCGAGCCCGAGACACCCGGATCGCTACAACGTGCACCGTATCGGACTCGATGCAGACGAGGCCCGTCGTTTCTACTACGAGTTCACCTCCTCCGCGATCTGGCCGGTCCTCTTCTCGCTGCTCGACCGGGCGCGCTTCACACTCGATTCATGGGAGACGTACATCCGCGTCAACCAGGAGTTCGCTGACGTGGTCTGCGAGGAAGCGGCACCGAACGCCATCGTCTGGGTGAACGACTTTCACCTGATGCTCACACCCGAGCTGATCAGACGGCGCCGGCCCGACCTGACGCTGGCACTCTTCCTCCATACCACCTTCCCGCCCCCGGACGTCTTCGCGGTCATCCCCTGGCGCAAGGAACTGCTGAGGGGCCTCCTGAATCTCGACCTGATCGGCTTCCACATTCCCTCGTACGCCGTCAACTTCGCCGACACGGTTAGTCGATTCATGGGGGCAACGCCGTCTGCGATCGCGGAAACCGAGCTCATGGCCGAGGGCCCGGCGGTGGCGGTCCCGACGTATCCGCGAGTGATCGAGTTCGAAGGCCGCCGGGTGGCGCTCGGCGCTTATCCCGTGGGTGTCGATGTGCCCTACTTCGCGGAGGTGGCGCAGCGGCCGGACACCCGCGACCAGGCCGCCGAAATTCGAGCCCGCACCGGTGCGGAGACCATCATCCTCTCCGCCGAACGGCTCGACTACGTCAAGGGCGCGATCGAGAGGCTGGAGTGCTTCGAGCGCTTCCTCGAGCGCCATCCAGAGCAGCACAGTCGAACCTCCTTCGTGCAGATCGCCGTTCCGACCCGCACGGGGATGGAGGAATTCCAAACGATGCGGCGGCGCGCTGAGGAGGCTGTGGGGCGCATCAACGGGCGCTTCGGGACGATGGAATGGCAGCCCGTAATGCATTTCTACGGATCGTTCGCCCGGGAGCAGCTGGTGGCCTTCTACGCCACGGCCGACGTACTCTGGGTCACCCCTCTACGCGACGGCCTGAACCTGGTCGTGAAAGAGTACATCGCTTCGCGACTCGGGAGCGAGGGGGTCGTGATCCTGTCCGAGTTCGCGGGTGCAGCGGCCGAGTTGCGCGAGGTCGTCCTGACGAACCCGTACTCGCCGGACGACATGGACCGGGCCCTCGAGAAGGCGCTCGGCATGAACGAAGGCGAGCGCAACGCCCGGATGCTAGCCTTGCGTGACCGGGTCATCAACTTCGACGTGCACAAGTGGTCGCAGCGATTCCTCGGGGATGTCGAGCGCGTGGGTTCGGCGACCGGAACGATACTCACACCTTGAAATGCGCTCTCTAGCGCCGCTCGATTGGGCACTCGTCGGCGGCTATCTGGCCCTCGCGCTCGCTCACCTCGAGAGGTATGCTCGCGCGACTCGGTGCCGCACGAATGTGGCGAGGAGGGCACCGGTTCAGGGACGCTCTGGTTCCGTGCCTATCGGTAACAGTTCGGCGTCCAGTCTAACGCTCCCGGGCGCCGCGATGTATACTGCTTGCATGTTTCGCCGCCTGGACCCCGGCGGGTGCTCCACCGAGTTGCCGGGCAGGTAGGCGTGTGCATCGCGTCGAGGACGCCAGCATCACCCCTGCCGGCCGCCAGGTCCCGATCCGCACCACCGAGCCGCACTCCCGACAGACGACCCTATGATCTCCGTCCTTCAGCGCTTCGTCAACATCCGCCGTGAGGAAGTAGCCCCGACCTTCGCGTCCGCGCTCTTTTTCTTCTTCGTCCTGAGCGGGCTGATGGTCATCCGGCCCGCCCGCGAAGGCCTCGGCGTCGAAGCAGGAATGGACGCGGTGCGCTGGCTCTTCATGGGGACGGCGGTCGTCACCCTGCTCGTCAACCCGATCTTCGGTTGGATGGTCAGCCGTTTTCACCGGCTGTTCTTCATCAGCGCCACGTATCTCTTCTTCGCTGCGAGCCTGGTCGGTTTCTATATGCTCCTCACCACCGCTCCCGAGGCGGTCGGGAACACCAGCGGTATGGTGTTCTACGTCTGGTTCAGCGTTTTCAATCTGTTCGTCACGATGGTCTTCTGGGCGCTGATGGTCGATCGCTTTTCGCTGGAGCAGAGCAAGCGGTTGTTCGGCGTGGTGGCCGTCGGAGGAACGCTCGGGGCGATTTTCGGTCCGTGGGTCGCTTCGCAGGCGGCCGAGCCGCTGGGCACGGAAAGCCTCCTATTGATCGGGGTTGGATTCCTGTTCCTGTCGGTAGGTGCCGCGTGGCTGGTCGCCCTCTTACAGCCCGAGCAGGCTCGGGTCGACGACGACCCGGAGGCCCCTCCGGCGGTCGACGAACGGTCTGTGATCGGTGGCAGTGCGTGGGAGGGATTCCGAGCCGTTTTCCGATCTCCGTATCTTGCCGGTATCTCGGGATACGTGCTGATCCTGGCAGTGATGGCCACCTTCATCTACTTCACGCGTCTGCAACTCGTCGCTGCCGCAGGTGACGATCTGGACACGAGGACGGCGCTCTTCGCACAAATCGACTTCTACACGCAGGTCGCGACGCTCGTCCTCCAGGCCATTGTCACGGGCCACGTGATGAGGCGGCTCGGCGTTCCATTCGCGCTCGCCCTCGTTCCCATCACGGCGGCCCTCGGCTCCATCGGCCTCGCCATCGCTGCTTCGTTCGT
>WHSP01000233.1 GCA_009380025.1 Gemmatimonas sp. | reverse complement strand
TCGTCGCGCGCCTTGATCTGCACGATTTCTCTTCGGCCTTCGTGGAAGCCTGATTATCACAGCCTTCTAGAGGATCCGGCTTGACCGAATGAGTCAAGAATGATTATTGTTATAGAGTCGCGCACGCCGCCGTGCCTCGCCGGAGCGAGCGACTCAAGATATAGTGACGTAATGACTTCGGAGGAGATCGATAATGTCGCCCTATCTTCGGCTCTTTCGCCGGTATCTCCGGGAGCAGGGCCTGCCGGTCACCCCTCAGCGGGAAGCGGTCGCGGACACGATCTTCACCTCGTCGGGACATCTGTCGGTGGAGGACATCGAGCTGGCGCTTCGGGGCACGGGAGAGCGGATCGGGAAGGCGACGATCTACCGGACGATGGAGATCCTGGTACGGAGCGGGCTCGTCGAGGAACACGACTTCGGTGAGGGGTTCAAGCGCTACGAGCACCTCTTCGGTCAGACGCCGGTGCACGAGCACCTGATCTGCCTGAACTGCCACGAAGTGGTCGAGTTCCAGAGTCCGGAAGTGGTGAGGGTTCAGGAGGAGACAGCGCGCCAGCATGGATTCGTGTCGACGCGGCATCGATTGGAGATCTACGGTCTCTGTTCGAAGTGCCAGGCGAGCGGAGTCGAGCTTCCGGACGAGGGGTTGACTTGCCCGGTGGAGTTGCTCCACTGAAAGGCCTTCGATAAATCGCGCAGCTCTGCGTTGCGCTTCCTCGCCGCTCCCTGCGGCGTACGAAAGTACGCCTCACTCGCGGCTCGTCGCGCGCCTTGATCTGCACGATTTCTCTTCGGCCTTTCGCTGAAGTCCGTTGTCGACATTTCTCCGGGCCTTCGATAAATCGCGCAGCTTTGCGTGGTAACCGATGCTTCCTTCTGGCGCGCACTTCCTCGCTGCTCCCTGCGGCGTACGAAAGTACGCCTCACTCGCGGCTCGTCGTGCGCCTTGATCTGCACGATTTCTCTTCGGCCTTTCGCTGAAGTCCGCTAATCAATGGTCCCCGAGGAAATCAAAACGGCCCGGTCACGAGAGGTGTGACCGGGCCGTCTGACGGATGAACCAGGCGTCACTGAGGAGCGGCGCCTGGTTCATTCTGGCCTCAGTGTCCGCCCCCTTCACCAGGGATAGGAGTGCCGGGTAGGCCAAAGGTGGTAAGCCCGGCAGTGGTGAGCAGCATGACGTACTGATGTCCATCGTGTTCGAAGCTCATCATTCCATATGAGGTCCGGGTGGGGACCTCGACGCGTCCGACCTCCTGACCGGTCATCTTGTCGATGCCAATGAGGAACGGCGTCCCGTCGCTCCCTTCTCCCTGGTACAGGAGGAGGGTTTCGGTAGCCGTCATCGCCACATTTCTGCCGGCCCCGGTGCTCTCGGGTAGCTCGACACCCTGGAGTGCCGGGTGGTCCCGGATGCGGTCTGGCGTGTCCCCCGACGGAATCTGCCAGAGGTGCTCGCCGGTCTTCATGTCGATCGCCGTGATGGTGCTGTACGGTGGCTTGAAGATTGGGAGTTCTTGTGGGCCGCTGAAGCCGGCGCTACCACCGGAGACCCAGGCGGCAGGGGTTGCACCGGTTGGCGCCTCCAGCGCGGCATCGCGCTCAGTCCCGGGAATGACGAGCTGTGCGCTACAGGCCCTTTGCGACGTGACGTACATGATGCCGCCGACCGGGTCAGCGGCGGCGGGGCCGTTGATGTTCGTACCGCCGCCGTCGCCTGGGCACCACACCGCCGATCGCTTGCCGTTGTCGTTGTCACGATGGAGTGGTGGGTTGAAGATCGGGCCCCACTCGTAGTCCTCCAGGATCGCAAGGGCTTCCTGACGCAGTTCAGGCGTATAGTCGATAACCATATCCTCCGGCAGGCCCTGCATTTCGAAGGGTGCTGGCCGGGTGGGGAAGGGCTGCGTCGGAGAGAGCTGCTCCTCGGGGATCTGGGACTCCGGAACTGGCCGCTCTTCGATCGGCCAAATGGGTTCGCCGGTCTCGCGGTTGAGGACGTAGACGAAGCCCTGCTTCGTCGCTTGGGCCACGATGGGAACCTGTTCGCCGTCGATGGTGACGTCCATCAGGATGGGCGCGGTCGACGTGTCGTAGTTCCAGACGTCGTGATGGACGAACTGGAAATGCCAGCGCCGCTCGCCGGTCTCGACGTCGAGCGCGATGATGCTGGTCCCGAACAGGTTGGCTCCAGGGCTGAACCCGGCGAAGTAGTCGATGGTGGGAGGGTTGGTAACGATGTAGACCAGGCCGAGCTCCGGGTCGGCCGCCATGGGCGCCCAGGAGGAGACGTCACCGGTCCATTGCCACGCATCGTTCTCCCAGGTATCATGACCGAACTCGCCCGGCCGAGGGATGACGTGGAACTTCCAGAGGTGCTCACCGGTCCGGGCGTCGTAGGCGAGGATGTCGCCGGGGATGTTCTCGATCCGCGACTGCTGATAGCCCTGCTCGGCCGAGTTGCCGACGACCACAACGTCGTTGACGACGATCGGGGGCGACGAGTTCGTGATGTAGCCCATCTCGAGCGGAATGCCTTCGTAGGCGTCGAACTCCATACTCGCCTCTTCCCAGACACCCCAACCGTCGACCAGATCGGCCAGAAGGTCGACCACGCCGCTGCCCGGGAACCCTTCGACCTGAACGGGCTCGCCCCAGTCCTCCAGGTGCTGGCCGGACCTGGCGTCGAAGGCGTGGAGGAAGAAGCCGGGAGTCACGGCATAAATGACCTCGCGGCCATCGATCTCGGCGTAGGCGACACCCTTACCGTAGTCCTGCCGCATGGAGTACTCGAACCGGTGGGTGTTGGGCTCGCGATATGACCACAACGTCTCACCGGTCACGGGATCGAGGGAGATCACGTGTCGACGCGGGCCCATCACGGTGTAGAGGCTACCGTTGACGTAGATCGGCGTGGAGCGTGAGCTCACCGCGCCGAAGCTCGCTCCGCTCCACTCCCATATCGGTTGGAGCTCTTCGAAGTTTTCGGCGGTGATCTCGTCCAGGTCCGCATATCGGGTATGCCAGGCACTGCCACCGATGTAGCGCCACTCCCCGTTTTCGGTTCCCGGACCGGTCTGGGCGAGCGCAATGGCCGGCGCGGTGACCATAGCCGCGAGCGCCAGCGCGAGGCCCCAGCCGATGGCGGGTCGCAGCTTTGGCGCTGCTCCTGACTTCATCATCTTCATACTCCTTGCGGGTTGGAGAACGAGCTGGACCGCCCCCGCAGGGGAACGGCGGACATCGGGATGGACCTTCCAGGGAACCAACGGGTCACCCCTTCGCCGAGTGAGGCGTCCGATCCCGGGCAGGATCGTCGGGTGACCGACGGCAGTACGGCCAACTTCTTTGTCCAACATTCTACGACACAGCAGCCGCCTGGCCAAGTGGCAGGCCCTCGGCGCGGGCGGCTCGGACGGGCGCCGATCGACCAACGGTCCATGAAGTCCACAGCCGACATTGTGTGCTGACAACGCGACCATAGGGTAGACGCGCACACCGTTTGCGGTCAAGTCCGTCGCCCCCGGGAGATCGACCCATGGTCTGTGCGATCCGCGAATGCACGGCGGCGAAGGATTATCTCGAAGCAAGCGTATTGTGCCGACCGGTCCGGAAGCTTGACGAGCCTGGCCGTGTCGAACATCGTGAGAAACCGCAGGCGATGTTCGAGTCCCAGACAGCGGCACGCCCGCTCGGTCCCACCCATCCGCCAACCCATTTCGGGGAGAGGATCCGATGGACGCATATCGGGCAGGAACGGCGTTATTCCTGGTGGCAGTAGCGGTCTCGGGGGCGGTGAACGCGTCCGCCCAAACGGTGGCCGAGCGCGTCGAACAGCACGTAGCGGCTGCGCGTCAGGCCGCGGGCGAGCAGCACCTCGCCCTCTTCAACCGCATTTGCCCCAGCCTCGCCGAACCCCCCGAGATCATCGACGATTCGCCTGTTGGCCTTCCGGCGACTCCCGGCCGTGAACTATGGTACACCGAGCCCGTTCAAGTCTTCGACAACCTCTACTACGTCGGGCAGACGGAGTACTCCGCCTGGGCGCTGGAAACGTCCGAGGGGATCATCGTGATCGACGCCATCTTCGACTACTCGGTGGAGGCCGAGATAGCCGAAGGTTTGAGGACGTTGGGCCTGGATCCGAACGACATCGAGTATGTGATCATCAGCCATGGGCATGGGGATCACGTCGGCGGCGCGGCGTTCCTCCAGCAGGAATTCGGAGCGAGAGTCGTTATGGCCGAGGCGGATTGGGACCTCGTCGAGGCGAGCACCGCGGACTGGCCGAAGCCCCGCCGCGACATCGTCGCTACGGACGGACAGCAGATCCGACTCGGAGATACCTCCGTCACCGTCTACCTTACTCCGGGCCACACACCCGGCACGATCTCGACGGTCCTCCCCCTTCGCGATGGCGACCGAACACACGTTGCCGCGTACTGGGGCGGTACTGCTTTCAACTTCCAGGGCTCCGAAGAGTTCCCGCGGGACTATTGGCTGCGGGCCTACCGAGATTCGGCCGAGCGCTTCCGCGCCATCGCCCGAGCGGCCTACGCTGATGTTCTGCTCTCCAATCACCCGAGCTTCGACGGCACCCCGGCAAAGGTTGCCGCCCTTGCCGAGCACGAGCCCGATGACCCTCACCCGTACGTCATCGGAAACGACATCGTCAGCAGCTACCTCACCGTCGCCCAGGAATGTGCCGAGGCGACCCTCCTCTCGGAAGACTGACCCGGTTGCCCGGTTGCCGGCCGAGAGTCGGGCCGATTTAGCGTCGCACTGCTCCTTTCGGTTCGGCGTAACGCCGAGGGAGCGCCAGTTCCGGAGGATCGAAATGCTCCACAAACGCCATCGCCGTGTGGTCGGGCACGTCGTCCTGCTCGCCCTTTTCCTTCTCGTGGGCCTCGCCGTCCTTCGCTTCCTCTTAGGCATCCTCGACACCATTGGATGGTCGCCAGATGCGGTCTTCGCCTTGCTGCTGTTCGCAGGAGTTGTCGCCCTGGTCTGGCGGTCCGTCATCGACCTTCGGCGGGCCGTGCGCCGCCTTTGATTCGACTAGAAGGCCGGTGATAAAACGCGCAGCTCCGCGTTACGCTTCCTCGCCGCTCCCTGCGGCGTACGGAAGTACGC
>WHSP01000232.1 GCA_009380025.1 Gemmatimonas sp. | reverse complement strand
AAGGCCGAAGAGAAATCGTGCAGGTCAAGGCGCGCGACGAGCCGCGAGTGAGGCGGTACTTTCGTACGCCGCAGGGAGCGCGAGGAAGCGTAACGCAGAGCTGCGCGATCTATCAACGGCCTTCTAGGCCTTTCGAGGATCGTTGAGAAGGGGACGTACATTCCGTGCCGCGACGCGCCGCGGTCGCCGCCAGGTAGACCACCCGTCTCGCATCGATGGCATCAGCGCACCCTCGAGCCTGTTATTCGACGGCCTTCTTGCGGGAGCGGCTTGCCGCCAGCGAACGGACCGCTCCGCGTGCCGGAACGTATGGCAACTCGATTCCCGATTCCGCCGCCCGCAACAGTACTGAGCCCCGCTGCATGTCCCCCATTCCGACAAAGGGCTCCGGGAAACACAACGCGTCACCGAAGATTTCGACGAGTAGCTCGACGTACTTCGTAGTCGCGATGCTTCCGAGCAGCACCACCTGTACACCCCCCGGCAGTTGCGCTGCCAAGGACTCCGCATCCGCGGCCAGGGGAGTCCGGTACCGCGAGTCCGACAAGTCGATCGCGATCCGCGAAAACTCGGTCAGATCGTCGAGCGTGATCGACTGCTCGGGTCGTACCAACCCGCGACCGCTCGTGATCACGAGCGCTCCGGGTGCGCCCGCGGGTGGGGACCGGAAGCCGCGTGCGTAGGTGAGCTTTCCGCGAAAGTAAAGCCCGCTGACGTACGAAAAGACTTCGCCCATCGGCGCGCCGGCGACGCTGCGCAGCCGAAGTGCAAGATCGAAGCTCGTATCCGGCCGGAAGAGCGCGGCAGCACGCCTTCCGCCGAGATTCGCTGGGGACAGGAGAAAGATTCGGCTCGGTTTCATCGGCTCCAAGTTTGACACCGTCCAGCCCGAATGTCACGCCCTTGACGTCATTCCCGGCCGAGAGCAGGGCGCATGTTCGCTTGACCTACACGCAGGCATACTTTACGATTCCTCGATGTTTCCATCCCTGCCCTCCCTAGAAGGAAGCCAGCCAGATGACCGCGAGAGTCGTGAACCAGCTGGCAGCCGAGAGGGCGAAGCGGGGATGGACGCAGGCGCAGGCTGCGGCGTTTGGCGGGATCTCGCGGCAGAGCTATTCGGCGATCGAGACGGGAGACGCGGTGCCGTCGACCGAGATTGCGCTGCGGCTGGCGGAAGGATTCGGGAAGCGCGTGGAAGAGCTGTTCCAGCTTCCGGAGAGCCCTGCCCTGCGGGTGCGGGTCCGGGCGGCGAGCGGAGGGGGAAGGGTGGGTCAGCGGGTGCGCCTGGTGCGCGTCGGCGGCGATGAGGTCGCGTACGGCGTGGGGGAGGGGGAACGGCAGCTCCGGCCGGCGGATGGCGTGGTGAGCCGTTTGTTCGGAGGAGGGGAGGTCGAGGTGAGGCTCCTCCCGGAGCGGCCCGACGAGGCGGTGTTGGCGGTCGTGGGCTGCGACCCGGCCTTCGGGTTGGTTGCCGAGGCAATGAAGCGCGAACGGCGGGTAGAGGTGGCCTGGAGCCAGCTCGGGAGCCGGTCGGCGTTGGAGGCGGTGGCACGAAGTGAGGCACACGTCGCCGGTACCCATCTGCGGGATCCCTCCGGGGGTGGGCAGAACACCAGGTGGATTCGCGAAATCCTGCCGTTCCCTTGCAGCCGCGTCACCTTCGCGACGTGGGAGCAGGGGATCATGGTCGGAGCAGGGAATCCGTTGGCGGTGGGCGGTGTGGAGGATCTGACGAATCCGGCCGTTCGCTTCCTCAACCGAGAGCCGGGATCCGGTAGCCGCGCGTTGCTCGATGACCGTCTCGAGAGGGCTGGGATCGCGGTCGAGCAGATCGGGGGATATCGGACGGGAGCAAGGGGGCACATGGCCGTCGCAGAAGCGATCGCGTCGGGTCTCGCGGACGCTGGAATCGGAATCCAGGCCGCCGGTGTGGCGTACGGACTCGACGTCATCCCTCTGGAGACCGAGCGCTACGAGCTCGTGATTCCCGACCACTACCTGGACCTGCCGGCCGTACAGGTCCTCCTCGAGATCCTCGCTCGTCCGGGTTTGCGGGCGCAGGTGGAAGCACTGGGCGGCTACGATGCCAGCGGAATGGGAGGTCCGGCGTAGTGGGAGTCCGATGCCGGACCTCGCTCCTTGCCCTGGTCCCTCTCCGATCTACCCACGAACCCCTGCGATGGGGCGCCGCGTGAGCGTTTCCGTGAGCGCTCGGCTCGAGGTCGATAGTTTTCGCCTCGACGTTTCCTTCGACGCCCACCGGGGTATCACTGCGCTCTTCGGTCCCTCCGGCGCGGGAAAGACCCTCACCCTTCGAACGATCGCCGGGCTCACGGTGCCCGACTCGGGGCGTATAGAGCTCGACGGGAGAGTCCTCCTGGATACTCAACGCGCAATCAATCTCCCGCCGAGGGCGCGGAACATCGGATACGTCTTCCAGCAGTACGCTCTTTTCCCGCATCTGTCGGTCTTCCGAAACGTGGGCTTCGGCATCCGTGGTCTGCCCGCCGAGGAGGGCCGCGAGCGCATCGGAAGGCTTCTAGAGTTGGTCGGTCTGGAAGGGCTGGGGAAGCGGCGGCCCACCCAACTCTCCGGCGGGCAGCAACAACGGGTGGCGCTGGCTCGGGCGCTCGCAACGCACCCGGAGCTGCTCCTGCTCGACGAGCCATTTGCCGCCGTCGACCTTCGGGTGCGGAGACGCCTCCGCGCGGAACTCCGTCGCATCCATGACGTCACTGGCACCCCGATGCTCCTGGTCACGCATGACGTGACGGAAGTCCGACAGCTCGCCGACTCGCTGGTCCTCATCGACGGGGGCCGGGTCCACCGATCCGGACCCACGGCGGCGCTCCTGGCCGACCGATCGGATCCTCTCATCTCCGAATTCCTGGACGAGAGCGTGACCTAAGTACACCACGGCAAAAGTATGGCTACGCATCCCTTTTATCGCCGGAGTCGCTTTGCCGACTCGGAATACGTTGCCGTATTTGTGCAAAAGCACTAGGTAGCCGCGGGCCGGGTCGGCCACTCTTTTCCCAGCCGGGTACACCAATTTTCCCTAGGCGGGTACGCCGAGGGAGGGCCGTTGAGCCCGAGGGAGGACCGCTGACAGGGGTCGCCCACGGCAGTCGGTGGACGGCTCCTGAGGCAAGCAACTTGCGATCCGAGATCCCGGTTCTCTGCGTCTGGAGGCCGACGGCCTAGCGAGCCCGTCACCCCACACAACGATGATTTCGAAGCAAGACCTGGAGCGGATTCTGGCCCGCGAGAACAACGGCCCGAGTGTCTTCTCCCTTTTCCTCGATCTATCGGTCAATTCCGACAACAAGCGCACCCACCGAGTCTTCCTGAACCAACGTCGGGCTCAGTTCGATGAGTTGGACAGCGAACGGTGGAACCAACCGCGGGAGGAGGTCGGTCAGGCGTTCCAGCGGGTGGACCAGTGGTTGGAGGACGAGTTCAGCGAGGAGAACAAAGGAGCCGTGATCTACACGGAGCTGGGCGGGGATTGGTTCGAGGCGATGCAGTTCCCCGTTGCGGTGGCCAACCGACTCGTGATCGCGGACCGTCCGGCAGTCGGGCCGCTAGCGCAGGTGCTGGAGAGCTACCACCATCACGGAGTGGTTCTGCTCGATCGGGAGCGCGTTCGGATCCTGAGCGTGTACCTCGGAACGCTGCTCGATGAGATCGAGGTGCACGGCGAGCCGTATCCCGGCCCCCACGACGTCCAGGCGGGTGGATACTCGCAGAGGCGGTATCAGCGGCGGAAGCTCGAAGAGATGCGCCAATTCTTCAAGGAGTTTTCGAAGGAGATCGAAGAGTTCGATCGGAGCTACCGACCGGATGACCTGATCATCCTCGGCACGGACGAGAATGTGGCCAAGTTCCGGGAGTTCCTGCCGGAGCCACTTCAGGCGAAGATCGCGTACACCGGGGCGATGAGCGTGGGCGAGCCGGCCAGCGAGATTCTGGCCCGGATCGAGCCGCACGTCCAGGCCGAGAGAGAGCGAGAGGGCCGGGAGGTCCTACAGCTGCTTCGGGACCGCGTCCAGCAGGACTACCTGGCGACGACCGGTCTACAGGGTACGCTCACCGCCCTCCAAGAGGGGAAGGTCGATACGTTGGTCATCGGGAGAGACCTGGACCACGAAGGGGCACGCTGCACACGATGCGGATTCGTCTTCGCTCGGACGATCGAGGAGTGTCCCTACGACGGAGCCGCTACGGAAGGTGGAATCGACGCAGTCGAAGAAGTAATCCGTCTGGCGGAAGCACAGGGGTCGCAGGTCGAGTTCGTGGAGCAGGCGGAGGTGGAGGATATGGATGGAGTGGGAGCCCTCCTGCGCTTCTAGAAGGCCTTCGATAAATCGCGCAGCTCTGCGTTATGCTTCCTCGCCGCTCCCTGCGGCGTACCGACGTACGCCTCACTCGCGGCTTGTCGCAAGCCTTGATCTGCACGATTTCTCTTCGGCCTTCGCTCAGCAGGGACGTGATCGCGCGTGCGGGCGAGACGCCCTCGGTTCCAGGCCGGATGGTCCGGGATTCTGCACGACCCGGAGGGAGGGGCGGGGTCAGTCGGATGAAGCCTGGATTCGGCGCATCACCGTCTCTGCGTAACCGTTGGAGGGGTCGATGCCCGCGGCGAGCAGTTGGTCGACCGTGACGGGCCCGCGATTATAGGCGAGCAAGGCCAGCCTGACATCTCGACCGTAGCGATCGAGCAGTGACCGGAAGAAGCGGAACCCGAGCTGCAGGTTGGTGTTGCGATCGAGGATCTCGGCCCGTGAGATCCCCGGGGAAAGTACCTGCGCGGTGCCTGGCATGAGTTGGGTGAGGCCGAGCGCCCCCGCAGGGCTCACTGCTCGTGGGTTGAAGCCACTCTCCACGCGGACGAGCTCGAAGGCGAGCGGCGGGTCGACGCCTTGCGCCAGCGCGATTTCGTGGATGGCGGTGGCGAGGTCCGCTCCGATACCGTACTTCGACGAGAGCTCGTTGGCAAATTCGAGCCTCTCGATTCGGTCAGTCTGGATGTCGATGACGCTGCGGCCGGCATCGCTAATGGCGAACCGAGGTGGATCCAGTGGGCCAGCCACGGGGTCGACCGAGCGTGCCCCCAGTTCGAAGGCCACGAGAATCACCACCCCGG
>WHSP01000231.1 GCA_009380025.1 Gemmatimonas sp. | reverse complement strand
CTTCCGGATTGCTGATGCATCGAGACCGACCAGTCGGACCCGGCCGATCGGGTGCTCGTCGATGTAGCGGCGAATGAGGGCCTCGTAGTCGTGCAGGGTTCGCGGGTTCGCTCGCTTGGTCTGGACCCATTCGTCCAGATAGGCGCGTACGGTCTGCTGTCGCCGCGCCTTCGTCGGGCGGGTGAACGTGCCCGAGTCGAGCTCCGCGAGCTTCGCCGTCATGTGCTTCGCAGCGTCCCTCCGCGTGCCCCTGACCGTCTTCGAATACCACTTGCGTTTCCCCTCCTCGTCGGCGGGAAGGCTGATGCGAACGAGCCACGCATCGGGTCCGCGGGGCGTGATGTTGCCCGTAGGTCGACTAGCCATCGTCTGACTCCTTGTAGTGGGAGGATATCTCGAAGTCTCGGCCAGAGGGCGTCGCGAGCGTGAGGGCGTGCATCATCGCGTCAAAGTACGCCGCGAATCGGTCAGGGTGCATGTCGTAGGAGCTCGCGGGATAAAGGGCCCAGTGCTTGAGCGGTCCGACGTACAGCTCGGCGAACTTCCTGGCGCTCTCGCTCTCGACGGGTTGAGGCGTCCCGTGAACCCTAGCGAGGCGCTGCTCGTTCGCGAGCCATTTGCCGAAAGTCTTCCCTAGCTTCTCCCGATCCCAGTCTGGCTGCAGGACCGCGTAAAATGTCAGCGGAGTTCCGCGGAACAGCGCTTCAATGTCGAGGTCTTCGATCGCTCGGCGTTCGCGTGCCTCCTCCTCCGTCCTGGCCCCATCTCCGAACGCGAGCCACGCCGGCCGGACCCGGAGCACGGCCCCAGCCGCTTCGATCCACTCAAGCGGAGGAGGTGTCCTCCCCTCTCCCACGACATATCGCCGCACGTTGGAGTACTTCGTCCCATCGACGTCCGCCCGGGCCATCCCGAGTTGCAACTCCTGAATGGACATAGTTCGTAGCTCCAGCGCTTCCCGAAGCCTCTCCGAAACGGCCGTCATCGATCCCCGCGCAGCTACACTGACAGTGTGATTTGACATTGTCGCTGAAATTCCGTAGTCTTCATGGAGACAAACATTTCTCACTCAGAATGAACCTAAACGAAAGTGGAGGGGAGCACAATGACGCCGTTGAAGGAGGCTGACTGGGTAGTGCGGCGCCTCGGAGACGGGGAGCCCGACGACAAAAAGCTGCAGCGGGTCTACCGGATGGCGAGGAACGGCGTGCTCCCGAGCGTTCGGCTCGGAAGGAAGGTCCGATTCGACCCGGAGGTTATCGAGCGCTGGATCGCGCAGGGCGGAACCGCGATCCAGAGGTAGGCCCCGAAACAAAAAGAGCCCCCGAGCGGACGACTCGGAGGCTCAGTCACACTCGCACCACCGACCAATGCGAAGCGACACGAGAAAGTATCGACCAGCGCGAATCCCCGCGCAAGTCCCCAACGAAATCAAGATGTGCGCCTGCCTTGAGCGGGAGTACGAGGCGTCTCAGACCTTCACCGCGTTGATCATCGCCGCCGGCTGGCGGGAGGGTCTGCCGGTCTGCTCGCGACAGGCGGACGGAGCGTGCCTGTCGCTCGAGGTGGTGTTCGGATGAGCACGCAAATTGGGACTAGGCCAAAAAAGGTCGCCCGGGGAATGGCAAAGGCATCCCTCGAGCTGATCAGCGCGATGTATGAAGTCGCGGAATCAACCCAGCCGATCACTGGCCGGGGCGTCGGCTACAAGCTCTTCTCGATGGGGCTAATACCGTCGATGTCGACGAAGAGCATGAAGCAGGTCTATCGACTCCTCAAGATCGCTCGCGAGCGGGGCGTGATCCCGTGGGAATGGATCGTCGACGAGACGCGGTCGCTGGAGAAGCGAGCGAGCTGGAGCGATCCGGCCGACTACGTCCGAGCCGTTCGCCGGTCCTACCGCCTGGACTTCTGGGAGCACCAAGACGTTGACGTAGAGCTCTGGAGCGAGAAGGGCACCGTTCGGGGCGTGCTCGCCCCGGTTCTAGACGAGTACGGCGTCGGCTTCCGGGTCATGCATGGTTTCTCGAGCGCGACCTCGGTCCATGACGTTGCGTGTGAGTGGCGAGATCGACCGCTGATCATCTTGTACGTCGGTGACTTCGATCCGTCCGGCCTGTACATGTCAAAGCACGACCTGCCGGATCGCCTCGAGCGTTACGGAGGTGACCTCGTCATCCTGAAGCGGATCGCGCTGCTCTCCGACGACCTGGACGATCTCCCCTCGTTCCCTGCCGCGTCGAAGGCGAAAGACTCCCGGCACAACTGGTACGTCAGATACTTCGGTAGTCAGTGTTGGGAACTCGACGCGATGGATCCCAACGACCTCCGGGATCGCGTTCGGGACAGCATCGTCAAAGAGATCGAGCCCGAGGCATGGGATCGTTGCGTAAGAGCCCAGGAGGCAGAGCAGGAATCGTTGGAGCACCTGCTCGACGCCTGGATCGGTGAGGTGGACGATGACTGATCTCGAGCGAGATGCCATCGGGTGGGCACGCGCCGGGATCCCGATCCTGTTCGTAACGACGGTGACGAAGGCGCCCCTCACCGCGAACGGGCTCCATGACGCGACCACCGAGGAGAAGCTGATCGGGCTGCGCGCGCGGAACCTCAAGGATCCGAATCTCGGCATCGCCGCGGCAATGGGTCACCGGCTCCGGTCGGGCCGGCACCTGATGGCGCTCGACGTGGATCCGCCGGCCGATGGGGACAACTCGTTGGCCGAGCTCGAGGCCGAGTTCGGAGCACTCCCGCCGACCCGGACCCACCGGACGCCGCGCGGCGGTTGGCACTACCTCTTCGGCACGACCGAGCCGGCCCGGTGCGCCGTAGGGTTCCGGCCGGGCCTGGATACCCGGGGGGCGGGCGGATACATCGTGATCCCGCCGAGCCGGGGCTACTCAGTCGAGGCGACTGGGCCGATCACGGACGCTCCTGGCTGGTTGGTCGATCTGCTCCGGCCGACATCACGCCCCGAAAACCACCCGACATCACGTGATGCCAGGGTCGGTCCTCACCCGGTTCGATACGTACAGCGGGCGGTCGAGATGGAGTGCGACGAGCTCGCGGCGACGAAGAAGCCCGGGCGGAACAATCGGCTGTACCTAGCGGGAATCGCGCTCGCCCGATTCGTTGTGGACGGCAGCGCCGACGAGCGCGCCGTCCGCCGTGCTCTGACCGTCGCCGCTCTGCATACCGGGCTACACGAACGCGAAGTCGAGAAGACGATCGAGTCCGCGTTTCGCTGGCGCCGGGAGAAAGCGGCGTGAGCGTTCAGGAGGAGATCCGGCAGGCGGCCCGCGAAGCCACGGTGCACCGGCTCACGACGAGCGGTGATCTCACGCAGGACGGGCTCGCGCTCAGGCTAGGAGAGCTCTGGAAGGACGACGCCCGCCACGTCGCCCCGTGGGGACGGTGGTTGTTCTTCGAAGGCGGAGTCTGGCGGATGGATGAGTGTCTCGAGCACATGACGAGGACCCGCGACTTCCTTCGCGACCTCGCAGAGCAACTCCCGCCGAAGGAGGAGAGCGCCGCTAACCGACTCCGTCAGGCCGACACCGTTGCGAAGGTGGTGGGGCTCGCTCGCTCCAACCTCGAGCAGCGGGCCGTTGTTGAGATGTGGGATGCGGACCTCTATGAGCTCGGCCACTCCAACCAAGGGAAGAGATGACGATCGAACTTCGGAGCGGCGCTGTCGTGGCCTCCAAGCCGGAACACTACATCACGAAGCAGACGGCCGTTACGCCGGCCGGACCTGGAACGCCGCACCCGCTATGGACGTCGTTTCTGGAGACCGTCACCGGCGATGACCAGGAGCTTATCGACTACCTCCAGCGGATGGCCGGCTACTGCCTCACCGGGGAGGTGAAGGAGCACGTCTTGTTCTTCTTCCACGGCACGGGCGCCAATGGGAAGTCGGTGTTCGTGAACACGCTCGTTGGGATCTGGATGGACTACGCCGTCACCATCGGGACCGATATGCTGATGGTGTCGCAGTCGGATCGACACCCGACCGAGATCGCGCGGCTCCGTGGCGTCCGTCTGGCCGTGGGCTCCGAGATCGAGATCGGCCGGACATGGGCCGAGTCGAAGATCAAGGCACTCACCGGCGGGGATCGGCTCTCGGGGCGGTTCATGAGGCAAGACTTCTTCGAGTTCGACCCGCAATTCAAGCTTGTCGTCGTCGGGAACCACCGGCCGTCGCTCCGGGGAGTTGACGAGGCGATCCGGCGTCGGCTTCACCTGGTGCCGTTCACGGTGACGATCCCGGAGGAGGAGCGGGATACGGACCTGCCGGTGAAGCTTGAGCAGGAATGGCCGGCCATCCTGCGGTGGGCGATCGACGGATGTCTCGAATGGCAGTGCCGGGGACTCAACCCCCCGGAGCGCGTCACCGCGGCGACGACGGAGTATCTCGAGGCCGAAGACTCGTTCGCGCTCTGGCTTGAGGAATGTTGCACGACCGACGATCCGAACGCGTGGGAGGCCGTGGGTATCCTCTTCGCCTCCTGGAAGCGCTGGACGGAGCGGGTGGGGGAGTTCACCGGGACGCAGAAACGCTTTTCCCAGAACCTCAAGGACCGTGGCTTCGAGGACCATCGTACGGGCTCGGTTCGCGGCTACCGTCGTTTGCGTATCACCGCCGTCCCAGAGGACCGAAGATGGGAGCCATGAACAGCTCACATGATTCCCCTAAGTCGACTTAGTGACGGATGTGACGGATTCTCTCTTATAGGGCGTACGCGCGCGCGTAACGTCTATTATAGGAAAACCTGTCACATCCGTCACAAAGCCCTACTAACCATATAAGTGATATGAACATCACAGGGCGTCTGCGACCCAGGTCCGCATGAAAAAAGGGCACGGATCCAGTGAATAGCAGATGAATAATCGATGGATGGCAAATGAATGAATATGCAGACGAAGTGGATGCTACGGCCGGTTTTTTAGCCTGGGAGGGGCGCCTCACCCCCCGCCATTGTGACTTCTACTTACTGAGCGCAAGGGGGAGGGCCCAAATGAATATTCATGCACATAATGAGTGAATACTGAATGAGCAAAATTCACGATGACGCTGGTTTCCGGCGCCGGCGAAAGGCGCTCATGGCGTCGGTCGATGCCACAACGCGCTGCGGCGCTCCGGGATGCGGGCGTCTCGCCTGCGAG
>WHSP01000230.1 GCA_009380025.1 Gemmatimonas sp. | reverse complement strand
CGCGCTCGTACTCCGTCTGGGCCAGCTCGTACAGGACAGGATTCAGGAAGCCCGGCGGTTCGACGCCATGGCCGATGAGGTAGCTGTCGACTACCATCATCGCGCCAGCCGTCATGGGCGCGGCTCCGCTCGTGCCGATGCCGCCGCCTGGGTATTCTGGGGAGCCGGCGAGGGCGCTCACGTCCGGCAGGTGCCGCCCTCCTGTGAGGCCCAGATGCTCCTGCCAAGGAGCATCTGCGACTGAGAAGATCGTGCTCAGACCGCCAGCCCCGACCCAGGTGCCTTTCCCGTCGGTAGCCTGCTCGTTCCAAACGACCTCATTGGTGACGGTCCCGCCATCGCGCGAGCCCGACTCGGGGATCCGTCCGTTGATTGCCAACTCGGTACCGCCGACGGCCGTCACCCAGGGCGAGGTTGGAGGGAAACTCACGGCAAGCTTGACCCCTTGGGGTGGATCATGCGGCACTGGCCACGGCACGCAGTGCACCTCTCCCGTCTCGGGAGGAACGCGGTACGAGCCGAGGGAACCTGCGTCACCGGCGGACACGAACACTTTCACGCCTAGCTCGGCCGCGCGCCTGAGCTGGACGTTGGCCAGTTCGACGTCGGCCGGGTCCCAGCTTGCCTCGCATTCGGCGAACGAAATCGAGATCGTATGGACGAGCTCGCCGTCGGTGTGCGCCGGATTGAGCGCCGCCTCCAAGAGGACCGGCAACTGCTTCTGGGGTGCGACCACGCTCGTCTGGAACATGTAGATTTGCTCGACGTCAGGAGCGACGGCGAGGAGGACCTCAGGGTCGAAGTTCGCCTCCTGGCCGAGAACTGGGGGCTTACCGCCGCCCACGACGATTTCCTTGGGGACGCGGAAGGGCCCCCAGCAATGGGAGAATGTCTTGAACCTGTCGTGGTCTAGGCGCTGCGCGAACTCAATCAGCGCGACGCGCCTGCCCTGGCCGCGGAATCCAGCTTCCCAGAGCTTGTCGATCCCATAGGCAGCGGCGAGTTGGCGTGGGTCGAGCCCACCTTGCGGTCGATCCGCTCCGAGACGTCGCGTGAATCGGTGTCGGGTGAGCGTGGATTCGTGACATCGTCGTCACAGCTCACGGCGGACCCCGCGAGGACGGACGTCCCCAGGAACCCCGCCGCTCTCTTGATGAAGCTGCGCCGCGTGTCTGCCTCGCCCCGGTGAACCTGCATCGAGGTCGCGTCAGTCGTCGCCATGTTTCTCCTTCTGGCCGGTTGCCGCCGAGGTGATCGGTTTCGCCGGTGCGGGCAACCTCTATGCCCGAGCTCAGCACGTCGTCGAGCAGCCCCGTCAGCATCGCATCGAGGACCCACCGACGGCCTCTCGATGCACTCCGCATGAGCGCTTCCGCCGCGGTTTCCCAGTTCAGCACGAAACGACGTAGCCCGTCACGGGTGACGCAGATAATCGTGTCTACGATGTCGGAACGAACGATGCGGAATATCGGCCGACGTGAGAAGAACCAAAACCCATGGATTTCGAGGGTTCGCGAGGAGCACAATGGCCACGAAGGTTCGTACGATCGTTTTGGGTGTCGCGGAGGTCGATGGTGGGGATCCGCATCTGCGCTCGGCCATGGCGATCACGACCCGGCTCGGCGCGACCCTCCACGTGGTGCACGCCTTCCATGTACCGGATCCTGGGCTCTACCCGTATCCGGAGATGAGCTACTTCAGCCCCGAAGCGATCGATCGCTTCGCTCGGGGCGTTCAGGAACGGCTGGAAGAGAGCGTGCGTAGCCTGCCCGGCGGAGAAGACGCAGTATGTCGCACCACCACCACGCCGGCCGACATGGCGGTCCTGGATCGGGCAAAGGAAGTGGATGCCGACCTCATCCTCGTCGGATCGACCCGTCGCGGACGACTCGGATCTGCCCTACTGGGCACCACCGCGCAACGCATCATCCGCGGTGCCTCGGTACCTGTATTCGTACTCCACTCAGAAGAATTGCCCGCGAGGAGCCGGATCCTCCTGACGACCGATCTCTCGCCGCTCAGCGATGTGGCCCTCAAGAGGGGAACCGAGCTGGCAGTCACGTTGAGAGGATCCCACCGGCCGGAGCTCAGGGCGCTGTTGGTCCTCGGCTACGAGGTGCCGTTACCGCCTCCGTTGCGAGACGGCGGGACCGTCGAGATCGCCGAAGACAAACTGAACGAATCGCTCCAGGACCTTCGCGATGCCGGCTGGGCCGTGGAGGCGAGCGTACGGATCGGTGAGCCCGCCGACCAGATCCGTGACATGGCGACCCAGTGGACGGCCGATCTGATCGTCCTCGGCACTCATGGGCGTACCGGCGCCACCCGCTTTCTGATTGGTAGCATTGCCGAGTCGGTGCTGCGTCGGCCGCCCTGTGATGTGCTCGTGATCCCGAATGGCGCGATCACCCAGGGGACCTCGTCGAATCCGGCTTCGGCCGGATCGACAGGCTAGTTGGCATCTGGAAAGTCGGACGCCTGTCCTCCCGCGACGACACGTCCTGTCATCGGCTGCGGGCTGGAAGCGTCCCTCCGGAAGGGCTCCCCCCGAGGCAAAATCCAGTGTTGGCAAGGGTTTTCTCGTGCAGGACAATCTGGCACGGGCCGTGACATGGATACGCGGCAGATTAGCCGATGTCAGATTCAACAGGAGAATCAATTGAGAAGGCTCGCGCTGCTACCGCTGCTGCTGGCGGCTCTGTTCCTCGGTGCCTGCGACGACGTGATCGGCACCGGACAAAGGTCCCTCGATGGCGAGTGGAGCGCCCGAATCGGAGGCGATGAGGTGTGGATCTCCCTGCGGGACGACCGGGGAGACATTCGGGGGTCAGGAGAATGGGGGTTCGACGATGTCTTCGTTACCGGGGAGCGCTACAACTCCGACGTGTACCTGAGCTTCGAGTTCGACCGATTCAATCCGATCGAGCTGGAAGGGGTGATTGAAAGCCGCGAAATCGAGGGCACCCTCTATGGCTCTGGCCTCCAGGGGGAACGCGTGCGATTCCGGCGAGAATAGAGAGGGCCGTCGACAAGTCGTGCCGGAAGAAGACGCAATTCACCTGCCCGCCGCTGCGGCCATCTCCGCTCGAAGAATCGGCTCCAGCGCGCGCCATACGGTGTTCGCAACGATGCGCTGCCCCTCGGCAGTGGGATGAGCCCCGTCCGACTGATTCAGCTCGCGTACACCAGCCACGCCCTCCAACAGGAACGGAATCAGCACGAGTTCGTGCTCCTCGGCGAGTCGCGGATAGATCGCCTCGAACTGACGGGCGTATTGAGGCCCGAGGTTGGGCATCGAGAGCATACCGGCGAGGATGATCGGGGCGACGGGAGATTGCGCGCGAATGCGTTCGACGATCGCCTCGATGTTCTGCTCGGCGAAGGAAGGGTCGGTTCCGCGGAGCATGTCGTTTGCGCCGGTTTCGAGGACGACGACGTCGAACGGCTGCCGGAGTAGCCAATCGACCCTGCTGAGGGCTCCGGCCGACGTCTCGCCGCTCACCCCCGCATTGACCACTCGGAACGGAAGATCGGCTTCGTCGATCTTCGCCTGGACTGCCGCAGGAAACGCCTGGTCTTCAGGCAGCCCGAGCCCGGCGGTCAAGCTCGTGCCGATGAAGAGGACCACACCATCCTCGTTCGGTGTTTCCGCTCGCCCGGACGGCTGGACAGGCATCGAAGGGGGCTCAGCCGTGACGACCCGGGACTCGGCGTTCGTGTTGCGTTCCGGTCCTCCGCAGCCGATCATCAACGATGCTACCAGCACCGTTGTGGCACTCCTGTACGAAACGAATTCTTTCATGCTCCGAGCGACGGATCTCGAGAAGACGTACCGCAGTGGTGATCGGGCGCTGACCATACTGCGGGATGTGAGCCTACATGTGAGCGAGGGCGATTTCGTGGCAATCCTGGGACCCTCCGGGAGCGGGAAGACGACGCTGCTCGGTCTCCTCGCCGGCCTGGACTCGCCGAGCTCCGGAACGGTGCAGATCGCCGGGGCGGATCTCGCCCCGCTCTCCGAGGACGACCGGGCACGCTTTCGCCGTGAAACGGTCGGCTTCGTTTTCCAGTCGTTCCAGCTGATCCCCTCTCTTACCGCGCGAGAGAACGTGCAGGTTCCGCTGGAGCTGCGGGGTGATTCGGGGGCGAGCGATCGTGCGGCGAACCTGTTGGCTCGCGTCGGCCTCGGCGATCGGCTCGACCACTATCCGACCCAGCTCTCGGGCGGCGAACAGCAGAGGGTAGCGCTGGCCCGTGCCTTCGTCCACGAGCCTCGAATCCTGTTCGCCGACGAGCCGACGGGCAACCTCGACGCCGTGACTGGCGAGTCGATCATCCGGTTGATGGAAGAGCTGAACCGGGAACGGGGGACGACGCTCGTCCTGGTTACGCACGATCCAGCGCTAGCCGGGCGCGCCCGGAGAACGATTCGCCTGTCGGACGGCGTGATCACTTCCGATACGGTAGCCGCGGCGTGACCACCCGCCAACTGCTCTCCCTCGCCTGGCGCGAGAGCCGCTTCGCCCGCAAGCGACTCTTCCTGTTCCTGTCGTCTATCTCGCTGGGGGTCGCCGCGCTGGTGGCGGTGCAGGGTTTCGCCGCGAACATGCAGCGCGAGGTGCGCCAGCAGGCGCGAACGATGCTCGGCGCGGATGTGATGCTCTCCAGCCGTGAGCCCTTCCGCGATCGGGTCGAGGCGATTCTCGACTCCGTCTCGATGAGCGGCGTGGACATGGCCAGGGTTACCTCCTTCGCATCGATGGCCCTCCACCCGGAGACTGGTGCGACCCGCTTGGTGCGGGTACGGGCCCCGCAGCCCGGCTTCCCCTTCTACGGTGTCATCGAGACCGAGCCGGCGGGTCAGTGGCAGTCGCTTCATAACGGCCGCAACCTCATCGTCGACCCGGCACTGCTGATCGCCCTCCGTGCCGAGGTGGGCGATTCGATCTCGATCGGTGCCACCCGCTTCGAGATCTCCGGTTCGCTCCAGAGGATGCCGGGCGACATAGAGGTCGCGTCCTCCTTTGCGCCTCGGGTCTTCTTTCCTGCCCGATTCCTCGAGGAAACGGAGCTCCTCGGCTTCGGTGCGAGGGTCGACTACGAGGCGTTCCTGCGCGTCCCCGACCCCGGAACGGCAGACGCCTTCGTAGAGCGGTACGACGAAATCTGGCGACCCCTCGGCGTCCGCGCTCGTACCCTGGAAGACCAGCAGGAACGGATGGAA
>WHSP01000022.1 GCA_009380025.1 Gemmatimonas sp. | reverse complement strand
AGGAAGCGACCCTGGGCGCGCTGGAGGCGAACGAGCGCCTCCGGGGAACCGTAGACGGCACTTCCGATGACCGCGGCGTTGAACTCGTAGTCGGCGTCGGCTACGCGGAAGTCGGCGCCAGCCGTGAAAGCGGCCCTGGGAATGAAGTCGAGCTCCTCGTCGAGCTTACGAACCGTGCCGGTCGACACCAGACCGATCGAGGCGTTCCCTCCTGCGAACTCGCGGATCACGCGTGCAACCGAGGAATTGGTGAGCGGTTCCACCGGTTCCGCGTGCTGAACCCCGAGCGAATCGGCGACCAGCGCATGCTCGGCACGGGTGGTTGCGTTGAGCAATCCGATCGACCACCCGTCGTTGGTCCGGCCCGTCACCTTGACGGCGCCGATGATGTTGGACGCTTCCGGCGCGTCGACGAAGCCGTCCGGAGCATTGACCTCTCGCTGCGGCTCACGGCCGATTCGCCTCGAGTGAAAGAGCCGAGCGTTGCCGATACGGTAGTCGAAGAGTTCCGCGTCCTCGAGGAAGAAGGGGCGCTTCTCCGGGAGGAAGGTCCGATAGCCGCTCGTGTTGACCACCGAAGGGTCCGCCTCGACCTGTCCGAAGTCGGGATTCACGGTGGCGGTGAGCGTCATACTCGGGGTGAGGCCGTACTTGAGGTCGAGGCCCCCAGTGCCGGTGATCTCGTCAGCTTCGTGAAACGGGTCGTTGGGGTGCACGTCTGCGAGCGTCATGCGGCCGACCGAGTAAGGCTGAATCTCGAAGCGGCGCGGTGGCGAAATCCCTTCGATCCCGTGGAGCTTCTTGAAGAGGGAGACCATGGGGCGACCTCGTCGGGGGATTTCCGACCAGTGCGCGATCTCCTCCCGACGCGCCAGTCGCCTCTGGAAGTCGACGCCCCAGGCCGGTTCCAAACCCTCTATCGTCTTCGGATCCAAGCGTAGCTGGGAGAGCGGAATGCGCAGCTCCGCAGACCAGCCGAGCGAATCGATCGCCACGGCCGCATCCCATACCGCGTCCCAGTCGGGGTCTTCTCTCCAATCTTCGAAGAGCCTCACGTCTCGTTTCACGCCGCGAGGGTTGATGCCGAAGAGGTAGGCCGTACGCCCGTCCTGATTGCTGTCGAAACCGACATAGAACCAATCAGAGAACGCGTCGTCGTCGCGGCGGGTGAGAGGGGCGACGATGGAATCCGGTCGCGAATCGTACATCCGGGCGCCGACATAGAGCACATCTCCATCGATGAGGATTCTCACCTCGGTCGGCTCGCTCGCCGGCTCCCCCGTATTCGGCTCTCTCTGGAGGAAGTCTTCCGCGACCGGGGCGGTGGTCCACGCCGCATCATCCAGCGAGCCGTCGAACGAGACCTTCGGCCCATTGGCTTCGACCTCGACGGCGTACAGGGATGCCGAGCGGGGCTCGCCCTCCTGAGGCGGCTCCTGCGCCTCCTGCCCAGAGCCGGCGGTCGGCATCGTCAACCCGAAAACGTGGGCGACGATCGTCGAGAAGACCAGAGCGGGCGGGGAAATTCGCATAGTACAGATGAAGCGCAACAGATATCAGATATCGATCCGGTCGGCGAGCCTGAACGCTTCGCCGAGCCAGTCGTATGCATGGGCCGCGGGTGGCGACCATAGCGGGGACCATCCCAGCCACTGGACGGCCAGATGGAGCCGGCAATACTCGAGGTCCTCCAGAAAATGGTTGATCGACTCGCGGGATGAGCCAGGCGCCAAGGCGGATCGGTAGGCGAGTGCGAGGTCCAGCCGCTGCGCCTCGGTCCAATCGCCGGCGCTGAGCGCCGCCAGGTCGATCAGCCCGGGACCGATCGCCGCCCCTTCCCAGTCCACCGGGCAGATCCGGATCCTTCCATCTAGATCCGTGATCAGGATGTTGGACGCGTAGAACTCGCCGTGGATGACAGTCTGCGGCAGGGCGAGCAGCCTGTCGGCAACGCGATCGTAACGACTGGCAAGTCGGTCGAGCCGCAGCCACTGGTCTGCCGTCAAGGGTGGGCGCCGGCTGCGAAGGAAGACGCGGGCCCGCTCCATCCACTGGCGAAAGAACTCGCGGTCGTACCGCACGAGGTCCGGAGCCTTCGTGGCGGTGGAGGTTGCGTCCGAGGCGAGTTCGACGTGGAGCTCCGCCAGCCACCGGGCGACGCTGCGCCAGACGTCGAGCTCCCCCACCTGATAGAGCTCGATGCCATTCACCCTCTCCAGGAGGAGCCAGTAGCGATCGCGACTGGGGTCGACCGCGGCCCCGTAGAATCGAGCCGTTCCGAGGTGCGGCCGCGGCGCCAGCAGGTGCAAGTAGACCTCGATCTCCCGAAGGGGCTCGAGCAGGAATGCGGGCTTGATCCGGCGTGCCGACTCCAGGAGTGCCTCGGGGGCGACGTCCTTCAGCAGCATCGGAAGGTGGTCCCCGTTCTCGAGAAGGACGTCGACCTCCTCGAGGGGAAAGCTGCTCCCATAGGCCGAGGGTCTTTGCCGCTGTCGTTCGATGCGGATCGACGGCCCGAACCGGGAGGCCAGGGAGCGCTCGACGAACTCCTGCACCTCGGCTTCCGCGAATCGCCCTAGCGCCCCGGTACTTGGGATCACCATATCGCCCCAACTTCGTCGAGCAGCCGCGAGAGGACACGTCCTGATTCGAAGTGCGAGGCCGCCAGCTCCCGCGCGGCCACGGCATGCCGCGCGTAGTCGGATCGAAGCACGTCGATGCCGTGCACCGCGTCGTCGAGGGTCGCGAAAGCAAGGAGCCCCTCCCCGACGGGCAGGTGGCGAGTGAACCCCGTGTCCTGCGCAAGCACCGGACGCCCGGATGCCAGATAACAGATGCTTCGGTCGCTAAACCACCCGCACGCCGCCTCCACATAGCCACTCTTGGCGAATCCGATCTCCCCCTTCGAGCCCCGCACGAACCGCTGGTAGTCGCCCGGTGTGCCGGTCAGCCGCGACGGCTCCAGAAGCTCCCATCCATTCGCGGAGAGCGCCTGCAGATCGGACACCTCGTCCGGATGGATCGAGAGCGCCAGCCGAACGCGCTCGCGGGTTCGGGACGGGAGCTCGAAGAAGGGTCGTACGGAGTGGGCTTTCTGTCCGTAGAAGACGCCGCCGTGGTGGACGGACCCGTACCCACGCCAATTCGCGACGGTGGTGAAGGCGTCGTGCTCGATCGTCTCCGCCGCCGGCCAGTGCTCCAGCACGATCGGCTGAAGCGTTGAGATCCAGGTGCGGCCACAGGTGGGAATCGACGAATCCGGTGTCCCGATCGAGAGACCGACGGTGACGAAGTGGGTATGCGCGTCGAAGCGCATGTCGATCCCCTCCACCGCGCACCAGAGCTGCACGAAGGCGGGATCCAGGTCGAGATAGACGCGCCGCGGAATCGCTTCCAGCAGTTCCCCGTCAGCGAGCATTCCCGAGATGTTCAGCAGGACGTCGCAGTCCGACGCGATTCGGCGCAACTCCTCGTAACCCATCCCCAACGTCTCCTTCGTCCCCGCGAGCAAGAGCGCGGCGGCTCCGTCCAACCCGAACTCCCGGACCACCCGCCGGAAATAGGCGGCGTTCTCGGAGTCCGTCAGGCCAGCGCCAGTCGGGCGGATGGCTTCCGCCTCGACCGGTTCGATGAAGAGCACCTGGTGGCCGAGTCGCCTCAGACCGAGGATATACTGGAGCACCGCCCAGGTCGCTCCGCCCTGGTGCGGCACCCCCGCGATCATCCCGCTGACGAGGATGCGCAGCCGGTCGGTTCCGGTCGCGGCCCCGTTGAGCGGGGCGCCCGGTCCGGGGCGGTCAGTGGCTGACACCGGTCTCCTCCAGCATCCGGGCGAGAACCTTGTCGGAATCGAAGTACTCCTCGGCGATCGCACGGGCGGCCTGACAGTGCCCGTCGTAGTCGCGTGCGATTCGCGCCGCCCCGTCGACCGCCTCATCCAGGGTGCGGAAGGAAAGGAGCCCCTCGCCCGAAGGAAGGTGCTGGCTGAATCCGGTCTCCTGCACCAGAGCCGGCTTGCCCGAGGCGAGGTAACGCACGGTCCGGTCGCTAAACCAGCCACTTTCCGTCCCCACGTAGACGCCCTGCGCCACCGAGAACTCGGCGCCCGAAGTCTGGATGTAGTGCCGAAACGCATCGGGATCGCCGCTGATCGGGCGCGGATCGACGGTGCGCCATCCGTGGGCGTGGAGCGAATCCAGGTCGCGGCCGTCCGCGGGATGGATGTTGAGGGCCAGCTCGAATGTCCACGGTACCCGCTGCGGCAGTGGGAAGACCTTCCGGAACTCGTGGACCTTCACGCCATAGGTCCGGCCCTCGTACTCGATCGCCGCGTAGGGGCCGCGCCAGTTGGCGACGGTGGTAAACCGGTCCAGGCTCCCCGGGCACAGCGGCCACTCGTCCAGCAGCGCCGGCTGTCGAATCGGTCGCCACTCGATCCCTCCGCTCGGGATCGGGCAATCCGGACTCCCGATGTTCTCGCCGATAGTGAAGTAGTGATCGTGCCGGGCGGTCGTACCGCCCTCGAGCTGTGCGGTGTTCCAGAACTGCGTAAATCCAGGATCGATATCGACGTAGGCCGTGCGCCGTGCGCGCTCCAACAGCACTGCCGCTGTGACGTTTCCGCTGATGTTCACGAACAGGTCTGCCGACCCCACGATGTCGACCAACTCGGCCATCTCGGGCCCATACCCGGCTTCTTCTCCGCAGAGGAGAGCGGCCGACCCTTCCAGGCCGAACCGCCGAGTGATATCCCGGAAGAAGGCGAGGTTCGCCGACTCCTCGAACGGAGCCGGAGCTCCCGCCACATCCACACACGCGTCGGGATCGATTTGCTCCAGTAGAAAGACGGTGCATCCGAGCTTGCGGAAGCCGAGCGTCCAGCTGAGGCGCACCCAGGCCTCGCCGCCGTTGTGGCACTTGTTGGCGATCGCTCCGGCGACCACGACGATGGGCGGCGAGCTCATCGGACGGCCCTCGACATCACGCGACCCCCAGCTTTTCGAGCATACCTGTCAGCACCCGATCCGAGTCGAAATGCTCGCGCGCAACCGACAGCGCCGCACGACCGTGGCGGCGTGGGTCGGCGGCGATTGCGGCTGCACCGTCCGCCGCTTCCTCCAGCGTCGAGAACGCGATCAACCCGTTCCCCACCGGGAGCTGGCGGCTGAACCCCGTTTCCTGGGCGAGGACCGGCCGCCCAGAAGCCAGGAAACAAATGCTCCGGTCGCTGAACCAGCCACTGTTGGACCTCACGTACATGCCTTTCGCCACCATGAACTCCGCGGACGAGCGATGGATGAACTCGCGGTATGTCCAGGGCTCGGCCACCACGACCTGGGGCTTCACGACCGACCAGCCGGCGGAGTGGAGCGCCTTGATGTCCCTCGCATCCGCCGGATCGATGTCGAGCGCTATCGTAAAGGTCTCCCGGGTGGCGCGGGGCAGGTCGAAGAAGTTGCGGAACTCGTGCACCCTGAGCCCGTATGTGGCACCTCGGTACTCGATCGGCGCGAAGGGGCCCCTCCAGGCGCCGACTCCCGCGAAGCCGGTCCATGGTGTAGACTCGCCGGTCCTCCATTCGTCGAGGACCACGGGTTGAGGAGTCGTGATCCAGTCGATCCCGCAGGTCGGGATGGTGCAGTCCGGCCGACCGATGTTCTCGCCAATCGTCACGTAGCGGTCGTGCCCGCTCAACGGTCTGGCGAGACCGAGATCCTGCCACATCTGCGGAAAGCCAGGATCGATGTCGAGGAAGACGCGAGTCGGGGCCGCATCGAGGATCTCCGGGTCCTGGAGGAATCCCATCACGTTGATGAGAAGCGCGGACTCTCGAACCTGCGCGATTACATGCGCCTTCGAGAGCCCGACCGAACGCCCCTGCCCATCCAGCACCGCGAACGAATCCTCCAGGCCGTACGCCCCGATCACTCGAAGGAGATAGTGCAGGTTCTCGGACCGCTCGAGCGGCGCGGGCTCGCCCGACGCGTCGTAGCACATCTCGGGTTCGAGGCGATCGAGGAACAGAACGTCCCACCCCAGCCGCTGGAATCCGAGCAAGTACTGCAAGAACACCCAGGCGTGCCCCCCCTTTCCTGGCCGTTGCGCCAGGGAACCTGCGATGACGATGCGATTCCTCATTCCACTCGGCCTGGTGTTCACTGCGTTCCTTCGCATAGCCGGTCAACAGACGGGCACTGCGGCGGGGTCGAGCGCCTCCGGAAGGCCGACCACGGTCGCTAACGGCAGCATTGTCTGCAGCTGGGCTGCTTCGACCGCCGTGATCCGCGTCTTCCACAGGTTGATCCCCCATAGCTCCGTCATCGCCTCGAGGTGCGGGAGTCCTGCGGCGGTGACGCGCGTGCGGGCAAGGTCCAGTTCCCGAAGCCCGGGGATCTGGGCCACCGCCCGCAGAGTTGCGTCGGTGACTCGGGTGTTGCCCGCGAGACAGAGCGACTGGACGTCACCCGGTTGGAGGCGAAGGCCACGAAGGTTCTTTGGGTCGAACCCACGGTCGACGCGGAGACGCACCGCCACGCCTTCGGGGATCGTCACTCCGCCCTGCGCCGCACCGCGGCTCATCCACGGTTCCTCGGCTTCGCGGAGATCCCGCACCTGCAACTCGCCTACGGCATGGTCCGTCGGGAAGGAAATCTCGCGAACCGGGGGAAGCGCTTCGAAGTCCGGCCGGGCGCCCATGCAGTCGTCCGCATCGTATTCGAGACCCGAGATCACCTCCACCAGCTCGGCGTGCAGAATGCTCTTCTGCTGCGGCGTGGCATCGACTCGCCAACCCCGCGACCGTCCTCCCTGATCGAGGTTACCCCGCCGCGGCGTCGCTCCGCTCCTCATCTTTGAGGCATCGTGGCGGAAAAGCGCTTCGGTCACCGACTGTGGAGACGGATCGGCGCCGATCTGCGCCAGGAGCCGTTCGAAGACTGCCCGTGATTCGTCGCGGAGCTCCTCATACCTGCACATGAAGTCCGAGGCGAAGCACCGGAACTTCTCGAAGCTCGTCCGGTTGGATCCCGCTCGGGACGCCAGGTACTCGAGGTCCGAGAGCCCGGCTCCGTGGCGCTGACGATATTCGGGCTTCCGGAGCGTGACGGAGAGAACCTGGTCCCGTGGATCGCGGACCAGGTAAACGATCGCACAGTCGGGATCCCACATTCTCTGGTCGGCCGCCTCGAACGCCCGCGAAGCCGCGTTGATGATCCGCGCGCCGGCGGGATTTCCGTGGCGGGGCCACGCATGCAGCAGGTGGATGCAGTCGACGACGTATCCCCGATCCTGAACCGGCAGCTCACGCATGCGCTCGAGCAGCCGCGGGGCGAAGTACACCTCTCCCGCATACGCGAATCCGTCCAGATCGCCGAGCATTGCGGCGAGCCAGTTCGTACCCGAGCCGCCGAGTCCGCTGACGTAAACCGGGGGCGGCCGATTCCCGAACCGTGCCTCTGCCCACCCCTCGATCTGCGTAACGACTTCGGTTACGCCGTGACCGAATATCCCCGTCACCTGTTCGATCATCGAGCGAACCTTGTCGGCCTGGATGCCCTGCACCCCGGGCCAGAATTCGTCGATGTCTCGCACGTACGACCGGAACAGTTCACGACCCTTACGAGAAGCGCTACGCTTCATCGCAGTCCTCCCGCACGCAGTCCTCCCGCACGCAGTCCTCCCGCATCGTCATCCCGCACCCATCGTCGTCCCGGCCCCCATCGTCATTCCCGCGAAAGCGGGAATGCAGACCGGGTCAGCCGCCGGAGCCACTGGATGCCCGCCTTCGCGGGGATGACACTGCCGGCCCCCTTTGGACAACAACTTTTGGCCAAATCCGTCTGCACCCCGGACCCGCCGACTGCGAGCTTCAACGCACCAACGAACGGCACGGCGATGAGCGATACTGTCCGCTCGTAACCTCCGGCTCATCGTGCCCCCGAGAGCTGGAAGATCGCGCAGTCTTCGTCCTGATGGACCGACAGGGAGTGCAGCTCGAGGTGTCTGCGGAAGTCCGAGTAGAACTCGAACCACCAAAAGGCCGTCGACGGAAACACGAGGTACTCGGCGCCGCCTTCTCGCAGACGCTCGAGGTGGTCGATGGCATCCCGGCTGTCGCCCGGATGGTGGCCTGCGTAAGCCCCATCATTCGTCTGTGGGAAATGCTGCGCTCGGCGGCTGACCAGCTCCAGCAGTTCGTCATCGCCGCGGCTCACGACGAGCACGGGCGCATCGACCGGCAGCCGACCGCGGACGGCACGGCGAATATGCGGGACGACCTGAGCGGCCTGCACTCTCGACAGCGACGGAAAGTCGAAGTCCTGTTTCGGCAGATCCCGGCCGAGGATGCAGATGCCGATGATCGACAGATCGAGGGTCACGCGAACGCGGGGGTCGGCCCGAAGCCTGGCCCATGCGCGGCGCATCCCGTCCGACCAGGCGATGTCGTCGAAGACGAGGATCGCTCGATGGGCGAGAAATGGGACGACCATTTCGAAGTAGGCGAGGGTCGCTTCTTCGTCGTGGTGGCCGTCGATGAAGGCGAAGTCAATGGAGCCGAGGTCCCGGAGAGCGGGCTCGAGGGTGTGCTGGAACAACCCCGTGCGCACCTCGACACAATCCAGGCAGAGCTTCCGCAGATTCTTTCGTGCCTGGTCGGCCAGCGCAGCGGCGCCCTCGAGGGAAATCAGTCGCCCGCGTCCATTCAGCTTCATCGCCGCTGCCTGATATGAGGTCGATACCCCCAGGCAGGTGCCTAACTCGAGCGCCGTTGACGGGGCGAACCCGCGAACCAGCCTGTGCAGCAGTAGGCCCCAGATCCGCCCCTTGCTGCGCCGTCGGCAGATTTCACCGACTGTGCTGAATCGCTCCTTCGCACCCGCGTAGGGCAAGGCGATCGATACCGCCTCCGACGACGACTCCAGATCCGCCCGCAGTCGCTCGATCGTCCCGGCCCAGGCGTACTCCGCCGGGACGGGCTCGCTAAAGAGAAGCCCATGCACCGCTCTGGCCGCGCAATCGCATGTGACATCGCCAACGGCGAACAGCCCCTTCAGTGAATCGAACGCAACCTCGCGCAGCGAGCGGCGGGAAGCCGTCGTCGCGGTACCGGACGCCTGGCCAGTCGTCATGCTATCTCTCTCTCGTTCACTTGGAGCACCCCGCCGCCGAGTCTGGCGGTCAGCTGGTAGATACGGCCGTCGAAGTCGACGACGATTCGATACTCGTCCGCCTCGTTTGCGGCTAATCGGACGCGCATCGGCGAGTCCTGGAGGGAGAGGGCCAGAGCGTAGACGCCGTCGCGGCCCCGGTCGGCGAACTCCACTGTCGTGACCTCGCGCCGTTGCCGATCGCCGGAGTAGCTCCATCCTCGCAGATCGGGCTGCTCGGATCCCCGGCGGAGCCGGCGGGAGCTTCCCCCATCGATCGCCCAGGCGTGCAGGGCGCCGGCAAATCCGGGGGCGCGAAGGTGCAACAGATCGCCCGCCGCATCGAGCTCGAGGCCTACGCCGAAGTGCAGCAGCCTCATGTATTCGTGGTCTGCATCGGAGCGGACATCGTCCACGATCACCAACGCGTGAGCCGGTCGGTACAGAAAGAGCCGAACATGCTCGACGGACTGCGCGCGCAGCAGCGGGTTCTCCCCCACGATGCCGAACCACCCTCCATCCTCTCCGCCGGCCAGGATGCCGCTCCCGTACGGTGTCGCGCCTTTCCACCCAAAGCTCTGATCATCCACCACGAGCACGTTGTGAGCATGGCTCGAGCGCGCATAGACACGGTGGGGATCGGATTCGTAGTAGCCGTAGCGGCCACTGTCGCCGACGATTCGTCGCCCTGCTTCGTAGAGCACGAAGCTCAGCTCGTCGGCGTGCTTGTGGCCGGATCCGTGGTATCCCGCGGTTGCGATCAGGTACGACTCGGGGGTCCGAACCACCGCGTATCCCGACTCCGAAAAGAGCCGACATCCCGAGGTATCACCCGGGATGCGGTCCAGCACCCACGCCGGCGCAGCGACCTGATCGGTATCACCGAGCTCTGGGAGCGTGCCGTCCGGCATCACGAACCAGGCGGCGGTCTCTTCCAGTCGCCGCAACAGGTCATCCAGTTCGGCGCCCCCGACCTCGGTCTGGTGGCGGAGTCGACGGACCAGATTGACGATGACCAAATGGTACGCAGGCGAGTGCTCGAGGTGGACAGCCTCGGTCTCGTTGATCGTCGCCCGCAGTGTCTCGATCGCTCGACGTGAGGCGACCTCCCGCCACTCATCGGCCTCGGCCAGCCATGGCAGGTAATCGGCGATCAGGAAGAGGCCTTCGTCCTGAAAGAGACCATGGTTGTGTCCGTGGGCGTAGTTCGCACCGTCCACCAGGTACTCGCCATGGCTCCGCAGGGAGGTGAGTAGCAGAGCAGCCTCGGTCGGCTCGATCCTCCCCTCGTGTACGGACGCCCGGAGCAGGAAGGCGAGGTAGGGCGCACGTAGGCCAACGGCCATGTCGTACCAAGCGAACTCGCTCACCCTCGGCTCATCGGGAGCATTGGCCCGGATCCAATCGATCCCGATGGAGCGCGCCCGGTCGAGCGCTCCGAGACTGCCGTCCACCAGGTACAGGTGGAAGAGCACATCGAGCAGCTGCAGCGTATGCAACTCGTACCGCGAAGACCGACTGCCGGCCGGGTCTTGCCGCCAGTCGATCGGCGGAACGAGGCGGAGGCTCTTCTGAAAGACGCGGAACGTGTCCGCGAGCGCCTCCGCCTTCCGGCTCTCGTCGTACGTTCTCTTCACCACGGCCCTGTACGGAGGGCGCCCGAGGGTGCGAATCCGCTCGATGACTGCGTTGTCATACGTCTCGACGCTCATCAGGCAGCCTCCAGTAGCTGGCTGAACAATTCGTCGTACTGGCGAGTGATCACGGTCTGGTCGAAGTGTTGGCGCGCGTACGATCGGCAGTTCTGGCTCTGCTCCAGATAGACGCCAGGCTTTCGCCAGCCGATAATCCGTTCAACCGCTTCATCCACCGAGCTGAATACGAAGCGGCCCGGATAGATGGCATCCGCCCCAGCCCAATTGCGGATCACCGGAATGCAGCCCGCCGCCATCCCTTCTGCTACTGCCTGGTGCGAGCCCTCGAAGTCGCTCGTGGAGAGGATGAATCCGATGCGGCTGAACCACGCCGACACATCGTCGCCGTGCGGCTCGAAAACCACCGAATCGGCGTAGGGGGATTCGGCCAGGCATCGGTTGAGGCGGTCGTAGTACTCGCGCTCCTCGGGGCGCCTCCAGAGCCATCCGAATTCCTCGGGCCGCTTTCCCTTGAAGAACAGCGTGTAACGCCGGTCGTGCTGCTTCAGCCTCTCGAGGATCTCCACGGCGAGGTGCGGCGCCTTCCGGCGCGGGCAGGAACCAAGGAGCCCGAGGTTGAATTCCGAACGGGCCAGCTTCGGCTGGTCCAGGGGGGCGGCATCGATGAGGTTGTAGATCAGCGCAGCCCGGTCTGCCACCTGTGGAAACCGCTCGAGGAATCGATCCCGAACCAAGGGGCAGATGAACACGACGCGATCTACGTTCTCCCAGCAAACCCTCGCGGCGTAGGGTGTATCCAGCTCCTGGAGATGGAAGCGAATCACGAGCTTCTGGTCGTCCCTTTTGTGCTTCGAGTACCACTCGGCGTTGCCGAGACACCATTCGCAGAAGACGACCTTCGCATCGCGTAGAAGCGACTCGCTCCGTGCTGGGTCGGCGATCGAGTGGCCGGAGTATTCGTCCCGTAGCACGTCGTACTGCTCGTTTCCGGCGACGTGACTGAGCAGCGGGCCGAGGAACTTGAAGTCGTGGCCAGCGAAGAGGAGGCTCGTTCGCGTGGGTCGGACCATGGGTGGCTCGGCCGACGTCAGCAACGGCTGCAGGCGCTGCAGGGCTCTCGGAAAGGTGTACTCGCCGGCGACGTCTGCGACGTGGCGAGATGCGTCCGAATAACGTTCCGGCGACCTGACCAGCCCCAGGAACCGTTCGACGAACTCGTCGCCACTGCGTACGTAGGCAGGATAGTCGTCTCCGAAGATCCTCCGCTGGACCAGGCTCGGGTTCATCAGAACCGGCATCCCGAGAGAAGCATACTCGAGGACCTTCGTCGACATCTCGAGGCTGTCGTCGAAGATCGGAGCGCGCCACGACGCGGCGACATGTCCACCGCCCAGGATCTCGTGAGCCTGCTCGCGGGTCGTTCCGCCGTGCCACACCACGCCGGACGTCCACTTGAGCCGATTCGCGAGCGTCTCGACGAACCCCGGCACCGGGGGCGCGTTGTGGATCTTGTCCCCGACGACGTGAAACTCAGCGCCCGGAACGCTCTCCCGGATCCGCTCGAACGCGTCCAGCATTTCGAGGATCATGTAACCGGGCGCAAGCTTGCCGGAGTATCCGAGTCTCGGTGCACGCGGATCGAGCGGTGGGCGACGGATCCCGTTGGGCTCCGGAATCATCGGCGGGAGAACGAAGAGCTTGCTCGTGTCCCTGCACTGTAGGAGATCCACGAACGCGTCTCGTGCCTCCTGCGTCTGGCAGAGGAGGTGCGCACTGACATCGAACACCGTGCGGAGCCTGGCCACGTCGACCTGGCTCGTATGCCGCTTCGGGTCCGTCACGTATGCCCACATTCGCGCGCCGAGCCCGGGCTGTCGGGCAAGGAGCTCGGCGACGTCGAGGCCGCGAACGATCAGCCACGAGAAAGGGCGCCCACGATCGAGGATCCCAATGAGCTCGGCAGCGACCGCCGGCCGGAGCCGAGAGCCCCCGTTGGCGGAAAGGATCTGCGCGATCTCCCGGTCCGTTGCCGCCAGCTCCCAGGGGTCGAGGTAGGTCACATTCGGGAGAGTACGTGTCCTCTCGACGACGACGTCGCGCTCCAGGCGGGTCCTTTGCAGGATCGTGATTTCGACATCGGACGCGCCCGCCAGCACCTCGGTCAGCGAGACGAGCCAGATCGACGAGCCATCGATCAGGTTGAGATCCACTTCGGCGTAGAGAAGGACTCGCGGCATCGTCAAACCTCTATGCCGCCCGCCAACTCGAGTCTGTTGACCCGGTTCCCCACGACGCCGCGGGGGCTCTGTAGATAGTTGAATCGATCGATCGACAGCACCTCCGGGATGGGTCGCCGGACGACATCCGCTTCGAGCGCGGCCCGGAAAAGGTCCCCCGACATCCGGCTCCGGTGTGCCACGAGCGTTCCCGCGGCAACCTCGCTCACGTACCGATAGTCCCCGCCCAGCCGCACCACTTTCGAGTTTCCTCCAAAGGTGAGCCGGCTGAACGCCGCCTTGCCCAACAGCGAGGCACCTGAGTACCTGATCGCGAGGGCGTAGTCCTGTAGATAGTTGGGACCGTAATGATCCCGCGAGTGGAGGAAAGCGAAATACTCTGCGTCTGACGCCTGCAGGCACCGGGCGCTCAGCTCGCCGGGGTGCCGGAGGATCGGCACCACCTTTCTCCCGCCCAACGCGCGGTCCAGCTTCAGGACCGCCTCAGCGTCGGGCTGTGCATCACCGACCAGGAGGAGATCGAAGTCGCGATACGCCTGGTTTTGGAGCCAGTCCAGGAGTCTTTCCGTGCACTCCGGCGTATCGATCGCCGCGACGATGGCGAAGTGCGGCAGCGCTGCCACAGGGGAATCGACTCCCGCCTTCTCCAGGACGTATCCCAGTCGAGATTCGTAGGTGTGATCCATCATCACCCTGCGGATTCCTCGCACGGACGCCCTGTCCCAGACGTCGGTGTCGGAGAGCAGAGCCTCCAGGTGCCTCCGGGTGTCTTCTACGCTTTCTGTGAAAAAGACCGCATCCTCGCCCAGCATCTCCGCGATTCCCCGGGAATACGTGCTGATGATGGGCGTCCCGCTAGCCAGGAGCTCGAAGACGCGGCGCGAGAACATCGTCGAGGAGTCGCTGACCGAGTTGACGTTCAGGAAGACCCGGTAGCGTTTGTAGGCGCGGACCATTTCGTCGTAGTCCAGGCGCCCCCGGATATGCGGGCGATAGATGTCGGGGAAGCGGTAGAGCTCGGCCTGCCGTCCGGCCAGTCCGTGCTGGCGGTCGTAGATATCCAGACCGAAATCGAGTGCCGGTTTGAGGACGTGCTCCATGTCCGTCCGACGCTTTTCGTGACGGTCACCGTAGTACGTGCCGGCGAAGCAAACACGCCCATCTCGGCGCGATTCGAGGATCGGATTGTGGATTGCCGGCTGAGCGGCGAAGGGCAGCGCGAAGACCCGATCGTGGCCCAGCCGCTCCCGGTACGCCGGGATGCAATCGATGTCACTCGTGAAGACGATATCGAACAGACTCGCCTGTTCCACAAAGCGGTCGAAGTGTACGGGGTCCTCTTTGTTCCAGAAGATGGACGGAATCTGCTGCTCTCGGGCCCATTCTACGAGGTGGTTGAGCTCGTCGCCGACGTTGCGTCCGTAGCTCGCCACGCGGTACTGCCACGACCCGCTGTTTCCCCGCCACGCCGATTCGACGAACACCGCCCGCGGTCGATCCGGTTCCAGGACTTCCCGCCAGTTGTCGGGGCGAAAGGTGATGAGCCTGCACTCGGGACGCAGACAATCGGTCGTGAACTCATCGAGCACCCCGGCGATCACGGTTCCCTTCCCGGCGGGGGTGCCGTTCGAGGAAGGTGGCGCGACAGCCAGGACCGGAACGGAAGCCGATTTCCCGTTGCCGTTCGTGAATGGCGCGGTCGTCGTCAGTGGGCGGGCGCGTACCGACCGGGGGGATTGCGAAGTCGCTGGCGGTGTGGCCGCGGGGCGCTTTCGTTCATTCTCTCGCCCAGGCGTCGAGGCATCCTTGGGGCGTAGGTCGAAGATCAAACACGCCTGCTCCTCGAAGGCGACGGCTGGATGGCTGCGTTCCAGGTGGTCCCGGAATTCGCGGTAGTGCTCGAGCCACCAGTAGGCGCTGCTTGGAATCAGCAGGTAGTCCGCCGCCCCCCGTCGTACCAGGTCGTTGAGATGGCCGATCGCCTCAGCGTCGTTGGCGGGATGGTGGCCTGCATACTCTCCGCCCGCCTCCTGCGGGAAGTGTTCACTGCGACGACCGTCGAAGTGAAGCATCTCATCATCGCCTCGACTGACCACGAGGATGGAGCTCCCTTCCGGTAGCTCGGTGCGCACGACCTTTCGGATCCGCTCGATCCGGTCGCGTCTCTGCTCCTCCCGGGCCTCGCGTCGGTCACCAGCTCGGCTCTTGAGCCGACGCTTGAGCCGCTTCTCCAGCTCCCGAAGCGTCGCTCCCACGGCACCGATGTCCGCGGCGAGCTCCCCGTCGACACCGTCGGCCTCTCCCAGCGCCATCTCTGCGGTCGCGTCGTCCTCTTTCCGTACTGTCTCCTCCCTGGTCGCGAGCCTTAGGCGACGCTCCCTCGCCCTTCCTTCCTCATCGACCTCGCGGCGGATTCGCTCGGCTTCGGCTGCGCGTTCGCTTGCGGCCAGCGCAGCCCGGTGGTCTGCCTCGAGCACAGCGATGCGTCGTTCCGCCTCCCTCTCCTGATCGGCGAGTACTTGTCGCCGTTCCTCCTCCTTCCCCGCCAGCACTCGGACGTGCTCCTCCCGCTCCGTCGCCAGCACCTCGCGATAGTCGGCCTCGAGCGTCGCGACCCGTGCCTCTGTCTCCCGTTCCCGCTCGGCAACGACCTCTCGGATCTCTTCTTCTTTCTCCTCCAAGGCACGGGCGTTCGCTTCGCGTTCCTCTCGGAGCTCGTTCTCCAGACGCTCTGATTCGGCGGACGTGCGGGCCGCGAGCGCCTTCAGCTCCGATTCTGCTTCCTCGAGCGCCTTATCGCGCTCCTCCACCGACGCCTGCAGCGTGTCGACCTGCTCGGACAGTGAGTGCGCCTTCCGGCTCACCCGGCCGCTCTTCTGGTGCAGGGCCATCTCCTTCGCGAGGCACCGCTGTTCGAGGTCCCGCTGGAGGCGAAGCAGATCCGCTACGCCCACCGGCCCGGCGCCGTCAGTCCGTGGCTCGTCGGGCTTGACTCCGGAATAGAGCAGGTAGTGATCGCGCGGCTCGATGATGGTCGTCTGGAAATATGGCTGCAGTGTCTCGAGCAGCGAGCTCGCGTAGAAGATCCGCTTGTGGTCCGGGTGGGGCTTCAAGCCATACGGAACGGTGACGATCGCCTTGCCCCCCGCTTTGAGCACCCGGCTCGCCTCTTTGAGGACCCGGCCAGGCTGGGTCAGATGCTCCAGAATCTCGCCGAGGATTACCGTATCGAACGAGCCGTCCGCAAAAGGAAGCGCGCCGGCACTGGCCAGGCTGAGGTCGATTCTGCCACGTACGCCCTCCTCCTCGTCACGGACCTTCGCGGCGAACTCGATGGAGGTCTGCTCGAGATCCACGCCCACACAATCGAAGCCCTCACGGCCAAGAATCATGCAGGCGATGCCTTGACTGCAGCCGATATCGAGTACGCGCTCGCCTTCTACCTGCCCGCACATCCAGTGGATCCGTTCCCTGCACCGCTTCGTCGTGGCACTGGATGGATCGCCGTGGTAGTGTTCGTAAATTCGGTCGCAATTCATGAGAAGCTAAGTGCGGAGGGGCCGGACGCACCGGCTTCACCCTCGGTTCCTGGGCTGGCAGACGAGTCTCCCTCGAGCGATCGGTACAGCTCTACGTAGCGTTCGCCGTTCTGGCGCCACGTCCGGTGACGGCAGACCCACGCCCACGCCGCCAAACCAAGCGCCTGACGGTATCCGGCATCCTCGATCAGCGGCTCGACCACACCGGTTAGAGCCGTGGAATCTCCCGGCGGAAAGACGAGACCCGTAACTCCCTGCTGTACCATCTCCTGCAGTGCCGACACCCTAGCGACAACCACTGCGCACCCGGCGGCCATCGCCTCGTACGGCTTCAGCGGAGTCACCAGCTGGCATACCCGGTCGGCCGTCCGCGGAACGACGAAAACGTCGATCAGGCGGTAGTAGCGCGGGATCTCGCCATGCGGGACCCGCCCCACGAAGATCACCTGCTCCGAGATTCCCAGCGCCGCAGCCAGCGCCTCGAGCTCGCCCCGTATCTCCCCATCCCCTACCAGTAGCCCTTTCACTCGATGGCCCCGCCCGCGCAGCTGCGCGATTGCCTCGAGGAGGATGTGGATCCCTTCGTACGGCTCAAAGCTCGACACGTACCCGACGACCACCTCATCGGCGCCGATTCCCAGATGCCGCGCTAGTTCCCCTCTTTTCGGCCCCGGCGTCACCACCTCCGGGTCGACCGCGTTCGGGATGACCTGGATTCGTTCGGCCCCCACTCCCTCCTCCACCAGGTGACTCCTCATCCCGTTCGAAAGCGTGACCACGAGGTCCGCCGCTTCCGCACAGGCGATCTCCCGCCTTCGATGCCAGCGGTAGCTGTCCCTCTCCTCCGCCCCATCGCCCTGCCTGACCAATCGAGTTTCTTCCCAGAATCCCCGCACCTCATACACGACAGGGAGGTTGAATCGCTTTCCGAGAGCCAGAGCGACCAGAGCGTTCCGGTAGTCCGTCGCGGCGTGGAGCACGGCGGGGCGCAGCCGTCGGACGAGGGAGGTAAGGGCATCAACGTTCGCCGACAGTCGGTCCGGGAGTCCGACCGGGATCGACGACGGCGCTACGAGGCGGTGATAGGCGATACCGTCGATGAACTCGAGAGCAACGACTTCCTCCCCTTCGGTGGCCGTCTGAAGCTGGGTGACCACGTGGGGGTCCAGCCCCGCAGAGCGCTGGGCGGACGCAACATAGTGCGTTCGGATCGCGTATCCGGTCTGCGCGCCCGGTAGCGAACGCCCGACGAGGTGCAAAATCCTTCCCGGGGCTGGCTCGATCTCCTCCACCTGGTCGTCATCGTCCCACCACCCATCGCGCAGGACGGCAATCTCGCCGGCGACAGTGTCCCGGCCGCGTCGGGCACGTTCGTGGTCGGGCGAAACGGCGACTGCCCGCTCAAAGCGTTGCAGCGCCGCGCTGAGATCCCCCTCTCGGCGCAGCCGATAGCCCTCACGGATCAGCGCCCTGATCGCACTGGAAGTGGAGGTATCGCGGCGGTCGCCTCCCGATCCTGGCGGCCCGCCGGGTTCGGAGTCTGAGGGCCGACGATGTGACAGGGCCACGGCGGATGGCGGGGGTGAAGCCACGGCCGGCGGCCCGAGGTGGCGCGCATCGTCGAGCACCTCCCGAAAGGAGCGAAGGCGGACGTCGAGAGCACACACGATCCTATCGGCCGCATTACCGTCCCAGCCTTCAGGCCGTCGCCCATCACGCCGGCTACCGTTGACGCCCCCGATCGTCAGTCTGGGACCGGGCGACCGCGCGCCGTCTACGGGCGTGAGCGCGAAGATGATACAGGCATTTTCCTGGTAGGCCGCGACACGACCCACCCGTTCGAGGTGCGCGCGCAACTCGGTGTAATGGTCGAGCCACCAGAACCCGGTACACGGCAATAGGAGGAACTCAGCGCCGCGCTCTCGTAACCGCTCGAGCTGCGTGATCGCCTCCGCGCTATCACCCGGGTGGTAGCCGGCGTACGTGCCGTCGTCCGTCTGCGGAAAATGCCAGCCACGGGCTCCGCCGAGATCCAGCAGTTCCTCGTCCCCGCGGCTGACGACCAGCACCGTGGCTTCGATCGGAATCGTGGCGCGAGCAATCTCCCTTACCCGCCGCACCGCTGCCTCTTCCGCGAACTCGACATTCCCGCGGCCGCTGCGAGCCCGGTACTGCCTGGCCAGGTCGTCGAGCTCCTCCCGACTTCCCGGATACTTCGGCTCTGCCTCCCTCAGCAGCTCGTCACTCAACCGCTCCGCCTCCAGCCGAATGCCGGATCCGCCGCTGACCGGAACACTCGGCAACCCACCCTGGGACATCTGCCGCAACGGGCGGAGGCACGCCGCGGCGAATTCCTCGTCGAGGTGGGCCAGACAGCGCCGGATGGTCGCCTCCGAGTCCCGGACGAGGTCGGAATGGCGCACGCGTAGAACGGTGCGCGACCCCAACGCTCGCTCCGCCGTGACGGCCGCGCGTGTGGTGCGCAACCAGCACTCGGCGGCGGTCTCTTCGGTGTAGTAGGAGCCGTCCGAGGCAGCCAGGTGGGCGAGGGAATCGACCACGGTGGCAACGTCCCGAACCACGTGGATGAACCGGGCCCCGGGGAAGAGCCGGAGCAGACCGTAGGCGTGGAAGGCGTTCTCCGGCGTTCCGTCTACCCACCGCAGACCCGATGCGTCCGAGCCGAGCCGATCGAGCGCCCCTGCGAACTTGGCCCAGACCTCGAGCTCATTCCGGCGGGCTTCGAACCGACCCGAGCTCGGTAGCTCGAGCCCGCTCTCCAGAAGGTCCTGGACGTGAAGCGCGAGCTTGCCTGCCCAGGCAGCGATTGGAGCGGCCGCGAAGGACGGATGCTGCGCCAGGCACCACGTCAACAGCGCCGTGCCCGAGCGGGATGGGCCGAGCACGAAGACCGGTCGTCCCTTCGCCGTCACGGGGTCGTCGTTCTTCGAAGAACCTGGCCGGAGCGAGCGGGTGCTGATCCGCGGGGCACGACGGCTGGCGCATCGCGTGGAATCTGCCTGCTCCCACAACGGCGGACCCCAGAGGTGCGTGAGCGCGATCGACCCGGCGACGGTGAGGGGAGCCAGGTCAGGGCGTTCGCCCTCACGCACGAGCTCGGCGTTCCGGCGTGCCCGGTCCCACAGGACCTGCTGAACCTGCCGGCGTGCCGGCGACGTCAGACCGGTCTCCGGTGCCGTCGTCAGCGCCCCGTCTCGCTTCCTCCGGAAGTAGAGGTGTTCGGGAACGTTGACGATCCGAGCTACGTGCCCGGCGCGACGCAGCAGCTCGGCGTCGCCGCTGAAACGCATCCCCGTCGCGAATCCTCCGAGCCGTGTCAACAGGGTCCGCGCGATCAGGCTGGTCGGGTGGAGGAGCGGGAAACTGCATGGCTGTTCCGACAAGGCCTCGTTCACGTCCTCGGGGTACGCGTACGGAATCGCCTCGCCGACATTGCACAGAACCCGCACCTCCTGGCTTCCGATCAACTCCGCCCCGGTCCGCGCGGCCGCCTCCAGCAGCACCTCGAGTCGCTCCCTGGCTGACCAATCGTCTGCATCGTTGAAGAGGTACGCATCGTGGTCCGTGCGATCGATCACCCCCTGGATCAGGCGATACGGGCCCACGTTCCGATCGGCCTTCAGCAGCGTCACACCCGGGAACCGGCGCACGATCTCCAGCGGAGGAACCTCCGAACAATCGTCGATGACAGCGATTCCCTGCGGAGGTCGGGTTTGCGACAGCAGGGATTCCAGGCAGTCGCCCAGCCATTCCTCGCACCGGTAGTGCGGAACGAGAGCGAGCACTGATGAGGGCATGCCGAGCCGACCCGCCGGCCGCCCGGTCACAACCCCACCTCCGACAGAAGCCGCCCCAGCACCACGTCGTGGCCGAAGTACTCCCGAGCCAGTTCGAATGCCGCGCGAGAGTGCCGCTCGTAGTCCGAATTGATGCTACAGATGGCTTCCTCGATCTCGTCGCCCGTCGAGAAAGTGAATAGACCCTCGCCTGTGGGGATACGGCTGCCGCACCCCGTGTCCTGCGTCACGACGGGTCGGCCGGTGGCGAGGTAGGTGGCGCTGCGATCGCTGAACCACCCCGTTCGCAGGCGAACGTTCTGATCCTTCGCGACCGTGAATTCCCCCCGCGAGCCGGCGATGTAGTCCCGATACGCGTCGAGATCGGTGGAGAAGTCGAGCGCGTCACGCACGACCCAACCGTGCTTCGCCAGCCGCCGGCTATCTCTGATCCCCAGATTCCGCCGGCTCAGCGCCAGCTCGAATGACTGCTGCGTCCGCTGCGGTACATCCAGAAACTTCAGGAACTCGTAGTGCTTGCTCCAGTGGTAGGTTTCGCCCTCGAACTCCACCTTCCGCGACATCTGCCGCCAGTTCCCGACGGTCGTGAACACGGGGCCTGGTCCGTTCCCGTACGACTGCCAGAAATCGAGCACGACGGGCTGGCGGGTCGGTCGGAAGGGAAACCGGTCCGAGACCGGGAGCCGGCAGTCCGGACGACCGTAGTTCTCGGCGAAGGTGAAAAACGCCTGGTGAGCTGCGAGGTACTCGATCGTCTCCGGCCGACTGTGGAACAGGTCGATTTGCACCGCGACCGGGTCCGTTTCCAGGTAGATGAGCCGACCGCCCTCACTGTGCTCCGGGAGCGGCGTGGTCGCACCGTGCAGGTTCACGAGCAACTCCGCCGATCGGTAGATCTCGAGAAGCTGGCTGTGATTCAGACCGTAGCACCTTCCGTCGGTATGCAACGCGTGGAACGCCCACCGATCGCCGAATCCGAACCGCTCTGCCAACGACTCGAGAAAGGCCGCAGCCGACTCGGAGCGGCCCCCGTCTCCACTTTCCGGCAGCAGGGGTGACGGCTGGTGCCCGCCCGCCTCCACGTAGTAGACCTCGTACCCCAGACGCTCGAACCCCACCAGATAGTGGAGCGTTTGCCAGACGACCCCCGCCACCGGGTATTTGCTCATCATGCCGAGCAGGACGATCCGCTTCCGCGACATTCTCATGCGACGGTCTGCTCGGGGCTCGGCTCCTCACGCTCGATGACCGGCTGCGGCTTCCCTTTCGCCTGTCTCGTCTGCACTTCGTACAGCTGCTTGTAGAGCCCGTCCCGGAGCAGAAGCTCCTCGTGCATACCCTTCTCGATCAGGGCCCCGCGGTCGATCACGAGGATCAGATCCGCGTTGCGGAGAGTCGAGAGTCGGTGGGCGATCATGAATGTCGTCCGGCCGATCATCAGGCGCTGTAGGGCCTCCAGGATCACCGCCTCGGTCTTCGAGTCGACCGCCGAGGTCGGCTCATCGAGGATCAGGATCGGAGCGTCCTTCAGAAAAGCGCGAGCGATGCAGACACTCTGACGCTCGCCGCCGGAAAGCTGCGCGCCGCGTTCCCCCAGCTCCGTCTCGTATTGCTTCGGCAAGCGCATGATGAAGTCGTGGACATTCGCGTCCTGAGCTGCCCTCACCATCTCATCGACGCCCGCGTCGAGCCGGCCGTAGCGAATGTTGTCGGCGATGGTGCCCGAGAAGAGCAACGGCTCCTGCGGCACGAGGCTGATCTGCTCCCGCAAGCTCCGCAGAGTCAGCTTCTGCACGTCGATCCCGTCCACCAGGATCTGCCCTTTACCTGGCTCGTAGAAGCGGGGGATGAGGCTCACGAGCGTCGTCTTCCCTGCCCCCGTTGGACCCACGATCCCGATCAACTGGCCGGCGCACGCTTCGAAGGACATTTCCTTCAGCGTATCTTTCCGACCACTGTAGTCGAAGCTCACCCCCATCACGCTCACGTCGCCCCGGACGCGCCTGGTGTCGACCGCATCCGGCGCATCCCGAATCTCCGGCTCCTTGTCGATGAGGCCGAGCACGCTCTCGAGGCTGACGAACTTCTGCTGCAACGAGCTCAGGGTGAGGCTGATCGTCTGGAGCGGCTGGTAGACCGCGGCGATGTACGACATGATCACCAGTAACTCGCCGACGGTGATCTGCCCCTGCAGCGACCGATAAGCGCCGAACCACAGGATCAGCCCCGTACCAACCGCGGTGCTCATGTTCACCGCCATCGAGAACAGAGTTTCTCCGACGGTCACCTTCACCCTCTCTTCGACAGCTGTCTGGCCCTGGCTTCGGAAGCGACGGTACTCGTGGTCTTCCCGCCCGAACGCTACGATCACCCGCAGCATCGAGATCGCCTCGTGCACGATCGACAGGGAGTCGATCTCGAGGCCCCGGACCTTCCTCAGCCGCGGTAAGACCCGTTTCGAGTAGTAGCCGATCGAGTAGTAGAGGAGCGGAACCACGGTGAGCGAGAGGACGGCGAGCGTCCGCTCGATGCTGAAGACGATCCAGAACATCCCGACGAGCGTCAGGAGGCTCTGCGCGATGGGCTGCGCCGCCATCACCAGCCCCGCGGCTGCGGTTCCCTGATTGTTGATCGCGAAGATGACCTTCCCCGTCCGCTTCCGGTCATGGAACGCTGCCGTCATACGCTGCGTGTTCTGGAAAAGATCGCTGCGGACATCCAGAACCATGTGCTGCTCGATCTTCGTATTGACGTACTTGCTGACGACGCCGATCCCGTTATCGATGGCCGCGATGACCACACCGGCCAGTACAGTGACGATGAGGAGGGCGGATCGATCCAGCGCGAGGCCGCCGAAGAGGCTGGCAAGAAACGGCGGCATCGGGGCGTCCTGCAGCACGTGGTCGACGAGGATCTTCAACGGCCACGGGACGAGCAGGCTGAACGCCGCAGCGAGCACCAACAACACGGCCGAGACGAGCGCGAGCCGCCGGTATGGCTTCAGGTACTCGAGCGTTCGCCCGATAATCCAAAGCGGCCCCGGCTGCCAATCGTCAATCGGATCCCTCTCGCTCATACTTTTACCACGCCTCCCGGCGGGACGGCGGGCCCACCGGCGTCGAGTCCATCGGTACCTCACCTACGTGGGAGGCGGCCAGTCTCCCGGCCTGGACATCCGACAGGCGCAGGGCGGGAGCCGGCGTCTCCGTCGGCGGCCCGTCCGGTCCCTCCTCCTCGATACTGCGAGCGGCCTCCGCCACCGCTGATGCCGATACACCGAATTCCTGCAGCTTCAGCAGCAGCACGAGCAGCGTGATGCCGCCCAACACGCTGCCCGCCAACCATGCACCATCCGCAAGGGCGGCGATCGAGATCCCTGCGAGACCGACGAGCAGCGCCATTCGCGCCAGAGACGATCGCGGCCACCACCGCAAACGAATGAGTTGTCTGCCCCCTCCGTGCTCCTCGATCCCGAACCGCAGTCGAACCGCTCCGAGCGAGCCGGTCCGGACCTCGAAATCCCAGTTGTCGAAGTCTCCGCCACGATGAGTCGCGACACCTCGCTCCCGCAGATGCGTCTCGAAGGTGCGTAGCCACTCGTCGGCGCTACGCCAACGCTCGCTCCAGACAGTCACAGGGGACGGCCAGGTGTAGCGGCGGCCTCGGACACTTCGTCGACGCCAGGGCGTCAGTCCGGAGCCGAGGCGTCCGATGAGCCGCGCCAGCGGTTGGAGGAGGAAGAGGAAGGTCGAGAGTGCCCAGACCCGCACCAGGCCGTGTGCATGGCGGGAGGCCGAGGCCGAGACACCCCGTCCCGCCCCGAGACCCGCCTGCACCAGGAGCACAGCGGCAGCCGGCGTCGCCAGCGACGCGATTGCAAGCAACGGCGACCAGTTCGCCCCCAGGGCGGCGAGCATCGCGATTCCGACGATCACCAGATACCATTCCGGCATCAGTGGCAGCATCGCCAAGAGTCGGGGCCGCGGTTGATAGATCGACTGGAAGAGCGCACTCCCCCACGTCCCCTGATAGACCCGTCCCCGAAAGAGCAGGGGCCGCCCACCCGCCCCGGCACCGTAGAGCCGTCCTGCCCACGCAACGTGCCCCAGCGAGTTGTACTTCGACGGCCACTTGCGCTCGAGCATCGCCTCGGCCCGGCCGTACCCCTGCTGTTGCCTCCAGTACCCGCGCACGGTGTTGCGTCGGTGGTGCCATACCATCGCTGCGGGGCTGAACCCCAGCGTCCACCCACGTTCCTGAAGACGCCAGCAGATATCGACGTCGTCTCCCGCTACCCGGAACTGTCGGTCGAAACCTCCTACCTCCTCCAGCTCCGCCTTGCGAAACGCCATGTTGCATCCCGGCAAGTGCTCTGCCTCGCGATCCGAGACCAGGACGTGGCTGGGGCCTCCGGGCGCGATTGCGACGCAGTCCGCGACCAACCCGTCCTCCAGCGGCGCTACGTTCGGGCCGCCGATCCCGACGTGCGAGGTTCGTGAGAATTCCCCGACCAGATACTGTAACCAATGCGGGTCCGGATACGCATCGTCATCCAGGTACGCGACGATCTCACCCGTCGCCGCCTCGAGCCCGACATTGCGTGCGTTGCTCAATCCCTGGTTTGCCGTTCGGATCAACCGGACGTCGAAGCTACGAGCGATCGTCGACGTCGCGTCGGTCGACCCGTCGTTTACGACGAGCACCTCATAGTTCGGGTAGTCGATCCGCTCGACACCCGCGAGACACTCCCCCAACGTGCGCTCTCCGTTGTAGCTGCAGACGACGATCGTAACCCGTGGTGGGTCGCCCTCGGCCCCGACCGGTACCTCCGCGAACGCCCGCTGCATCGACGCGAGCGCGGCCTTCGGTCGGCGCTCTCGATCCGTCACGCCAAAGTCCCATTCCGCGACCTCGTGACCTCCCCGGTGCCACTCGTCCGTCCACGCGAAGACGAACGCTCCCGCGCACCCCGACTGGTAGACAGTCCGGAGCTGCCAGTCGAGCATCCGCGCCTGGCCCAGCATCCCGTGTGTCCGGCTGTCCAGACCGAGTTCTCCCATCACCACCGGTCGGTCGCCTGACAGGTTCTGCAAGCGCGCCAGATAGCGTTCCAGGCGCTCCTGTGATTCGAGATAGACGTTGAACGAAACGAAATCGAGGAAGGGAAGCTCTAGATACTCCGTGGTGGGATAATTCACATACGTCACCAACCCCGACGGATCGGCCGACTTCGCCGCTCCGTAGAGCCGCTTCAGAAATCCCTCCACCCGCCGCCGTCCATACCAGCGGACCACCGACGCGGGGATCTCGTTGCCTACCGCATAGCCCAACACGGCGGGGTGACCGGCACACGCACGCACACCCGCCTGCACCCGTCGCTCTATGTCCCGCGCCTGCCGCCGATCCTCCAGAAAGGCGACGTGCTGCTCCCACGCACTCCCGATCAACACCCGCAATCCGAACCGCTCAGCGCAATCCAGCAACCACCTCGGCGGTACGGTATACGTCCGGACGGCGTTGATCCCACACTCCGCCATCTGCTCGAAATCTCGGGCTACCACTTCAGGATCGTGGTAGAAATCTCCGTCCGCTCCCCGCTGGAACGGACCGTACGTGGTACCGCGGACATAGAATTTCTCTTCACCAACGAACAGGAACTTCCCTCCAACGCGGACGCCCGCTATCGAACCAACGGGTTGGGCCGGTCGAGTCCGGAACCACGGATGGTGCATGATGAAGTCGTTTTCTATGAACCCCAGCTCCACGGGCCGTTGTCGCCGACCCTCGAGCCTGAATGCCGCGCTACGGGTCTTCGCCTCGTCGCACGGAGATGCTGGGTGCGACCACGGCCGATCGCCGTGCCCACACCACGCCGGACGACGAGCACAACCCGCCGATTCGACGCTCCTTTGCTCTACCGCGACCGCCGATCGCGGCCACCGCGGTCTCTGCCTCCACCCTCCTTCCACACTTCGCTGCCGGTCGCTTCCAGCCTTCGGGTGGCCCCGCCATGGCAAGGAGAGAACCAGGTCGGCTCCAGACATATTCAAGTGTGCTTACCACAACTGCTTATGGTATGACAACCGGGGGTATCACCCACCGACTATCCCAGGAACAGCGACCATAAGCTCCCTGATATCTCATAAAAGCAGGGAAATTTTTCGCTGTCTGGTACCGCTCTGGGAGGTCGCAGATTCGGCTTGGTGAGTGGGTTTCTAGGCACGGGGGAAGTGCCGAATGGGGCGGAAAGCTGCGGGTCCCTGATCCTTAGACGGTCGAGGCCGCTTCGAGGTCACATTCTCTGAGCGACCGCCTTCGGGGCGACGCCGAATGTGTTGACTCGGCCGCTCGAAACGACCCTATTGATACGGCCCAACTGGAGAGATCTCTGCTGGGTCGACCGCCCCTTCCCTATCAGGCTGTCGAGGGGCACACTCCCTGGTTGACCTCACCCTTCGACCTTGACCCTGGAGGAATACGCCGATGGCCCTCAAGCTGACTTACCACTACCGCCTCAAACGTGAGGTCGTCGACTACGAAGGCGTCATCGGCCATCTCCGCGACGTGTTGAAGGCGTTCCTGATGAAGCCGGACTGCTCTCAGTTCTACATCGGGATCACGAACGACCTCGAACGTCGTCGTCGAGAGCACCAGACCGAGAAACCGGCGTTCACGCTCATGTGCGCGATCTATGGTGAGACACCGCGGCCTGGTGAAGACAGCTTCCGCAAGCTGGAGCTCGACGCCATTCGTCAGTTTCAGGACGGCGTCAGGAACCCAGTGAACGGGAAGGTGCTCCGTTGCAGCAACACGGCGGGAGGCACGCCCGATCAGCGCTGGTTGTACGTCCTCGTCGACAAACGCGACGTCTCGGGGATCCCCTTCAAGTCGCCCGGTGACGCCCTTCCGCTACCCACGGCCCCTCAGTAGCGAATACGAGAGCGGGGACACCTTCCTAACTCGGCTTGGATCGCAACCCGTTGCAACTCTTTTACTTCATTCGCGAAGGAATTCGTTGACAGAGGCACGATGATCGCATAGACTGGAGTGAGACAGCTAATTCATTCGCGATAGCCCAGGAGAACGCTGGATGGCTCGCCCCACTTCGCCGACTCTCACCGAAGCCGAGCTACGGCTGATGAAGGTGATCTGGCACCGAGGAAAGTCGACGACATCGGAGATCGGATCGGTGCTCGCAGAGCGAGATATTGAGCTGGCGGGCAGCACCATCCGCACGATACTGGGGATCCTGGAGGACAAGGGATACCTGACATCGACGGTCCGTGGTCGATCGCGAGTCTATCGGCCTCTTGTCACCCGTTCCGAGGCACGGCGTAGCGCGCTGCACTACTTCCTGACGCGCTTCTTCGACGGCTCGAGGGAGGAGTTGCTGCTGAACCTGCTGGGCGACGAGGACGTCGACGACGAGGAGTTGGCTAGGTTGAAGGAGCTCGTGCTCGAGGAGGGGCGCGATGACGATTGAGCCCTGGGCGGTGGAGCTCGTACAGGCCATTCTGAACGCAGCGTGGCAGGGCGTTCTGGTCGTCGCGGCGACGGACGCCGTAGCGCGGCTGGCAGCGGGGCGGCGCGCGGGAGCCCGAAGTGTGATCTGGCTCGGCGGGTTCGCGCTGGTCGCGGGGCTGCCTCTTTTGAACCTGCTGAACGGCAGGTGGGTCGAGGGAGACGCCGCGTTCGAAGCCGTCACGAGCCCAAACGTTCAACTACCGACCGGTGCGCCCGGATGGCCTGACGGGGGTTGGATCTCGAAGGTCTCGATCGAGTTCCCGGGAGAGGCCGCCGGACTGATCATCGGAGCGACAACCGCGTTGGTGGGGGTCGGTTTACTTCGAGCGCTCCTGCTTATCGGCTCGACCCACGGTGTGCGCAAGCTGAGGCAGGAGGCGAAGGCGTTGCCGCCCTCGCTGGCCCGAATCGTCGACCCGCTGCACACCCTTCACGGGCGCCGCGGCGTCCGCGTCCTCCTCTCCGAAGGCGTCGGCGTGCCGTGCACGCTCGGCTTCATCAGGCCAGTCGTGCTCCTCCCGGTGGCTCTGCTCGACGTGCTGACCGAAGAAGAATGGAAGGGGATCGTGGTCCACGAGCTGGCGCATGTGCGTCGGTACGACGACTGGTCGAATCTGGCGCAGCGTCTGATGGAGCGGCTCTTCTTCTACCTGCCGGCGGTCCGCTGGGCCGCGCGGCGGCTCGACCTGGCTCGTGAGATCGCGTGCGACGAGCTCGTCCTGAGCGGCGGAGTGGGTCGGCGGTCGTATGCGGGCTGCCTGACCCGGCTCGCGGAGCGAAGGCACTATGGTGAGCCCACCCTCGCCACGAGCGCGAGGGGCGGCCGAGGAGACCTGACCCAGCGGGTGGAGAAGATCCTCGGGGTGGCGGAGCCACCGAGAACTGCACCGGGTCGTGGCGTTCTGCTTTTGCCGGCGTCCTTCACGTTCCTGGCGGGCGCGTGGCTCCTTCCCGGTATTGGTATCTCCCTGGACGAAGCACCGGTAGCTCTAGCACCGGTGGCGGTCGTCGGATTGGCGGCGCCGCGACCTTTGGCCGTTCCGGACGCGTCTCCAGCCACGCCACCCTCGACCGCGGGTGACCGGACCGTTGTCGCCGTCGAATCTGGCCTGCCGGGGAGCGAGGACGCGCTGACGCGTGCCGAGGAGCCCGGGCCGGTACCGAGGCTGGATATCCCCACCCTCACGGCAAGCTGTCTGGACTGCGCACCCGAACTCCCGCGAGCCGAGCTCGTTAGCGTTCCCGAGAGGGCTGCGCGGGAGCCCAGGGGACGCTTGGAGCCACTGCCTCCGGTCCGCTCGGACCGACGGGGATCGGGGGCACCGCTCCAGCTGACGATCGGCGTCGTCGGGGGATCGCCAGGAAGCGTCGATGTCTCACGAGGGGCGGCATATGGAGCCCTCGGCAAAGCAGACCCGGGTTTCCGACTTCCAAGCTGGCTGAGAGTTCGTCGAGGCTCGGCGCCACTCTCATACCGGTCGGGAGGCGCCTTGCGATGGTGAGCGGAATCACGATTGGGACACCGATTGAACAAGCGAACCCAGGCAACCGATCTCGCCAGAACCCGCTTGGCGAGACGAAGTGCGGAACCCACGGGCGATGGGTTCAGCTTCCTGGGAGCGCAGGCCTGGCCCGCATGGGCGTTACGTGCCGGGCGGGCGAGACGCCCGCGCTGCCAGGGTGATTTCGCGTGGTTCTGGACTACTTCGTTCCGCGGAAATTGCGACTATGACGATCAGGAACACGTCGTCATAACTTCACCATCGTGTTCCCAGGAGAAGGACTCATGGCGATCTGGAGAAAGCTTCCGCCGGTACTTGCCCTCTGTGCAATCACCGCCCTGGCCGGCTGCGGCGGGGTCAGCGTCGGTTTGCCCGGAACGACGACGTCGTTCGGCGTGGGAAGCCCGATCTCGACGCTTCGGCTGTCTCCGTCGAACTGCTTCCTCGCCGCGGGCGCCTACGGGCACCGCGTCGGGATGAACGCCGCCGCAATCGCTGGCGAGCGCCTGCAGCAGGTCCGACAGCTCCAGTCGAGGTTCAACCTTGCGTCGAGTGATGTGCGTGCGAAACAGGCAAGGTGGCGATCGATCGTGGAGGGAGGCTGCTAACGCGACGCTTCACCGGGTCGTCTGAGGCGTATAGCTCAGGACGACCCGGACGTAGCGGTGTGGCGTCGGTTGCGTCTCGTAACGTCGCTCCTCGAGGATCAACGACGAGGTTAACCGCAGATTCCCCCGTACGACGGTCCCACCCAGTTCCGCCTCCGCCCTGAACGGCCGCTTTTCGATCGGATCGATCTCCTCGAGTGTCACGCCGTCGAGGAACAGGTCCCGCCTCGTCCAGGTCTCACGGACGGCGACGAAACCGTACACCGAGATGTCGGGGCCGGGCTCCGAGGGCAGCCAGGGATGGGGCATGTCGCCACCCGCCCTGGCTCTCAAGCCGACCTGGGCTCCCGTCCGTAGATTCCCCAGGCTCACCCGCCACATCGGGATCAGATCCATTCTCTTGCCCCCCGGTAGATCCACGTCGAGCAGGTAGTCTTCGCGGTACTCGATCAGAAGCGCCGGCTCGAACTCGAGCTGACGATCCCAGCCGTCAGCCTCACTCGAGTTCAGGAGCTTGTGGATGAAATTCTGGACGTGCTCACCCATTGCGGGCGGCCCGGTGAACCCGGCCTCGACGCGGAGCGCACTGGCCACGGTCGGGCTCAGGATCAGGGCAGTGATCGAGCCAGAAAGCCACGCAGCGAACGGCCTTTGCGGCTGCGTGACCCACGGCTTCCGCCAGTCCGGCGTGAACATCTTGTGCCCGGTCTCGAAGCGGGTGCGGGCACAACTTCCGAATCCGGAGTACCGCTCGCCACACGCCGGAATGGACGGGGTCAAGACGCCCCAGAGCGGCGCTCCGCCTCGTTCGACGGCGAACGTGAGTCCGCTCGTGTACTCCCGATCCGAGTCGGGGATTCCGGGCACCGCGCCGATCAGCGCATCGTTCTCGAAGATGAGCTCGAAGGTCGCCTGCTCCTGCGCCATGGCGACTGACGAGGACGCCGCGACGAGCACGATCCCCAGGAGCAGTCGGGTCCCGACTTGCGTGATTCCAAGATCGATGAACCGGCGTGAAGCAGGTTGTGGGTCGTGCGAAGCCAAAATCTGGCGGGGAGACGACAACAGGGGAGCACCTCGGCTCCGGTCCAGCGCTCCGATCATTTCCTCATCCTACGATGCTCTACGATCTCTGTATCCCAGCCGATCCCACGCATCACTCGAGCCTTCAGCACAGGCGACTGGATCTCCTTCTGGCCAGACGGGCGACGGCCATCAGCGGAAAAAGCGAAAGAACAGATCAAAAGTTCGCTGGACGGCAGGGGTCAGCTTCTGACGACGCCACCCGTCTGCCGCCTTGCGGACGACCTCGGCCCGCGTGGGATAGGGGAAGATGGTGTCACCGAAGGAGCTCAACCCAGCGCCCGTCTTCATCGCGTGCGTCAGCATCGTGATCAGTTCGCCCGCTTGCTGTCCGACCACGGTTGCTCCGAGGATGCGGTCGGAGCCCTTCGCGAGGTAGACGCGGAGAAAACCGTCGTCGTCCCCATCGAGTCGAGCGCGATCGACGTCCGAGAAGGGCACGGTCACGGTGTCGACCTCCGCACCCCTCCGCACCACCTCCTCGTGGCGGATGCCGACCCGGGCGAGCTCCGGCGTCGCATAGGTACACCATGGGACGACCAGGCGGCTGACCTTCTCGCGGCCGTAGAAGAGGGCGTTCCGTACCACCATTCGCGCATGCGCGTCCGCCACATGGGTGAAGCGGAGGCTCGACACCACGTCGCCGATTGCAAACACGCGGGGATTGGAGGTTCTCAGCCGATCGTCCACTTCGACCCCGTTTGCGCCGAACCGGACTTCCGCGGCATCGAGGTCCAGTCCTTCGATATTCGGCGCCCGCCCAGCAGCAACCAGCACCTCGTCGAAGGGGATTGAGAACGGCTCGCCATTGCAGTTGCCTTCCAGAACCCTTTCTCCGGCCTCTTGCCCCGCCGCGTCGATCGTCGCGTTACGGACGATCGTGACACCGCTTCGCTCCAGACCTCGAGCCACGACCGCGGCGGCCTCCGGGTCGTCGGCGGGAAGGATCCGATCGCCGAGCTCGAGGAGTGTCACGTCGCTACCGAAAGCGGCGAAGGCCTGCGCCAGCTCGCATCCGATCGGTCCTCCACCGACGACCGCAAGGCGAGGTGGCGGTTCGGTGAGGGAGAAGATCGTCTCGTTCGTCCGATATCCACCAGCCAGGAGACCGCGAATCGGCGGAATGATTGGGCGGGTTCCGGTGGCGATGACCGCCCGCCGGAATCGGAGGGTCGTCATGCCGCCGACCTGAAGGGTATCCGGGCCGGTGAAACCGGCCTGTCCAAGGTAGACATCTGCCCCGAGGCTTCGGAAGCGCTCGGCGCTGTCGTGCTCACTTATATCCGCCCGGAGGCGCCGCATGCGCTCCATCGCGACGGCGAAGTCGCCGGAATGGGTCGGGGCGTTCGAGCCGAATCGCTCTCCGCGCGCGGATGCTTCCCAGGCCCGGGCGGCCCCGATCACGGCTTTCGACGGTACGCACCCGACGTTCAGGCAGTCGCCGCCCATCAACTTCCGTTCGATCAGCGCGACCCGCGCCCCCAGAGCGACAGCAATCGCAGCGGTGACGAGCCCACCGGTCCCCGCGCCGATTACGACCAGATGATAGCGGCCTCCCGGTATCGGGTTCGACCAGCTCACCGGATGGACGTTGGTCGCTAGTCGACGATTGTGCTCGTCCCAAGGAAGCAACGCCTCGAAGGGCGCCTCCACATCCGGAGTCTCCGCGCTGACTTCGGGTCGGCTACCCATTGCCCTCCGCTGCCGTCTCCGTACGGATCGCCTCGCGAGCGATCCTTGTGATCCAGAACGTGACCGCCGCGGTCGCCACGAGCCCCAGGGCCAGGACCGCATAGTAGGCCGCACCTCGATCGATGCTCGCGCCGCCAGCCAGTGCCGCGAGATCGCCGATGACCCTGCCGGAATAGACGTACAGCAGCGTGCCGGGTAGCATCCCGATCGAAGCCAAGAGGTAGTCGGGGAAGCGCACCCGAGTTAGCCCCAGCGCATAGTTGAGGAGGTTGTAGGGGAGCAGAGGGGAAAGGCGCAGCAGGAACACGATCTTCCGGCCCCTTCTCGCGACCGCGCGATCGATGCGGTCGAAGCGCGAGTCGTTCGCGATACGCGACTCGACCAGTGGACGCGCGGCGTGGCGGGCCAGGAGGAAGGCGAGGCTCGAACCGAGAACGGCGCCGAGGAAGACGAGCGTCACCCCGCGGGCAACGCCGAAGACCGCGCCCGCAGCCAGGGTGAGGAGCGATCCAGGTACAAAGGCGACCGTCGCGGCAGCATACCCCAGGACGAACAGGATCGGCGCCCAGGTACCCTGCGACTCTACCCAGTCCACAAACGCCGGTAGCCGACCCCCTACCGTCCGTCCGATCCAGACCAGGAGCGCGACCAGTAAGAGCGCCCCAATCCAACGGGCCGCCGAGGAAATGGCGCTCCTTTGGGCACGCTCCCGTTTCGCGGCCACCGCCTCCGTGGGACTATCGCTACCCCGCGCCGGGCTCACGGCTGGTTTGCCCATCGACGTTCCATTGAGCAACGCTCTCCTCTCGTACTCCGCCTGGCCTGCGGCCGGGCCCGTTCGACCGCTTGGCCACCCCAACCGCCAATCGTTACCCTGGGAGCGCGGGCGTCCCGACCGCACTCTCAAGAGACAGTCAAAGCTTGGAAGCCCACGCGGCCCACATCAACGACACCAGGCGGGCGAGGACGCCCGCGCTCCCAGGGACTACAGTTGCGGGGTTGACCGGTGAGAGTCCGGTCGAGATGTTCACCTTCGATCAACCGAGCCGTCCGTGGACGACCAACGACGTCTCCTGGGATCCGGTAGAAGATAGACGCGGGGCACTCGCCCGGCGTTCCCGTCATGCAACGAAAGGAACCGTGGAAGATGCAAACCCGATTCGGACTCTTCCTGACCGCGGGCATTCTGCTCTTTGCCGGAGCCGGCGCTCCCGCGTCCGCCCAGATCGTTCTGGAAAGCTCGGCCTTCGACGCCGGCGAGCCGATCCCACTCCTCCACTCGGCCTATGGAGACAATGTCTCGCCCGCGCTGAGTTGGAGTAACCTGCCCGACGGAGCGCTCAGCCTCGCCCTCATCCTGGACGATCCGGACGCGCCGACTCCCGAACCCTTCGTTCACTGGGTAATCTACAACATTCCGGCCTCCGCGACCGGCCTGCCGGAGGGCCTGCCTGCGGACGAAACCCTCGCCGACGAATCGGTCACGGGCGCGACACAGGGACCTTCCGGACTCGATCGACCCGGCTACTTCGGTCCTCGCCCGCCCGCCGGTCCCGTTCACAACTACAACTTCCGGCTCTACGCTCTCAGCTCCGAGCCGAACCTGGATGGCGGCCTCAGCGCGGACGAGCTCCGCGAGGCGATCAGCGACGATATCCTCGGCGAAGCCACCCTCATCGGAACGTACCAGGCATCCGACCAGTAGATCTCCCCGACGGAGCGTAGCAGGGCCCGGTTCCCCATACTGGAACCGGGCCCTGCTTGCTGGTTAGGCCGGGGCTGGCACGTTCACCCAAGCCTCCGTCCCGGGGTGGCGCAGTCAGCGCGTGCTGGCCTCCCGCACTCTCGCCTCAACCACGTCCGCCATCCCCGGGTGGGGAAGGAGTGCGTCGCCCTCATAGACCACCGGCAGGCCTTCGAGGTCGGCGGGAAACTTCTCGCGGCTCACCGAACCCGTCGAGATCAGCACGGGCACGACGACGACTGGTTGCCCGGTCAGCTCGTGCTGTAGTTCGATGATCTCCCGGATTGCCCGCACAGCCTCTTCGCGAACGGGCGCGGGAGCATCGTCGCGAACCAGCCCCAGCTTCACATCGCGAAATCCCGTCAACTCATGGACCCGATCGGCGATCGGACGGAGGTTTCGCATCCACTCTGCGTTGTCCTCTGCGGCGTTCGGGCCGTGGCCCATCAGGAAGAGCGCCTGATCGGCTGGCGCACTCGAGAGCTCGAGAGCGCGCGCTGCCAGGACTTCGGCTACCTGCGGCGAGTCGTCGAGCGCCGGCGTGACGCGGATCGGCACGCTCACCGCCGCCCGCTCGATGCCCGCTCCGTGTAGGTGGTGCAACATCGCCTCGTCGATTTCCTCCGTTGCACCGGCCAGCCATCGGATCTGCTCATAGTGTCCGCTGTGGCTCGAGACGAGCAGCGGCACGACGATGATCTCATCAGCCCCTTCGTCCACCAGACGCTGGGCCGCGGTCTGAAACGGATTCTCCGATGCGCCCGGCCCCATCAGAAAGCTCACCTGAACCGGCCCGCCGGTCTCGACGAGCTCCGCGATCGCATGGACCTGGTTGTCCCACGCCGGACCGCCTCCATGGGCGATCACGAGCGTGCCGACTCGGCTAGCCGGGCTCTCCTGCGCCCCGCCGACCGCGGGGAACAGCAGGAACACGAGAGCCGCGAGTATGCGAACGGACGATGTCATGGTTCGGGTGCCTTCATTGGTGAGAAGCGAAATGCGCTGTCTAGCGATCGTACATAGTTCGCGCCACGGGCTAAGTATACGACTTATCCGGGCGACGTCATACCAACTTCGCCCTTCCACGAACTCCAGCCCTGGACCCTCCGCAGCCAGCACTGTCATCCCCGCTGGCACCTTTTGTCATCCCGCTGGCACCTTTTGTCATCCCCGCAAAAGCGGGGATCCAGTCGCTCCCGAGCCACCCAGCTCTGGATTCCCGCCTTCGCGGGAATGACGTGGGGGGAAGATCCGGAACTGACGGCGGACCAGGAATGACCTCCGCTGCTTTCTTAGTTCGCTACTCAACGCCCAATCCGACGCCGAACCCCACGTAGACGTGCCGACCGCCATAACCCGGCCAATTCTCCGGCTCCGCATCCAACACGTTCCTGGAACCGACCGAAAGTGTCAGGTCCTGCCAGAGCTCGCGAGTTGCGCGGACGTCGAATCGGAGGAAGCCGGATCGGTCGATCGTTCCCTCCGCCGTCCGCTCGATCGGCGTGGCACCGGTGTAGGTTGCCGTCACCGCCGCGCTGACCTCGAAGGGCAGGAGTTGCTCGACCATTACGTGTCCCGAATGGGCCGGGCGGCTCAGCAGCCTCATCTCGGTCTCGCCGTCCTCCGCCTGCAGGAACGCATACCCCGCCTCCACGCGGCTGCGACCCCGCGTCACCCCACCTTCGAGCTCCACACCACGCGTGAACCCATCGCTCACGTTTCCGTACGTATAGACGGTGATCCCGCTCGAATCTCCCACGAGCCGTGTCTCGATGAAGTCATCGAACCGATTCGCGTATCCGCTGGCCCGTAGATAGAGATTCGCGTTGGACCACTCCGCGGCCAGCGACAGATTCGTGGATGTCTCCGGCTGCAGGTCCGGGTTCCCCCGCACCGTATACCCGCCGCCCGCGCTTGCGTTGAGGAACTCCAGCGCAAGCTCCTTGAAGGAGGGCGCGCGATAGCCTCTCCCGATCGAAGCACGAACCGCGATCGACGCGGTCGGCCGGATCAGCGCCGCGATCCGCGGCGTGAAGCGCGTCCCCCACTGCTCGCTCGCCGAGATCCTCGCCCCCGGCACCAGGCGAACCCCGCCGAGGGGGATCGAGAGTTGGGCAAATGGCTCGACGGTGTGAAGATTACGCTCGGCATCCACCACCCGGTCCGACGAAATCTCCTCCCTCTTCAGCTCCACACCGCCATCCACGTCGACATCTCGCCAGCTACCCCCGTAGATGAGCTCCGCCTCATACAGGCGTTGCGCCTCCTCCTCGCCGCTGCCCTCGACTGGCTGCGGGCCAGTTGCACTGCGGCTGAGGTGAGTGTAGTCCGAGGCGCTGAGCGCCGGCGCCAGCCGGTGTGACCCCCACGTCCACTCCGCACCCACCTGGGCAGTCCACTGGCGATTGTCTGCGAACTGGAAGAGCGTCCCGGTCTGCCATCGCTGTCGCTCGTCCAGCACCAGTGCGCTCGCGTGGAGACGCAGGTCCTGTCCCACCTGCGATCCCAGCTTGAAGAGCCCGTCCCAGCGCTCCGCTATCGCTCCGTTCGTCTGCGCTCGACCCGGGGTCAGCTCCGTCATCCGCCGCCCGACGTCCCCGAGATAGCTGATCCCTCCCGCCGTACCGCCGATCGATCCGGAGCCGTCGAGCCGGCCCTGCGTCCCCGCCGTCATCTCGACACCCACTCGCCACGGCTCCCCCGTCGCCTGCCGCGTGATGATGTTGATCACCCCGCCCATCGCCTCGGACCCGTACATCGACGACTGGGCCCCTTTCACTACTTCCACCCGCTCCACCGCCGACAGCGGGATCCGCGATACGTCCAGGTTCCCGCCGATGCGCCCGACGAGCGGCTGGCCATCCACCAGCAACAACACTCGCTCCGACGACAGCCCCTGGAGCATCACTCCCTCGCCCGCCGGCAGCCCTCCGTCGACCTGGATGCCCAGCCGCTCGACCAACACCTGCGACAGATCCCCGACCCCCGACCGCTCCAGCTCCTGCCGCGTCACCAGCTCCGTCGCCACCGGCACCTCGGCCAGTCTCTGTAGTCGGCGCCCGGCCGTCACCACGACCGCGTCGAGCGGCAGCGCCCGCTGGCTCAACTGCACCTCCGCCTCCACCGGCCCGTTCGCGATGACCACGGTCTCCTCCCCACCCGCAAACGCCAGGTGCGTCGCCCGAACCGTGTACGAACCAGCCGGAAGCTGCCCGACACTCCACCGCCCGTCGCTCCCGCTCACCACCGCTTGTTCGGCATCTCCGGTCACCTCCACCACCGCCCCCTCCACCGCTTCGCCGGTCGCCGAGTCGATCACCCGCCCCGACAGCATCCCCGCCTGCCCGCTCAGATCGGCCACTCCAACCGCCGTCCAGACGGCGAGGCCGCCCAGCCACGCCGCTCGGAGCCATCGCTTGCTCATCGGCGACCTCACCGTCACCCCGAGATCCTGGCGGATCGGAAGGTGATCTGTCTTCGTTCACCGGCCGGACCATAATAGCTAGTGATCTGCACCTTGAAGACCTCCGACCCACTTCGTACCAGGTAAACATCGAACGTCGGCCAGATGTGATGTGCATCCTGCAGGTTGTACCGATACCACGCACTAGACCCGAACTCACCATTCTCCGTCGTGCCAGTATCCCACTCGTTCTCTGGGGGGATATCGGCCGCCGAAATCGCTTCGAAATCGGCGAGCTCCGTTTCTGGCGTCATCGCCTGATAATCCTCATCCGAGGCGTCGGCGTTCTGACAGATGCAATATGTCGCGACGTCTCCCGGGCCACCGGCACCTCCATTCACTCGAACGCCGGTCGTCTGGAAGCCAAGATCCCAACTCATGGATGTCGATGGATCCGCAGCACTGACCAGTGCTGGAGTCGTCCCAAGATCCACAAGCGCCCAGACGTCTTCGGACTCGGCGTCCACGGTCAACATCTCCGTCTCCGTCACTGACGGCCCCGTCGGGCCATCATCGTCGCACCCGACCACGCCAGTCAGTACGACCATTCCCAGACCTATCAACCCCATCCGTCGCATATCGTCGCGCTCTTCGCAGTATTTGAGACTGATTCTCAACCGCAAGGTACCCGCGCCCTCTCCCACCCGCAAGTAGCACCTTCCCCGCTCGCCTTTCGAACTACCACAGCTTGTTCTTCGCGTCTCCGCGTCTCCGCGTGAGACCTTAGTACTTCCGTGCCAGAAATAAGACGACGTATTCCTGGTCATCCCCTTCGTCATTCCCGTATCCCCCACCGTCATTCCCGCGAAGGCGGGAATCCAGAGCACCGCAACCGACGGAGCCACTGGATCCCCGCCTTCGCGGGGATGACCATTCTTGGGGATTCGGAATACGTCGCCGTACCTGTGACCGGGGGTACTAGCGAGCCTTGGCCGCGGCTGCGTCCAGGATAGCGGAGGAGAGAGGCTTCGGGTCCCAACGAACGGGATCAGTGGCGGGCAGGCCAGTCTGTTGCTCGGCCCGGTCCCGAGCGGTGAGCGCCTCGTCTTCGGAGAGGTCGGAGGTATTGAGGGCGATACCGATGACCTTCGACTCCCGGAGGGGTCGGATCGCCGATTCGCAGATAGCGATCATTTCCGGGAGCGAGGGGATGGGCATCCATCGGAAGGCGCCGCCGGCACCGTAGGCACAGGTGCGCGAGGGCTGGTGGCAGAGGATCATGACATCCGGCATGGAGCCGTGCAGGAGCCCGAGGGTGACGCCTGAGTAGGCCGGGTGGACGAGGGAGCCCTGCCCCTCGACGAGGACGATGTCGTTGGCGGCCGCGGCCTCGAGGACGATGCGTTCAGCGGCGCCGGCGATGTAGTCGGCGATCACCGAATCGACCGAGATCCCCCATCCCTCGATGAGGATTCCGGTCTGCCCGGTCGGAGCGAACCCGACGCTGGCTCCGCGCTCCACGAGGGACCGGCGGATCTCCAGGGCAGCAGTCATCTTGCCGATATTGCAGTCGGTTCCGACGGTGTGCACGACGAGCGCATCGACCTCTCGCGCTTTCCCGAGGGAGATGCTCAGATCCTCGGGGGGTTTCCGCAGATCGTGGATCGGCACGCCCTCGAGCTCCGAGAGTTGAGCGAGTTCCGGGTCGTCGGAGAGATAGATATGCAGCCCACTGACGAGCGGGAGCCCGGCTTCGAGCGCGCCGATGAGCGTCGGCCGCCAGTGTAGCGGAAGCCTGCCGCCCGATGGTGCGATGCCGATAAGCAGTGCAGTCGGTTCGAATTCGAGTCCCTCCGCGAGAGTTCCCACGACGGGTATGTCCCCTCCGAAACCGAGCACCTCTTGAACCTTTCGGCCAGCCTGCTTCGAGTCGATCACGCCAACTACTCGATCGCCGATATACCGGATCGCGCTGTTGGCTGTCTTCGATGTGAGCGGTCCGAACTCGCCCTCAGCGAGGATCAGATATCGATAGTCCTCCATTAAACTCATCCTGTGCCTCATCCCCGGTTCTCCTTCGGACACCCCACCGCGCGGAGAAGCCTTCGAGGCACCGGAATACGTCCGTTGCCTGGGATCACGCCCGGCTACCCCTCCTGACTCCCCGTCCTTCTCTGCGACCACACGAGAATACCCTGCGTGGCGAAGCCCGGATAGTCACCCGGCCGCGGATTCCGGATCACGCGCATTGGTCGTGCCTCCACCCGGCAGGGTCCTGTGACCCGAAAAAACCCCAAATTCCAGCCGGGATACCAAATCGTCTAAAAAGCTATATGCCCATACTTTAAGTCATTTTTGGGCGTACGGATTGCTCCTGTTTGGGGAAGGTTTCTTCGAGTTCCGGCGGCCTTCCAACACGGACCATGGATGGCCAACACGCCAAGACGAGCGAAGGTCCACGACCTACCGATGCGAACTAGATACCTCATCCGGACTCCTTGCAGCGAGCCTCGCGCGGGCCCCTGCCCGCATGGCGTCATACGCCCACAAGCACGGGCTCATCTGAATCAGCCAGCCATATGGGGGAAACTACCCATTCTTTCCACCCACCCAATTTGGGTATTTTCGCCGAAGCGCTGATTGTTCCTCCATCGTAGGGTTGTTCCAAGACGAACCCCGCAAACGCTACGGCCGGCCGTTGCAGGTCATCGAGGATGCCGCCCACGATCCCGCCATCGAGCGGCCGGAAGCGGCGCGCTCAGCATCCCGGCCGCCCGCCTCGGGGCAGGTACTGGCTACCGATCAGTCGCCCGTCATGCTCGACTTGCTCGACCAGCGGGTGTTTGGGCAACTCCGAAGAGAGCTTCTTTAGCTTCTGAATAGAGAGTCGTTGACGGCGAAAGCACGGCGTTTTAGCGTGCCCCCGGCGCGCGAGGCCAGCCTCTTGGGCCCATCTGTTCCGGGGCGATGCGCCCGCTTCCCCCGTCCCACCTTGGCGGACGCCCCTGTCCAATCTCCACGGTGGAGCCCCCTGGCCGCGGAATGCCGCGCGAGGCCTCATGCCCTCAGCGAAAGACTGGCCCCTCCTGCTCGCGGGCCCGATCGTGCGCCGGGTCGAACCGAACTTCGTGTCTGTGTGGGTGGCGCTGAAGGAGCCCCGCGCGGTCCGTCTCTCCGTCTTCGACGCCCCCGTCGACACCGGCCCCGGCGACGCCCTCTTCACCGAGCCCGCAGCGCTGATCAGCGGGGTCACGCGCACGGTTCGCGTCGGAGAGAACCTCCACATCGCCGTGGCCGAGGCGGCGCCGAAGCCCGACGCGCCATTCGAGGATCCGCTGCTGCCCGGGCACATTTACGCCTACAACGTCTCTTTCGGGCCACTCGATAGCGATCCGTTCGCCGCCACGGAGGATCTCCGCTCGCTCCTGCTCCTGCGGGATCATCGC